>NZ_JAVRPS010000065.1:0-19920 GCF_032162105.1 Mycobacterium sp. | reverse complement strand
GACCGAGTATCGCGGCGTCGGTGGCGATCAACCGCCCCCAGACCGGGGTGGTTCCCGAGTCGTTTTCCTCGCCGATGGTGAAGTCGCGGCTGCGGGCGGATCGGCGGGTGCGGCGCACGGCACCGGGATCGATGGAGTCGACCCAGAGGTCGAGGGACTCGATGAGTTTGTATTCCGGGAGTGGGCCCCATTCGGTGATGCGTTCGGCGATCGCGGCGTCGATCGCGGTCAACGCCTCGGCGTCGGTGACCAGCTGGGTGCGTTGATCGATCAGCCAGACCCGGCGGCCGTTCACCGCACCGGCGGCGAATAGTGCCGCCACTTTCGGGAGGCGGTCGCGCAGGGTGACGGCCAGGTCCATTTCTCCGGAAGCGCGGCCGTGGCCGATGTTGAGTGCCGCGGCGATCTCGGCGGCGGCGGCATCCCGGTCGTCGCACGCCCACTTTTCGTGCTTGCCGGTGTTGCGGCGGCGTTCGAGTTCGGCGATCGCGGCGTACTTGCGGGCGTCCGAGATGGCGCTGGCCCGAGCCGTGGCCACGATGACGTCGACCAGGCCCGCGTCACCGACTCTCTCGAACATGTGTTCGACTATACTCCGATGCCTCGACACGATGCACCGCCGTCGCTCGCGCTCACCAATACGAGACCTGTGGATATCTCGAAGATCGGTAGGCGCCGACCCTCTCTTGAGCGCTAGCACTCGCGTGTATAGAGTGCTAGGTGGCAGGCGGACAAACCCCCACGCCGGCACCCGCGGCGACGACGCGGGGGCACGGCCGCATGCCGAACACCTGGTAATTCTGGAAATTCGTGAGAGTCCGGGAACAAGCCCGGATCGCACCCCGATCAACTTAGTGGAGGGCTCCATCGTGGCGAGCGTGAAGATTAAGCCACTCGAGGACAAGATCCTCGTACAGGCCAATGAGGCCGAGACCACGACCGCTTCCGGTCTGGTCATCCCCGATACCGCCAAGGAGAAGCCGCAGGAAGGCACCGTCGTCGCAGTTGGCCCCGGCCGCTGGGACGAGGATGGCGAGAAGCGGATTCCCGTGGACGTGTCGAAGGGCGACACCGTCATCTACAGCAAGTACGGCGGCACCGAAATCAAGTACGACGGCGAGGAGTACCTGATCCTGTCGGCACGCGACGTGCTGGCTGTCGTCTCCAAGTAAGCAGTCATGTCCGCCCCGGAGATCCCCGCACCCGCGGGTGATTTCCGGGGCGGCATGCGTTATGTCTCGACTACGTAGGCAGAAAGTACATTCATGAGTAAGCAGGTTGAGTTCAACGAGACTGCGCGCCGGGCGATGGAAGCTGGCGTCGACAAGCTCGCCGACGCGGTCCGCATAACGCTGGGGCCGCGCGGGCGCCACGTGGTGCTGGCCAAGGCCTTCGGCGGCCCGGTCGTGACGAACGACGGCGTCACCATCGCGCGCGAGATCGACCTGGAAGACCCCTTCGAGAACCTGGGCGCGCAGCTGGTCAAGTCGGTGGCGACGAAGACCAACGACGTCGCTGGCGACGGCACCACGACCGCCACCGTGCTGGCGCAGGCGATCATCAAGGCCGGCCTCCGCAACGTGGCCGCCGGCGCCAACCCCATCGAACTGGGCCTTGGCATCGCCAAGGCCGCCGATGCGGTGTCCGAGGCGCTGCTGGCGGCCGCAACGCCGGTCAGCGACAAGAAGTCCATCGCTCAGGTCGCCACGGTGTCCTCGCGTGACGAAGAGGTCGGCGAACTGGTCGGCGAGGCAATGACCAAGGTCGGCCACGACGGCGTCGTCACCGTGGAGGAGTCCTCCACGCTGAACACCGAACTCGAGGTAACCGACGGCGTCGGCTTCGACAAGGGCTTCATCTCGGCGTACTTCATCACCGACTTCGACGCCCAGGAAGCGGTGCTCGAGGACGCGCTGGTGTTGCTGCACCGCGAGAAGATCAGCTCGCTGCCCGATGTGCTGCCGCTGCTGGAGAAGATCGCGGAGTCGGGCAAGCCGCTGCTGATCATCGCCGAGGACGTGGAGGGCGAGGCCCTTTCGACGTTGGTGGTCAACGCCATTCGCAAGACCCTCAAGGCCGTCGCCGTCAAGGCACCGTTCTTCGGTGACCGTCGCAAGGCCTTCCTCGACGACCTCGCCGTCGTGACCGGCGGTCAGGTCGTCAACCCCGACGTCGGTTTGGTGCTCCGCGAGGTCGGCCTTGACGTGCTTGGCACCGCCCGGCGCGTGGTGGTCAGCAAGGACAGCACGGTGCTCGTCGACGGCGGCGGCAAAGAGGACGCCATCGAGGCGCGCAAGTCTCAGCTGCGGGCCGAGATCGAGGCCACCGACTCCGATTGGGACCGCGAGAAGCTCGAGGAGCGGCTGGCCAAGCTGTCCGGCGGCGTCGCGGTGATCAAGGTCGGTGCGGCCACCGAGACCGACCTGAAGAAGCGCAAGGAGGCCGTCGAGGACGCCGTCTCAGCCGCGAAGGCCGCGGTCGAGGAGGGCATCATTCCCGGCGGCGGTGCCGCCCTGGTGCAGGCCCGGTCGGCGCTCAAGTCGGTTCGTGCATCGGTCAAGGGCGACGAGGCAGTCGGTGTCGACGTCTTCTCCTCCGCGCTGTCGGCTCCGCTGTACTGGATCGCCACCAATGCCGGGCTGGACGGCTCGGTGGTGGTGAACAAGGTGTCGGAGCTGCCCAATGGGCATGGCTTCAATGCCGCCACGCTGACGTACGGTGACCTGCTCGCCGACGGCGTCGTCGATCCGGTCAAGGTCACCCGCTCGGCGGTGCTCAACGCGGCATCCGTGGCGCGGATGATCCTCACCACCGAGACCGCGATCGTGGACAAGCCGGCCGAGGAGCCGGACCACGGCCACGGCGGTCACGGTCACGCGCACTAGTTCCACTGAACGACGAAGCACCCCCGGTCAAAAGGCCAGGGGTGCTTCGTTTTTGCACGGCAAGGTGGTTGATCACAAACGGCGTGCCGCCGCGATGTTAGGTTGCGACTCATGGAGATCCATCCCCCCGCCTGGTTTTTGAACGCAAGCTGTCCTTGCTGCAATCAGGGCACGCAGGAGTTCAGCACCTGCCCATCTTGCGGGCTCGTGGTTCTCATTTGTGGTGAGATCGGCGAGGTTTTTGGCATCTCCGGGCGGCAGTGCGGTCCCGTCATCGGGTCAATCGGCAATGAGCAAACCTGTCAGAGTTGCAGCACGACGGGGTATTTCGACTTTCGACGCTCGACCTCCGAGGAAATTCGCGCGCTCGGCTTCCGATGGCCGGAGGACTACAACTGAGGTGAACACGACTGCCCGGCTTACATTCCGGACTACCGAGATCGCGGTGGTGGACAAGCCGGCCCGAGGAGCCGGACCACTGCGGCGGCCATCACGGCCACTCTCACTAGCAGCACAAACGGAGACACCCCGGTTCTTACGAGCAGGGGTGTTTTCGTCGACGGGCTACGGTTGCGAATACGGGGCAGCTCCATATCTCAACCGACTACGCTGCCCATGGTTGGCTAAGGTCCACGCCACGAATGCGGAGTGCCGGATCATGTCTCAGACTCGAACCAAGGTCGGACTCGTCGTCGACAGGAATTTCGGTCCGCGAGTTGCCCGCCTTGCTCGAGCCTTCCACGTCTGGACTGTCGACTCACCGGGCAATACGCCCTATATCCGCGAATTCTGGCGCGGACCGAACCGCGATTCGTCGATGGGGAATCCGACACGGGTGGGATCACGTCGTTCGTCGCCGGTGACGAAGACACTCCCGAGCAGATCTGCGCAACGATCCTCGGAGAGGTCGATGAGCATCATTGTGGTCACTTCGCCGAGGAGCCGCCGTGGACGGAGCTTCAAGTATTCGGAGTCGAGCTGAGCGAAGGACTGCGGCAGATCTTCGAAGAGTTCGGCGTTACGCATTCGCGTCATGGACGGAGACGGCAGGTGACGAAAATCATTGCCGGAGAGAGGAAGACAGAATGAGTATGTTTCCGCAGACGCAAGCGGCGACGGCTGCACTTTCAGTGGCTACCCGCTTCTATTCGCCGGCGCTGCTCAACCACAGCGTCCGTTCCTACCTGTGGGGAGCGATGTACGGCGCCGCGCACGGCATCGCCTTCGACGACGAGCTGTACTACGTCTCAGCGCTGCTTCACGACTTCGGTCTCACCGAATCATTCGACAGTCACCGAGTGCCGTTCGAGGAGGCGGGTGGGGACCTGGCATGGGTATTCGGGACGGCGGCCGGTTGGCCGGCTGATCGGGCGGCCAGGGCAATGGACATCGTCGTGCTGCACATGCGCGACGACGTCTCTTCGACCGTCGACCCCGAGTCGCACCTCTTGCAGGTCGCTACCAGCTGGGACGTTGTCGGGCTGCGACCGGAGGAGTTCCCGGCGGAGGCAAGGGCGGAGATACTCGCGCGCCATCCCAGGCTGGGATTCGGTGGCGAGTTCCTGGCGTGCTTCGAAGACCAGGCGAGACGCAAGCCGGGCAGCGCTGCCGCCGCATCGATCGCCAACAATGCTGCCGGACGCATCAAGGCCAACCCGCTCGACGGTTAGGTGAAGAACAGTTTCCGTTGGCTGCTGTCAACGCCCACGCGGCCGCAAACCTCGTCCCTACTCTGACGTTGTGAGCGAAGACACCAGTTGCTCCGGGGTGACACGGGGAACGTCCGTCGACCCATGCTCGTTGCGAATCAGGGAATCAGTCGGTGTCGTTAGGGAGGGAAGTGCTGTGCAGTTGACCCGTGATCGTGCGGGCCAGCCATGGCGTGCACGTCAACGCGAGGTCTTGAGCCGGATCGTTCGGGAAACCGAGGCACCGACGGACAGCTTGCCGCGGATAACGGATCGGGTGCTCAGCGAGCGCGACGAGTCGTATGACGCACGGATCGGTGAGGTGCTCGATGTGGCCGGAACCATCGGTGCCATTTTGATGGCCTCTGGAACGCCGGCCACCGCCACGATGGATCAGGTGACGGCCATCACCTCCGCGTACGGCATCGAGCGTTGCGAGGTCGATGTCATCAATACGACGATTCACGTCGCTGCCTACCGTGGCCCCACACTGCCGGCGGCCAGCACACTGCACACCGTGCAGTCCCGGTCGATCGACTTCAGCCGACTGGCGGCCGTCGACCGCCTGACCGATCGCATCCGCGCCAACGAGGTATCGCCGTCGCAAGCCCGCGACGAACTCGACGCGATCATCATCGCGCCGCACCCGTACAAGCGCTGGATCGCCACCCTGGCCTGGGGTGCGCTGGCATTCGCAACGGCGGGAACTCTTGGCGCAGGCCTGCTGGCTTGCTTGGTCAGCGCTCTGAGCGCCATGACGATCTATCTCGTCAACCGGCAACTCAACAGGCACGGACTGCCGTTGTTCTTTCGATACGCGATCGGCGGGGCGATCGCGACCGCGCCCCCGCTCGCGCTCTACTGGCTGAGCCCCAAATTGGGTTTGCACTTCGAACCGACGGTGGCCATCGCCGCCGGCCTGGTCGTACTCCTCGCCGGGCTCTCGCTGGTGGGCTCGGTCGGCGACGTCATCTCGGGTGCCCCGGTCACCGCCGCGGGCCGCTTCTTCGAATTGCTCATGATGACGGCCGCGACGATCGCAGGCGTGGCGCTGGTACTGCACCTCGCCAACCGCTTCGGCGCGCCGTTCGTCGCCATTGGCCCGGAGGCCCCACCTGCCCTGGCTGAGCTGCCTGCACGTGTCGCGTTCGGCGCGGCGAGCGCAGCGGCCTACGCCCTGGCCTGCTATGCCGAACGGACCGCAGCAATAGCCGCGGCATTCGGCGGTGCCGCAGGCACCGTCGCGTTCCTGCTCGCTCAAGGCGCGGGTTTGGGTGCCGTCGTTGCGTCGTTCGTCGCAGCGGTGCCGATCGGCTTGGTCGGCCGGCTGATGGAACGCCGCAAACTCGCACCGCCCATGGTCGTTTCGATCGCGGGCATCGTGCCCCTGTTGCCGGGCCTGGCCCTGCTGCACGGCATCTACGCGATTCTCAACGACCAGCACGCCGTCGGGTTCGCATCGGTGTTGGGTGCACTGGCGGTCGGAACCGCGCTCGCAGCCGGCGTCGCGCTCGGCGAATGGAGCTCGTGGAAGGTTCGGCGACGTCGCCTGGCGGCTCGCCGCCGCAGCCGCGGCACACGACTCGCCGGTATCGAGGCCAATCCGCTCGACGTCTAGATCATGCCGTTGGAAACAGCGTGATGGCCGCACCCCACAACGCGCCGGGGTTGATGCGGTTGGGGTGGAGACGCAGCATCTCCTCATAGAACGCCTGCGCGGATTCCGACGACTCGAGCAGTCTGCGCGCGTCGGTCAAATACCGCCGCGTTGCCTGAATCTGCGACGGGTTGTCGACGGCGCGTGGATCCTTGTGGCCCGCAATCACTGTCGCGGGGCTCAGGGCCTCGGCGATGTCGAGCGCGGTGAGCCATTCGTCGATCCCGGTGACGCCACCGGACTCCGTCAGGTACTGGTGCACCCCGTTGTAGACGACGTCGCCCGCGACGAGCAGACCCACGTCGGGCACATGCAGCATCGTGGTCGCGTCGGTATCGGTGTGACCGACCTCGACGGGAACGAGTGCGACGCCGTCGATGTCGAAACCGCGCTCGTCGACGACGGTCACCGTCAGCTCGCCTGCGGGTACCTGTCCCGGGAACACCAGGTCCCAGAAGTCGGCACGGAACCGTGGATCGTTCTGCGCCCGCATCAGTTCCGCCGTTCCCTGCGTCGCTAGCACGGTGACGCCAGGGAACCTCTGCAGCAACGGAATTGCGCCGAACCAGTGGTCGCCGTGACCGTGGGTGATGTAGATCTGCCGCAGTTTTCGTCCCGACGCCGCGATCCAATCACCGACCTCGGCGGCTTGCGTTGTGGTGAGCGGTGGATCGACCAGCACGGCGTCATGGCGTCCCATGATCAGCGTGGAGGTGATCGGTGACCACATTCGTGTGCTGCCATCGGGTAGCGGGCCGCGTCCCGACTGTGGGATCTGCGCCGTGACGAAGAGCTCGTGTTCCAGCGGCCGGCTCACGACGTCACCCCTGCGATCGCATCGGTGAAGTCGAGAATCATCGTCGCAACCGACCCGCGGTACTCGACGTGCACCCAATGCCCGCCCTCATCGATGACGTTCACGTCGGGTTCGACGAAGCGTGAGCTGATGGCATCGACGACTTGCTGGGTGACGAAACCATCGGCGCCGCCACGGATGATGAGTACTGGGCCGCCGAATGCACTGGTCTCAGGGGTGTTGCGCAGCCCGTTGTTCCACACGTCGACGTAGTGGGCGATAACGTCGGCTGCGACGGGGGCGCCGATGTCGGCGAGCCGGTCGAGCTGTTCCTCGCTGAGTTGGGGCGACAACTGTGCGCGCAAACGGCGCTGTGCAACGCGGTCTCCGCCGAGAGCGCCGAACGGCGCGACCACCTCATCGGGCAGCTGTGTGCCGCCCAGCGGTACAGGCGTGAGCAGCACCAGTCCGCGAACGTGGTCCGAATGCTGCGCGGCGACCAGCTCGGCGACCTGCGTGCCGAGGCTCTGGCCGACCACGATCGCCGGTCCGCTGATTCCCGCAAGGACCTCGCCGGCCTCGGCGGCGAGGGACTCCAGCGTCGCGTCGCACGCCTCGGCAACCGATCCGCTGCGCGTGCCGAACCCGGGCAGGTCGTAGCGCACGGCGCCGACCTCACCTGCCAGAGAATCGACGAGGCCGTCCCACACCGACGCGTCGTCGAGGAAGCCGTGGATCAACAAGACCGTGGGTGCACCGGCCGTCTCCGCCGGGGTACGGGTGATGCGGAACTCGTTGGGTACCTTCGTCATTACGCCACCGTCTTCGTTGCGCCGGACGGCGACCATTCGGCCGTGTCGATGGGTGAGTAATCCGTGTCGCGCTGGTCGAGCCGGACGGCACGCTGCGAGCCGGCCTCTTCGACGAGCTCGTCGGGCAGCGGGGTGGTGAAGATGTTGTTGACCAGGGTGTACTCGCCGGCGAGCCGACCGAACGCATGGAGTGCGCCGACGTCGATTCGGCCGCGGGACAGGTACAGGTCGTCGCGCACGTGGATGCGCTTCACCCGGCCCCACACCACATGGTCGGGCAACGGCGGCATCGGGATGATGCGGTCGACGACGCACTCGAAGGAGATCGGGGCATCGGCGATACGCGGAGCGGAAATAACCTCGGACGCAGCCTTTTCCAACCCGAGTGCGTCGAATTCATCGACGTCGGTGTCGAATTCGTGGGCCGAGCGATGAACTGCGTCCGCCTGTCCTATCGACGCGATGTTCACGACGAACTCGTTGGTGTCGCGGATGTTGACGAAGGTGTCCTTGAGGGTCACCCCGTCCGAGCGCGGCTGCAGTGTGATCGACAGGACCGGAGGGAATCTGCCGACGACGGTGAAGAACGATACCGGTGCGATGTTGCCGACTCCGGAGGTAGACCTGGTGCTGACCCAGGCGATGGCACGGGGCAGCACGCTGCCGATGAGAAGCTTGTAGCTTGATACGGGGTCGAGGTCGGCGGTGTCGATGATCATTGTGGTTCCCTTCAATTCGCTTGCGGCCATGCGGTGTTGAGTGAGTCGCTGGTGGTTGGTGCGGCCTGAATGCCGAGAATTCGCCATCCGTGTGGCCCGCGCGCCACCTCGAAATGCGCAGCCACTCGTTCGATCTCGGTGCCGTCGGCACGCTGACGTGACCAGATCACTTCGATCGCCGCGCCGTTGTCGTGGTATACCGTCACCTTCTGGTCGGGCACCGCCGTGTGGGTGTAACCCTCGTTCTGCAATCGGATGTGCAACTGCTGTTGCACCGCCACCACGTCCGACGGTTCCAAAATCCACCGGCTGCCCTGGTCGTCGCTCCAACTGAGGGGCGCGGACCAGTAATCCAGGATGAATTCGGGACCGCGCTGGATTGTTCCTGCTCCGACGCCGATCCAGGTGGTCAGGTAGTCGTCGAAGAACCACTGCGTGACTTCGTCACGAATCGACGAGTCGCCGGTTCGCTCCGGTAGCAGGGCCACGGCGGTGTACCAGACCGGGCCGACATTGAGGCGGTCCGGGTACAGCGCGATCATCTGGTCGAAATATTGGCGGGGGCTGAGCTTTTCGGCGAGGAGTCGGCGGGCGTTCAGCAGGTAGTCGCGTGTCTGGTCGAGGATGGCCGGATCGTCGGGCAGGTCCTTGTTCTTGTGGCCGGCCACGACGGCGCGCGGCTGCAGCGCCGCGACCTTGTCCAGGGCGGTGAGCCACGCCTCGACCCCACCGTGGGCGCTTTCCAGCAGATATTGGTGTACACCGTTGTAGGCGACGTCGCCGGCGACGACGAGGCCGATGGAAGGAACGTGCAGCACTGTGGTGTCGTCGGTGTCGGTGTGGCCGACCTCGACGGCCAGCAGCCGATGGCCTTCAAGTTCGATCCCGTCGACAGGAAGGGTTCGATAGCTCACGGGGCTGGGGGGTATCTGGCCGGGGAAGTCGACGTCCCACAGCTCAGCACGGCCCACGGTGCCTTGCTGGTGCATCATCGCGATCGTGCCGTTGGTCGCATACGGGACCGTTCCGGGAAACCGTTGCAGCAGAAGGTCGGTGCCGAACCAGTGGTCGCCGTGTCCATGGGTGGCGTAGACGGCGGTCAGATGTTTGCCGGAGCTCTCGATCCAGTCGCCGACACGTAGCACCTGCTCGTAGGTGAACGGCGGGTCGACCAGGACGGCGTCGCGATCGCCATAGATCAGTGTGGAGGCGATCGGTGAGGAGATGAGCGGGCTGCCGTCCGGCAGAGTTTGCTCGCGCTGACGTCGCACGCCGTCGTTGACTAGGACCTCGTAGTGCAGTTCAGACATGGCTTATCCCTTTCGATTCTCTTTGTGCCAAGTGGTTTACGGGTGTGTTGAGGTGTTCGGTGAACCACACGACCGCGGCACCGCTGGCTTCGGTGAAGCGGCTCAGGTATGGGTCGAAATGACCGCCATCGATGGTGACCAGCTTCTTGGGCTGCAGAGCCGCTTCGTAGGCGCCGAGCGCCAGGTCGGTGAGGGTGATGGTGTCGCGCAGGCCGACGACCATCAGCAGGGGTGTCGGCGAAACCCGGGCGATCCAGGTGCCCGGCTCGTACATCCGCGCCGCACGGGTCGAGCGCAGCGTGACGACGTTGTCCCACACTCCGTCGGGGACCGGCTGGTTGTAGAACGCGACGGCGTCGGGCGCACGATAGGCGGCAGGCACCGACGGGTCAGCACTGACCACGGCCTGGGTGGCCGGTGGCGCACCCTGGAACTGCCGGCGTTCGTCGTCGGCGAATGCCTTCTCCAACGCCGGGACCTGGTCGGGGGCGACGCGTCGCAGGCTCTGCTGATACCCGCTGATGGTGGGCACCTGGGCTACCACCGCGCGCAGCCGCCGGTCGGTGGCTCCCAACACGACCGCGTGGCCGCCGGCATAGCTGCTGCCCCACAACCCGATCCGGTCGGGATCGACGAAGGGCTGGCTCTCCAGAAAGGAAATCGCGCGGCGCCAGTCGGCGATCTGCACCCATGGGTCGATGTCGTAGCGCGGCGATCCGTCGCTGGCGCCGAAGCCGCGGTGGTCGTGCACGAGGACCACGAACCCAGCGGCGGCGAACACCTGGGCGAAACGCTCCAGGCCGTGTTCCTTCACGCCGGCGAAGCCGTGGGCCATCGTGATGGCTGGATGGGCACCTGGGCTGTCGGGCACGAACAACCAGCCCCGCAGAATCACGTCGTCTTCGCCGGCGAACTCGACGTTCTGTCGCTCGGTCATCTCGGCTCCTTCCAGGTGTCCGACAAACGGCACAACATCGACAATGGGCGCCTCGTGTCCGAGAAGGGGACACCGCATTGACCCTGGTGTTGGGAGGGACAGCCTTAGGCTGACGGGGTGGCGGCAGACAGCAACGCCCTCGGTGACTACCTGCGGGCGCGGCGCGGACAGGTCCGACCCGAGGACGTCGGCCTGGTGGCGGGTGCGCGGCGACGTGTTCAGGGCCTGCGGCGCGAGGAGTTGGCAACGCTGGCGGGCATCAGCTCCGACTACTACCTGCGACTGGAGCAGGGCCGCGACAAGAATCCGTCCGCCCAGATCCTCGATGCGCTGGCGCGGGCGTTGCGCCTCGACGTCAAGGCGACCGAGTATCTCTATCAGCTGGCCGGCCCTGCGAGTGGACGTCGGGATCACGCGACGGTCGAGACCGCCGCCGACGGCAGCGCTGAGCTGATCGAACAGTTTGCGATGCCTGCGATCGTGGCCAACCGATGTCTGGATGTGCTGGCCGCGAATTCGCTCGCTCGCGCACTGTCGCCGGGTTTCGCCCCCGGCGAGAACTTTCTGCGTTGGCGGCTGACCGAACCTGCCGCCCGCGACCTCTACGTGGACTGGGATGACGCCACCGATGTCGCCGTGAGCGGGTTGCGCGAAGCGGCGGCCAGCGATCCGGATGATCCGCGCCTGCGGTTGCTGATCGACGAATTATCTTCCGTAAGTGAGCGATTCTGCGAACTATGGGCACGCGCAGACGTGGGTTACCGGGCGAGCGTGATTCATATGCGCCACCCGACGGCCGGTGATTTGCATTTGAGCAGCAATAGGTTCAACATCCCGCATTCTGGCGGGCAGCACCTGCTGACCTATCGCGCTGAGCCGGACAGCGAATCGGCTGCGGCGCTCGAGGCCCTGCGCGCAGTGGCCCGCGGGAATCCAATCGCGCCGCCCGGTTGTTGAATAAAGCCGTGACCATTCGTCTCGGACTACAGATTCCCAACTTCTCCTACGGCGTCCCCGTCGCCGAGCTCTTTCCGGCCGTGGTGGCGCAGGCACAGGAGGCTGAGGCCGCCGGCTTCGACACGGTCCTGGTGATGGACCACTTCTACCAACTGCCGACGCTTGGCGAGCCGGACGAGCCGATGCTCGAGGCGTACACCGCGCTCGGGGCGTTGGCGAGCGCGACCGAGAACATCCAGCTGTCGACGCTGGTGACTGGCAATACCTACCGCAATCCGACGCTGCTCGCCAAGGTGATCACGACGCTGGACGTCGTCAGCGGTGGCCGGGCGATCCTCGGCCTCGGTGCAGGCTGGTTCGAGCTCGAGCACCAGCAGCTGGGCTTCGAATTCGACACGTTCACCGAGCGATTCGAGAAACTCGAGGAAGCGCTCCAGATCATCATCCCGATGACGCACGGCGAGCGGCCAACGTTCTCTGGCAAGTACTACCGCACCGAGAACGCGATCAACGAGCCTCGCTACCGCGACCACATCCCGGTCATGCTCGGCGGCAGCGGCGAAAGGAAGACATTCCGGCTGGCCGCGCAATACGCCGATCACCTCAACCTGATCACCCCGATCTCAGAGCTGCGCCACAAGGTCGACGTGCTCAAGCAGCGGTGCGACGAAGCCGGGCGCGATCCCTCGACGCTGGAAACCTCGACGCTGCTGACCGTTGTGCTCGACGACCACGACACCCGACGTGATGTCGCCGAGGCGACCGGCGGTCGCGTCGTGCGCGGCACCGCGGAGCACGTGGCAGAACAGATCAAGACCAACGTGCTCGACGTCGGCGTCGACGGCGTGATCGTCAACCTGCCCACCCACGGCTACACGCCAGGGGTCATCACCAAGGTCGGCGAGGCGCTGAAGCCGTTGGTCTCGGCCTGAGGCGCGCGAAGAGGCCCATCCGGGAAACCGGATGGGCCTCGTTCATGTTTCATGCGCGGACTGCTGCCGCTGCGAAAATCAGGCGGTGCGGCGAATGCCCCGCTTGAGGAGCATCTCGCGCTCCGACTCGCTCAGCCCTCCCCAGATGCCGTAGGGCTCACCGACGCCTAGGGCGTGGGTGCGGCACTGTGTAATGACTGGGCAACTCCGGCACATCTCCTTGGCGCGCATCTCCCGCTGTGCGCGGGCCCGGCCACGCTCTCCGTCGGGATGGAAGAACATGGATGAGTCGACACCTCGGCAAAGGCCCTGCATTTGCCAATCCCAGATGTCTGCGTTGGGTCCGGGTAGCTGCTGCGGCTGTGGCATTAGGAAAACCCCTCTCTGCGCACCCCTTTCGCGTAAAGCGAGAGGGCGTGGTTCGTGGAACCGATCCGAGCACGGTGTCGCCAGTGACTACTCGTGCACACAACGTAGAAGGGCTCACGAAATTCAGTCAATAGCCCGAACATGTGCTCAAGGGCATAGCTGCAGCTGGAGAATTTACATCACGTTCATCGTTGCGACCCTCCCGCAACGAGAAGCGTGATTACGAAACGGCCTCCAAATGATCACGAGTCCCGTTTCCGCTGCTCGCAGCGAACGACGTTGCGCCCCTAATTTCTAGCGTTCAGTAGGCAGTTGATACCGAATTAACATGCCCACCATCAACTGTTAACCAATGTTGAATCCGCAACACATTGGTACCCGTGCCCGGCGGTACCGGGTTCCCGTCGTCGGATGTCGACGTATTGATAGCGTCCCGATCCGATGGACATCCTGGCCCGCGCCGCCTTCGGCGACGATCCCGGTCGCTGGCCACTGCCCGCGACGACGACGCCGCTGCAGACCTGGCAGCGTGCGGTGGCCGCAGGCGGTCAGGGTCGATACGCCAGTGGCTTCGCCGACCTGGACGCCCTCGGCTGCGCGCCGGCGGCGGGATCGCTCGCTTCGCTGGCACTGAGCACGAGGGCATCGTTTCTGCGTCAGCTCGGCCGACACGTCGACGCGCGGTCGTGGGACGGCCGCGCCCTCGCACTGGCGGGGCCCGATGCCGAGGCGCGCGCCGACGCGTTGATCGGACTGGCCGCCGATGCCCTCGGCATCGGTCGCTTCGAGGCATCGGCACGGCTGCTGCAGCGGGCCCGCGAGGTCATCGGGGACGCGTCGCCGAGGCGATTGCCGGTGCGGTTCGGCTGGGTGTCGGCTGAGTTGGCGATGTTCACCGGCGACGGCGCCGCAGCACTCGGCCACGCCGAACGTGCCGCCGGGCTGGCGGTGTCGACCGGCTCCGCGCGACACGCCGTCAAGTCGGATGTGGTGCTGGCCGCAGCGCTGTGCAGCGCCGGCGATCCGGACGCGTCGCGTCGTGTCGCCGACGGCGCGCTTGCGGTTACCGAGCGGCTCGGTTTAGTGCCGCTGAGCTGGGCATTAGCCTGCCTACTGGCCGACGTCGGCAGTGCCGTCCACCCACCGGATCGGATCACCGAGATCCGTGACGAATCCGCCGATGCGGTACGCCGCAGAGGGGGCGTGTGGGCAGGCGGCTGACGCCGGTTGGGGCGCCCTGATCATTACTCTTTACCTGACACAACCGTTTTGGGGTGCGCCTCAGCCGTAACACTGGAGATAACACTCACGATGACAAGTTCGGGAGATGGTCTCGATTCTGTCGTTGCTGAGGCGGTGGCAGGCGATCGAGATGCACTCCGGACGGTGCTGGAGACCATCCGTCCGATCATCGTCCGGTATTGCCGGGCGAGGATCGGGACAGCGGATCGAAGTGGACTTTCAGCAGACGACGTGGCTCAGGAGGTGTGCTTGGCCGCCATCACGGCGCTGCCGCGCTACAAGGATCAGGGACGACCGTTCCTGGCCTTCGTATACGGCATCGCCGCTCACAAGGTCGCCGACGCTCACCGCGCCGCCGGGAGAAACCGTGCCGACGCCACCGACACGCTGCCCGACCGAGCTTCGTCCGCGGCCGGCCCTGAGCAGATGGCGATCGACGCAGAATCGTCCGCCCGGATGGACAAACTACTAGCCACGCTGCCCGAGAAGCAGCGCGAGATCATCATCCTTCGCGTCGTAGTCGGCATGAGCGCCGAGGAAACGGCAGAAGCGGTCGGCAGCACGGCGGGCGCCGTCCGGGTCGCCCAGCACCGTGCGCTGGCCCGGCTGAAGGCCGAGATCGGCACGACGAGGCACGACCATGCCTGATTTCGGACGCTGGACCGGCAACGGCGGAGACCCGTCGCTCAATGACATCAGCCGCGACGAGCGGTTCCTCGACGCCCTCGCCTCGAACGAGCCGGTGTACGCCACCGATCCCAGTGAGGCGGAACTGGCGTTCCTGCTCGCGGACTGGCGTGACGAGATTCGCGACACCCCGGTCACGACGGTCGTCACGACCCGCGATGCGGCCATCGCGTTGCGCGGGGCCCTCGACTCCCGCAAGCGCACCCGGACCTCGTTGGCCCTCGTCGGATCGGCCGCTGCGGCGCTGCTCGTCCTTGGTGGGTTCAGTGCGGCCGTGTACGGCGCAGGCCCGGGCGACACGCTCTACGGCGTGCGGAGCATGCTCTTCGGTGATCAGCCCGCGGCGCGCAACGACCAGGTGGTGCTGGCCTCGCAGCAGCTCGCCGAGGTGCAGCAGCTGGTCGAGCAGGGCGACTGGCAACAGGCGCAGGATCGGCTTGAGACGCTGTCCACCACGGTGCAGAGCGTCGATCGGGTCGAAGACAAGCAGGACTTGGTCCAGCAGTGGAATGCGTTGGCATTCAAGGTGGTCGAGCAGGATCCTGCAGCGACGCTGCCGCCGCCCGATCAGCCGCAACCGGTGCTGCCGTCGTCGCCGCTGACCCTGTTGCCGGTCCCGGTGATCGAGGACACCACGACGTCCTCGTCCACTTCGACGTCGACATCGACATCCCCGTCGGACTCGTCGACCTCGCCATCTAGCTCGCCGTCGGAGACGCCGCCGACCTCACCGTCGGAGTCGCCGCCGCCGTCGGACCTGGTCATCGTGACCAGCACGACGCCAACGTCGAGTTCGTCGCCGTCGAGTTCGCCGTCGACATCCACCCCGACGTCCACGTCCACCCCGACGTCCACGTCCACCCCGACGACCACGACCACGACCACGACGACTACGACCTCGCGGCAGCCCGCCGCCTTGCCGCCGTCCTCATTGCTGCCGTCGACGGTGTCAGTGCCGTCGTCCGCGCCTGTGCCACCCTCGGTGAGCGCATTGCCCGCCGTCGTCGCACCGCCTCCGGTGAGCGTGCCGCCCCCGGTGAGCGTGCAACCGCCCGTCTCGCAGCCACGCATCGCGGCCACCCCGACGACCGTCCAGGCGCCGCCTGCGGTGGTTGCGCCCAGCCCGCCCAAGCAGGCCGAAGCGCCGGTTGAGTCCGCCCCGCCGTCGGAAGCGCCTGCACCGCCGCAGGAACCCGAACAAGTGGTGACGACGACCGTCGCGCCGCCTGCTCGCAACGGCAACTGAGGCGAATTAAGCGTTCAGCGATATCCGTCGGATTCCGACGCCGCTTCGTTCAGCGAAGCGTCGGCGTATCCGCGGCAGTAATCCCAGGTCACGTAGGCGTCGGGTTCCGGATCGTAGGCCGGTTCGTGCGGCCGCACCGTACCATCGACCAGCAGTTGCAGCAGGTTCGCACGCAACATGTCCCAGTCGTGGTAGTGGTCCTGCTGGCACTCGTCACAGCACACCACCAGACCACGAATTCCCTTGTGCGCCAACAGCGCCTCGTACACCGCCAAGTCGGCGAGATCCGCCTCGACGGCGACGCGTTCCTGCGGATCCAGCGGCTGGCCCGGTTCGATGGCGTCGAGCGCTGCGGAAGGGTCGCAGGGGTCGTCGGCGAACGGGTCGGGCGGCAAACCCGGCGGCAGGTGGTCGCGCACGCTTCCACATTACGCAGCACCGACGTCATCGCGCCAGCCGTCCACGCCGAACATCCAGCTCCGAACGTCGTGTGAGGCCGGCCACCGTCGGCAGTCCCGATAAGATGGGTATTTAGTTCTGCGCCGTCTGGAGGCCTCACCCATGTCGATCGCTGAAAGCAGCCTTCCCATCGCCGTTCCGGTGCCGACCGGCGGAGACGATCCGACCAAGATCGCGATGCTCGGGCTTACCTTCGACGACGTCCTGTTGCTGCCCGCCGCCTCCGATGTGGTGCCCGCCAACGCCGATACCTCCAGCCAGCTGACCAAGCGCATCCGGTTGCGGGTGCCGCTGGTCAGCTCGGCGATGGACACCGTCACCGAGTCGCGGATGGCCATCGCCATGGCGCGCGCCGGTGGCATGGGCGTGCTGCACCGAAATCTGCCAGCCGCCGAGCAGGCCGGACAGGTCGAGACGGTGAAGCGGTCCGAGGCAGGCATGGTCACCGACCCGGTCACCTGCTCGCCGGACAACACGCTGGCCGAGGTCGACGCGATGTGCGCGCGGTTCCGGATCTCCGGCCTGCCGGTCGTGGATGCGCTCGGCTCGTTGGTGGGGATCATCACCAACCGCGACATGCGCTTCGAAGTCGACATGAGCAAGCCCGTCGCCGAGGTGATGACCAAGGCGCCGCTGATCACCGCACAGGCCGGCGTCACCGCCGACGCCGCGCTGGGTCTGTTGCGGCGCAACAAGATCGAGAAGCTCCCGATCGTCGACGGCCACGGCAAGCTGACCGGCCTGATCACCGTCAAGGACTTCGTCAAGACCGAGCAGTTTCCGCTGGCCACCAAGGACAGCGACGGCAGGCTGCTGGTCGGTGCCGCGGTCGGTGTCGGTGGCGACGCCCGCGAACGGGCGATGACGCTCGTCGACGCGGGCGTCGACGTGCTGATCGTCGACACCGCGCACGCCCACAACCGCGGCGTCCTCGACATGGTCCACTGGCTCAAGACCGTGGTCGGCGATCGCGTCGAGGTGATCGGCGGAAACATCGCCACCCGTGCCGCTGCCTCCGCGCTGGTCGATGCGGGTGCGGATGCCGTGAAGGTTGGCGTCGGCCCGGGTTCCATCTGCACCACGCGGGTGGTCGCAGGCGTCGGCGCCCCGCAGATCACCGCCATCCTGGAGGCCGTCGCCGCGTGTGCGCCGTCGGGCGTCCCGGTGATCGCCGACGGTGGCCTGCAGTACTCGGGCGACATCGCCAAGGCGCTGGCGGCCGGTGCGTCGACGGCGATGCTGGGGTCGTTGCTGGCCGGCACCGCCGAGGCGCCTGGCGAACTGATCTTCGTCAACGGCAAGCAGTTCAAGAGCTACCGCGGCATGGGTTCGCTTGGTGCCATGCAGGGCCGCGGCGCTGGGGGTGCCGCCGGCAAGTCCTACTCGAAGGACCGCTACTTCCAGGACGACGTGCTCAGCGAGGACAAGCTGGTGCCAGAGGGCATCGAGGGCCGGGTGCCGTTCCGCGGTCCGCTGTCGACCGTCATCCATCAGCTGACGGGTGGCCTGCGGGCGGCGATGGGCTACACCGGTTCGGCCACCATCGAGCATCTCCAGCAGGCGCAGTTCGTGCAGATCACTGCGGCGGGCCTCAAGGAGAGTCATCCGCACGACATCACCATGACCGCCGAAGCGCCCAACTACTACGCTCGCTGAGAACCCGGGGGATCCACACGCATGCGTGACTTGGTCGAGATCGGCATGGGCCGAACTGCTCGTCGCACCTACGAGCTCGCCGACATCAACATCGTGCCGTCGCGGCGGACGCGCTCGTCGCAGGACGTGTCGACGACCTGGCAGCTCGACGCGTACCGCTTCGACATCCCCGTCGTCGCCCACCCCACCGACGCCCTGGTGTCGCCGGAGTTCGCCATCGAACTGGGCAGGCTCGGCGGGCTGGGTGTGCTCAACGGTGAGGGCCTGATCGGCAGGCATGTCGACGTCGAGGCCAAGATCGCCCAGGTATTGGAGGTGGCCGCCAAGGAGCCGGACCCGTCGTCAGCCATCCGTCTGCTGCAGCAGCTTCATTCCGCACCGTTGAACCCGGAACTGGTGGGTGCAGCGGTGGCGCGCATCCGCGACGCGGGCGTCACCACTGCCGTGCGGGTCAGTCCCCAGAATGCGCAGGCCCTGACGCCGGCGCTGGTCGCGGCAGGCATCGATCTGCTGATCATCCAGGGCACGATCATCTCGGCAGAGCGCGTCGCTCAAGACGGTGAGCCGCTTAATTTGAAGACGTTCATCTCCGAGCTCGACGTCCCCGTCGTCGCCGGTGGCGTGCTCGACCATCGCACCGCATTGCACCTGATGCGCACCGGCGCGGCGGGCGTCATCGTGGGCTACGGGTCGACCGCGGGCGTCACCACCAGCGACGAGGTGCTCGGCATCAGCGTGCCGATGGCCACCGCGATCGCCGACGCCGCCGCGGCCCGGCGGGAGTACCTCGATGAGACCGGCGGCCGCTACGTGCACGTACTCGCCGACGGCGACATCCACACCTCGGGCGAGTTGGCCAAGGCGATCGCGTGCGGCGCTGACGCGGTGCTGCTGGGCACGCCACTCGCCGCCGCGGAGGAGGCCCTGGGTGGCGGTTGGTTCTGGCCGACCGCGGCCGCCCACCCGTCGCTGCCGCGTGGCGCCCTGCTGCAGGTGGCGCTTGGGGAACGGCCTTCGCTGGAGCAGGTGCTCACCGGCCCATCCGTCGATCCGTTCGGCGGGCTGAACCTGGTCGGCGGCCTGCGCCGGTCGATGGCCAAGGCCGGGTACTGCGACCTCAAGGAGTTCCAGAAGGTCGGCCTGGCCGTCGGGTCGTAGCTCTGCACGAACAGGGCGACTTAGGCTAGCCTAGCTAGCTCGTTACCCGTCGGTAAGTTCATACTCTTGCGATGGAGCCTGACTACGACGTTCTGATCATCGGCTCGGGGTTCGGGGGCAGTGTCAGCGCACTGCGACTGACCGAGAAGGGCTATCGCGTTGGCGTCCTCGAAGCGGGCAGGCGGTTTGCCGACGAGGAGTTCGCCAAGACGTCGTGGAACCTGCGCAAGTTCCTGTGGATGCCCAAGCTGGGCATGTACGGGATCCAGCGCATCCACCTTCTGCGCAACGTGATGATCCTGGCGGGCGCTGGCGTTGGCGGCGGCTCGCTCAACTACGCCAACACGCTGTACGTACCGCCGGAGCCGTTCTTCGCCGACCCGCAGTGGAAGCACATCACCGACTGGCGC
>NZ_JAVRPS010000064.1:0-5207 GCF_032162105.1 Mycobacterium sp. | reverse complement strand
GAGATTACCGCGCTGACCAACACCACGTTTCTCGTCGACGAACGCGACGGCAAGCTGCAGCCCGGCGCCGACAAGAAGGTCTACGTCGCCGACATCGCCGTGGCGACCGACGTCGGGCCAAGGGCGTCGGTGCCGGGCACGACTTACAGCGCCGACGCGGGCGGACTGCAGGTGGGCGGGAAGCCCATCGAGACGGCCGTCGGGGTGACCACCGATACCGAGGCCATCGCGGCGTTGAGGGCCAAGGGCATCACGATGGCGTCGAAGACGCTCAAGTTGGATTTGGGCGGCTTGTTGACCGAGCTCAACGCCAAGGGCGACTTCTTCGGTCACGACAAGGTCGAGGGCCTGGCCACCCCGGACGGCGGAAACACGCTGACGATCGCCAACGACAGCGACTTCGGTCTTTCCGGCCTGGCATCCGAGCCGCCGCCGTTCACGTTGAAGCCGAAGACGCTCGCCAACGGCAGGCAGGACGCCTGCCCAGACCCAGACGACGGCGGTGTCGATCAAGGTCGGGTCCTGACCTGAGCGGCATGAACCGCCCGAAAGGCCCTCGACCAGCGCCTACGCCCGTATTCCCAAATGCGCCGACCAACTCGTGCTTTCGCTATGAGCTGGGAGCGGATGCCCGACCGTGGTGACCGTCGTAGCGTGGAGTGGTGACATCACCCAACGATCTCCCGCGCACCCTCGGCGAGCTCCGCGCCTCCGGCCACCGCGAGCGGAGCGTCAAGGAGGAAATCCGCGAGAACCTCCTGGCCGCGCTGGCCGACGGCCGCGACGTATGGCCGGGCATCTTCGGCTTCGAGGACACCGTCCTGCCCCAGCTGGAGCGCGCGCTGATCGCGGGGCACGACCTGGTCCTCCTCGGGGAGCGCGGGCAGGGCAAGACCCGGCTACTGCGCGCGCTGACCGGTCTGTTCGACGAGTGGACGCCCGTGATCGCGGGGTCCGAGCTCAACGAGCATCCGTACACGCCCATCACCCCCGAGTCGATCCGTCGCGCCGCCGATTCCGGCGACGACCTGCCGGTGGCGTGGCGCCACCGCAGCGAGCGCTACAACGAGAAGCTTGCGACGCCGGACACCAGCGTCGCGGACCTGGTCGGTGACATCGACCCGATCAAGGTCGCCGAGGGCCGCAGCCTTGGCGACCCCGAGACCATCGCCTACGGACTGATCCCACGCGCGCACCGCGGCATCGTCGCCATCAACGAACTGCCCGACCTCGCCGAGCGCATCCAGGTGTCGATGCTCAACGTGATGGAGGAGCGCGACATCCAGGTGCGCGGCTACACGTTGCGCCTGCCGCTCGACGTACTCGTCGTGGCCAGCGCCAACCCCGAGGACTACACCAACCGCGGCCGGATCATCACACCGCTCAAGGACCGGTTCGGCGCCGAGATCCGCACCCACTACCCGTTGCAGCTCGAGGCCGAGGTCAGCGTCATCGACCAGGAGGCGCACCTGGCCGCGGCGGTGCCCGAGTACCTGCTGCAGATATTGGGGCGGTTCGCCAGGAACCTGCGCGAATCGCAGTCGGTCGATCAGCGCTCCGGTGTGTCCGCCCGGTTCGCCATCGCGGCAGCCGAGACCGTCGCCGCGGCGGCACGGCACCGTTCGACGATCCTCGGCGAGGACGAACCGGTGGCGCGCGTGGTGGATCTCGCCACCGTGATCGACGTGCTGCGCGGCAAGCTGGAGTTCGAATCCGGTGAGGAGGGGCGCGAGCAGGCCGTGCTCGAGCATCTGTTGCGGCGGGCCACCGCCGACACGGCGCAACGGCTGCTCGGCGGCATCGACGTGGGTACGTTGGTCGTCGCCGTCGAGGAGGGTTCGCCCGTCACCACCGGCGAACGCGTCTCGGCCAAGGACGTCCTCGCGGCGCTGCCCGACCTGCCCGTCCTCGATGCCATCGCCGAGCGCCTCGGCGCGCAGACCGACGGCGAACGCGCCGCCGCCGTCGAACTGGCGCTCGAGGCGCTGTATCTGGCCAAGCGCATCGACAAGGTGTCCGGCGAAGGCGAAACCGTATATGGCTAAACAGCGCTCCGCGCGTACCTCGAGATATTCCAGCTACAGCGGCGGGCCCGACCCGCTGGCACCGCCTGTCGATCTGCGCGAGGCGCTCGAACAGATCGGCCAAGACGTCATGGAGGGCAGCTCGCCGAGGCGGGCACTGTCCGAACTGATGCGGCGCGGTACCCCGAACATGACCGGCGCCGACCGGCTGGCCGCCGAAGCCAACCGCAAGCGTCGGGAACTGTTGCAGCGCAACAACCTCGACGGCACTCTCGCCGAGATCAAGAAACTGCTCGACGAGGCCGTGCTGGCCGAGCGCAAGGAGTTGGCCCGCGCCCTCGACGACGACGCCCGGTTCGGCGAACTGCAGCTGGAGTCGCTGTCGCCGTCGCCCGCAAAGGCCGTCCAGGAACTCTCCGACTACGACTGGCGCAGCAGCGAGGCTGCACAGAAGTACGAGCAGATCAAGGACCTGATGGGTCGCGAGATGCTCGACCAGCGGTTCGCCGGCATGAAGCAGGCGCTGGAGAACGCCACCGACGAGGACCGCCAGCGCGTCAACGACATGCTCGACGACCTGAACGACCTGTTGGACAAGCACTCCCAGGGGAGCGACACACCCCAAGATTTTCAGGACTTCATGAACAAGCACGGCGAGTTCTTCCCGGAGAACCCGCAGAACATCGACGAGCTCCTCGACTCGCTGGCCAAGCGAGCCGCCGCGGCGCAGCGGTTCCGCAACAGCCTGTCGGCCGATCAGCGGGCCGAGTTGGACTCGTTGGCGCAGCAGGCGTTCGGATCGCCCTCGCTGATGAACGCTCTCGGTCGCCTCGACTCGCACCTGCAGGCCGCGCGGCCGGGCGAGGATTGGTCGGGCGCGGAACGGTTTTCGGGCGACGACCCGCTCGGCATGGGGGAGGGTGCTCAGGCACTGGCCGACATCGGTGAGCTCGAGCAACTTGCCGAGCAACTGTCGCAGAGCTACGCCGGTGCCACGATGGACGACGTCGATCTGGACATGCTGGCCCGCCAACTCGGCGAGGACGCGGCGGTGGACGCCAGGACGCTGGCCGAACTCGAACGCACGCTAATGAACCAAGGTTTCCTGGACCGCGGCTCCGACGGTCAGTGGCGACTCTCGCCCAAGGCCATGCGGCAGCTCGGTCAGGCCGCCCTGCGCGACGTTGCGCAACGACTGTCGGGCCGCCACGGCGAACGTGACACTCGTCGCGCGGGTGCGGCCGGGGAGCTCACCGGGGCGACCCGACCGTGGCAGTTCGGCGACACCGAACCGTGGAACGTCACGAGGACGCTCACCAACGCGGTGTTGCGGCAGGCAGGCACGGGCGTTGCGGAGCTCCCGCTGCGGATCACGGTGGACGACGTCGAGATCTCCGAGACCGAGACACGCACCCAGGCCGTCGTGGCGCTGCTCGTCGACACGTCGTTCTCGATGGTGATGGAGAACCGGTGGCTGCCGATGAAGCGGACGGCGCTGGCGCTCAACCACCTCGTCAGCACCCGGTTCCGCTCCGACTCGCTGCAGATCATCGCGTTCGGTCGGTACGCGCGGACGGTGACGGCAGGAGAGTTGGCCGGGCTGGAGGGCGTCTACGAGCAGGGCACCAACCTGCACCACGCGCTGGCCTTGGCGGGCCGGCATATGCGCCGCCACCCGATGGCCCAGCCGGTGGTGCTCGTCGTCACCGATGGTGAGCCGACCGCGCACCTCGAGGACTACGGCGACGGGGACGGCACGTCGGTCTTCTTCGACTACCCGCCACATCCACGGACCATCGCGCACACCGTGAAGGGATTCGACGACGTTGCCCGGTTGGGTGCGCAGGTGACCATCTTCCGGCTGGGTAGCGACCCCGGTCTGGCTCGGTTCATCGACCAGGTGGCCCGGCGGGTGGAGGGACGGGTCGTGGTGCCCGAACTGGACGGCCTCGGCGCCGCGGTGGTCGGCGACTATCTGCGGTCGCGACGGCGGCGTTGAGACCCCCTGCCGTCTTTGCGGCTAGTCACCACGGGTGGCACGTCGCCGACAAGCCCGGGCGTAACCCCACCGGTTAGCTCACCCGCAGTTGTTTCTGGGGTACTTCCCGCTATTTCAGGGTTAGTTCCCGCGGCATTGCCATTGCCCGCGATCGCACCCGCGTCGTCGCCCGTCACCCCGCCCGCGTCGTCGCCTGTGACCGTGCCGGGGACGGCGCCTATTGTGACCCTGCCGGTGACGTCGCCTGTCGTTGCACCCTCGGTCGTGCCCGTTAAGGCGCCAGCGCCCGTGCCGGTGTCGGCCCCCGCGCCGGACTCGGCACCTGCGACTGCAGCGCCCGCATCCGCGCCCGCCGCTTCCGGCACGACCGGCACCAGCGGCACGACCGGCAAGTCACCCAACGGCGCCACAGACCTTTCAAAGGGAAATAAGGTCGTTGTCGACCCGATCATTCTGCCCGGCCAAGGGGGCGGTGGCGGAATGACCTTCGGCGGGTCCGATGTATTCGGCCAGGTGGCCCAGGCCATCTCCGGGGCCATCGCTGGGGCAAGCGCACCCGCGGCCAAAGCACCGGCCGCCAGCGGCGGAACCAGCTAGCCAAGGACAGAAAGATCGGCCCCTCCCTCGCGGAAGGGCCGATCGTCGTTTAATGGCTACGTCTGGGCCTTGCGCTTCTTGCGTTTGATGCCGACGCTGCCCCACAGCGAGAAGCCCCGGATGGTGACGTGCGGAGCACCGGGTGAGCCGAGTTCCCCGACGTGATCGAAGGCGCCCATCACGCCGACGCCGCGGACGTCGACGTTCACCTCCGGTGGCAGCAGGATGGTCTGGCCGCCGAAGATCGAATACGAGTGGATCTCCACATCTGGCGAGGTGAAGTCGGCATAGCGCAGATCGATCACGCCGCCGCCGAACAGGGCGACCGACGTCAGCCGCTTCGGTACGTTCCAGCGCCCGCGGCGTTCGAAGCCGCTCATGATCGCCAGCAGCAGCGTGGACGGCGCCGGTCGGCTCGGGCCTGCGCCGGGGGCGGACGTCGCGGTGCCAGGCAGGTCCGCGCTCAGGCGGGCCAGGTCGCTGTAGGTCTGCGCCGCGTACGCCTTGGCCAGGCGGTCCTCGTACTCAGTCATCGGAAGGCGACCTTGAGCGGCCGCATCGGTGAGCAGCTGCGCAACCTGAATGCG
>NZ_JAVRPS010000063.1:0-6826 GCF_032162105.1 Mycobacterium sp. | reverse complement strand
GGGGTGGCGAACGAGGTTCCCGCGTAGGCGGCCTCATAACCGATGGCGCGGTCGTATTCGGTGGCGTGGCCGATGGATTCGTGGATGGTCAGCCACAGGTTCGACGGGTCGATCACCAGGTCGGTGGGTCCCGCCGAGACACCGGGGGCCTTGGTCTTCTCGGCCAGCAGCGACGGCAGCTGCGCCAGCTCCGTCGACCAATCGACCACGTCGTCGCCCGCGACGACCTCCCATCCCCGCGCCGTCGGCGGCGCCAGGGTGCGCATGGTGTCGAACGTGCCCTCCGCCGCGTCGACCGCGATGGCCTCCAGCGTCGGCTGGATCCGCACCCGTTGTTGGGTGATCGACGAGCCGAACGTATCGGCGTAGAACGCCTGCTCTTTCACCGCCTGCAGCCCCGCCGACACGTGGTCGACGCCGTCGGCGGCGAGCAGACGCCCGGAGTACTCGTCGAGCACCGCGATCTTGTCGGCGACGGGCACCTCGAACGGGTCGATCAGGTAATCGGACACCCACGTTGCGTCGGAGTACACCGGCTCGGGGGCCAGCTCGATCCGCTCGGCGTTCAACGACGCCAGCGTGGTGGCCACCCGAACGGCCCGGCGCGCGGTGTCGGCGGCCACCCGGGGATCGAGCTCGGCGTGCGACGCGAACCCCCACGTGCCGTC
This sequence comes from Mycobacterium sp., assembly GCF_032162105.1. Taxonomy (GTDB): domain Bacteria; phylum Actinomycetota; class Actinomycetes; order Mycobacteriales; family Mycobacteriaceae; genus Mycobacterium. Next base: position 6,158 of record NZ_JAVRPS010000063.1, on the reverse strand, counting down.
GACGATCACCCGCACCGCCAGCCCGATCTCGCGGGTGAGCACGGATGTCTCCAGCTCACCGTCGCGCAACTGCACGACCTCGGTGGTGATGCGGTGGATCCGCACGTCGGCATGGCTGGCGCCGGCGGTCACGGCCGCCGACAACGCAGCGTCAGCAAGCTCGCGGCGCGGCAGCGCGAGGAAGTCGGCATCGACACGGCGGGGCGCTGTCACGCCTCTACCGTAGTGGCATCACTGCTCCCCGGCCGGGATGGCCTTTAATGACTGGGTGAAGCGTGGCGCGCGGGCACGGCAGGCCGCGCTGGGATATGCCCTGCTGGCGCCCAGCCTGTTCGGCGTAGTCGCGTTCCTGCTGCTGCCGATGCTCGTCGTGGCCTGGCTGAGCCTGCAACGCTGGGACCTGCTCGCGCCGATCGAGTATGTCGGACTGGCCAATTGGCGTTCGGTGCTGACCGACTCGTCGTTCGGCACATCGCTGGTGGTGACGGTGCTGTTCATCGGGTTGGTGGTCCCCGTGCAGACCGTGCTGGGGCTGTTCGCGGCGGCGATGTTGGCGCGCGGCCTGCCGGGCACCGGCGCGTTCCGCACGCTCTATGTGCTGCCGTGGATCTGCTCCCCGCTCGCGATCGCCGTGCTGTGGCGCTGGATCCTTGCGCCCACCGACGGTGCGGTCGGCACGGTGCTGGGGCAGCGCATCGAGTGGCTGACCGATCCGGACCTGGCGTTGCCGGTGGTGTCGGCGGTGACCGTGTGGACCAACGTCGGCTACGTGACGCTGTTCTTCCTGGCCGGCATCCTGGCCATTCCCGTCGACGTGCAGAACGCGGCCCGCACCGACGGTGCCACTGCCTGGCAGCGGTTCCGGCACATCACTCTGCCCATGCTGCGGCCGACGCTGTTCTTCGTGCTGGTCACGGGAATCGTCAGTGCGGCGCAGGTTTTCGACACCGTCTACGCCTTGACGGGAGGCGGCCCGCAGGGGCGCTCCGACCTGGTCGCCCACCGCATCTACGCCGAGGCGTTCGGGGCGGCGGCGGTCGGGCGGGCCGCGGTGATGGCGGTGGTGCTCTTCGTACTTCTGGTCGGTGTCACCATCGCCCAGCACCTCTACTTCCGTCGGCGGATCAGCTATGACCTCACCTAGCCGGGCGATCTCGAACGCGGGCGTTTACCTCGCGTTGGCGGTCGGAGCGGTGATCACGCTGGTCCCGTTCGGGTTGGGCCTGCTCACCTCGTTCACCTCCGCGCGCCAGTTCAACACCGAGTCGCCGCTGTCCCTGCCCACACCACCGACGCTGGCCAACTACACCGGCTTGGCCGACGCCGGGTTCGGCCGGGCCTTGGTGGTTACGGCGTTGATGACCGCGGTGATCCTGCTCGGGCAGCTGGTGTTCTCCGTGCTCGCCGCGTATGCCTTTGCCCGCCTGGAGTTCCCGGGCCGTGACGCGTTGTTCTGGGTGTACGTCGCGACGCTGATGGTGCCCGCCACCGTCACGGTGGTGCCGCTGTACCTGATGATGGCCGAGGTCGGTCTGCGCAACACGTTCTGGGCGTTGGTGCTGCCGTTCATGTTCGGCTCGCCATACGCGATCTTCCTGCTTCGCGAGTACTTCCGCACCATCCCCGCCGATCTGATCAAGGCGGCACGCGTCGACGGTGCGAGCACGCTGGACGTCATCGTGCACGTGGTGCTGCCCGCCAGCCGCCCGATCCTGGTCACACTCGCGCTCATCACCGTTGTGTCGCAATGGAACAACTTCATGTGGCCGTTGGTGATCACCAGCGGCAGCGCATGGCGGGTGGTGACCGTCGCGACCGCGGGCCTGCAGTCGCGGTACGACGGCCAGTGGACGCTGGTGATGGCGGCGACGACGGTCGCGATCGTGCCGTTGATCGTGGCGTTCGTCGCGCTGGGGCGTCACATCGTCTCGTCGATCGTGGTGACGGGGATCAAGTGAAACCCAAGTTCTCGACGGGGTTCACTGCAGCGCTCGCCCTGATCTTCGCGGTGCTCATGGCCGCCGCGGTCCTGCTCGGCCGCACGGGAGACTCGGACGGTCGGACCGTGGTGACGGTTCGGCTATGGGACGAGCAGGTGGCCGCGGCGTACCGGCAGTCGTTCGACGAGTTCAGCCGCGAACACCCCGACATCGAGGTGCGGGTCAACGTCGTGGCCTACAAGTCCTACTTCGACACACTGCGCACCGACGTCGCGGGCGGCGGCGCCGACGACGTGTTCTGGCTGTCGAACGCCTACTTCGCCGGCTACGCCGACACTGGCAGACTCCTGGACATCGGGCAGACGCTCGGACCTGGCGCGTCCCGAGCCTGGGACCGGTCGGTGGTCGCACAGTTCACCCGCGGCGGTGTGCTGTGGGGCGTGCCCCAGCTCACCGATGCGGGCATCGCGGTGTACTTCAACGCCGAACTTCTCGACGACGCGCGAGTCGGACTTGCCGAACTGCTGCGGTTGCGCTGGTCGCCGGGCAATGGCGACACGCTCCGAGGGCTGCTGGCCCGCCTCACCGTCGACGCCGACGGGAACCGGGCCGGCACTCCGGGTTTCGATCCGGGCCGAGTCCGGCAGTGGGGTTACAACGCGGCCAACGACTTGCAGGGCATCTACCTGAACTACGTCGGTTCGGCGGGCGGGGTGTTCCAGGACGGCGACCGGTTCGCGTTCGACAACGCGGCGGCGGTGCAGGCATTCGAGTATCTGGTCGGACTCGTCAACGACGACCACGTCGCTCCCCCGGCGTCCGACACCAACGACAACGGCGACTTCTCCCGCAACCAGTTCCTCTCCGGAAAGATGGCACTGTTCCAGTCGGGTACCTACAACCTGGCCGCGATCGCCGATCAGGCCCGGTTCCGGTGGGGTGTGACGATGCTGCCGGTCGGCCCGACGGGTCGGGTGAGTGTCACCAACGGCATTGCCGCCGCAGGCAATTCGGCCACCAAGCACCCCGAGGCGGTGCGGGAGGTGTTGGCCTGGATGGGCAGCTCGCGTGGCAACTGGTACCTCGGCGCCAACGGCGCGGCAATCCCGGCGGTGATCGCGGCCCAACCCACCTACTTCGCGTACTGGGCGGCCCGCGGCGTCGACGTCACCCCGTTCTTCAAGGTGCTGGACGGACCCCGCATCCCGGCGCCGGGCGGCCCCGGCTTCGCCGCGGGGTACCAGGCGTTCAAGCCTTATTTCGACGAGATGTTCCTCGGTCGTCGCGACGTGGCCGACAGCCTGGCCGCCGCGCAGTCGGCGGCCAATGCGGCCTCCGAACGCTAGGTGCCTACGAGTAGGGGGTGGCAGCGCGCGTCGCGGCCGGATTCGTTCATGAGCGTGATCTCGGCGGGGTGTTCGCCAGCTCGCGCATCTCGGTGATCGCCTGGGTGGCTGTCGGTGCGCCGTCTGGATCGATCAGCGATTGGATCATCAATCCGATCAGGATCGCCAGTGCGATCGAGCCGCCCATGTCGGCGCGGGCGCGCCGTTGGCCCTCGGCCAGACGTGTTCGTAGCTCGTCATTGCGTTGGGCCGCCACGATCGCTTCGAGTTGTGATGTCCACAGCGCCTTGTCGGTCGCGAAGGAGTCGATCAGTGCCCGCCACCGATCGGCGGGCGCAGCTGACTGCCCGTCCGGCGCCATCCGCGAGTCCAGTTCGTCGAGTTCCTCAATGAGTGCCTCGACGAGAAGGCGTTCACGGCTGCCGAAGTGGTAACCGATGGCCGCATGACTCACGCCGGCGCTGGCGGCGATGTCGCGCACGGTCGTGTTCGACCAACCACGTTCGACCAGGCACTGCTTCGCGCCCCGCAGTAAGTCCTCACGGTTGCCCATACGTGCAGGTTAACCGCCTCCATCGAGTTGCACAAATGGATTGACCATATGGATTGACCGGATGGTCAAGTCAGGGTTACGGTGGCAACCACCCTGATCGACACACCAGGTCCCGCCATCTACACCCCACCCCAGGAGGGCCACGCCATGGCGCACGCAGTTCTTGATCGCTTCGAGCGGATCGCCGCGCAGCTGGCATCGACCGCCGACGAATCCGAACGTCTCGGCAAGCTCTGCGACCAGAGTGTGTCGCTGATTCGTCAGGCCGGGGTCATGCGGATGCTGCAACCGACCGACTTCGGCGGGTATGCAGCTCACCCCCGCGACTTTGCCGAAGCGGTCATGGCGGTCGCACAGGTCTGCGGCTCCACGGGCTGGGTGTGCGGCGTCGGTGGTGTGCACCCGTGGGAGATGGCGCTGATGGACCGGCGACTACAGAGCGAAGTGTGGGACGAGGATCCGGACACCTGGATCGCCTCCCCGTACGCCGCGCAAGGCATCGCCACGCCGACCGACGGTGGCTACGTTCTCAATGGCAAGTGGAATTTCTCATCCGGCACCGACCACTGCGACTGGATCTTCCTCGGCGCACTCGTCGGCGCCGCCGACGGCAAGCCCACCCAGCCGGTAAAGGTCCTCCACGTCGTACTGCCTCGCACGGACTACACGATCGTCGAGGACTCCTGGGACGTCATCGGCCTCTCGGGTACGGGCAGCAAGGACATCATCGTCGACGGGGCGTTCATTCCGGCCTACCGCACGATGGACTCCGAGCGGGTGGCCTCCGGGGCCGAGATCGCAGAGGAAGCCGGCCGCAGCGAAACGCTCTACATGCTTCCGTTCTGGGCGATGTTCCCCCTCGGAATCACCGCGGCAGTCATTGGTATCACCGAGGGTGCGCTGGCGGCTCATCTTGATTACCAACGGAATCGGGTGAGCGCCACGGGCACCAAGATCAAAGATGACCCGTACGTGCTGTAGGCGATCTCAGAGGCCGCCTCCGAGATCGCCGCGTCGCGACTACAACTGCTCGACGGGATCAGCAGACTCTACGACCTCGCAGACGCCGGTCGCCTCATCACGTTCGAAGACCGTTCACTGGTGCGGCGTAACCAAATCCGCTCCGCATGGCGCGCCGTATCCGCAGTCGACGAGATCTTCGCACGCTCCGGCGGTAACGCTGCGCGCAAGACCAATCCCCTGCAACGGTTCTGGCGCGACGCCCACGTTGGACTGGGGCACGCCATTCACACCCCCGGCATGATCTATCACTCCACGGCCTTGACCACGATGGGCATCGACGCGCCGGGACCACTACGCGCCATGATCTAAGCCTGGCTTCTGCTACACGCGCCGACCGCTAGCTCGTCGCGAGCGGGCTGAACAGCTCGACGTACATCGACAGGCCGCACAACGCCAGCACGATCGCGAAGGCCACCGCGTCAGGCCATTTCGGCCGGGACGGCAGCGTCGAGATCTGCCCCGCACCGCCCCTCGCCGTGATCGCATCACCCATCTCGTCGGCGCGCCGCAACGCCACGGTGATCGCGGCTGCCAGCAGGTCGACGAGCTCAGCCGACCACCGGTGGCGGCGGGCGTGTCGGGCGTCCTCGCGCGGGCGCAGCCTGCGCGCGGCGAACAGGATGCGGAACTCGTCGATCAGCATCGGGAACGCGCGCAGCGCCAGCGCCAGCGCGACCGCCCAGTCGTCGACGGGCACCCGCAGCCGCCGCAACGGGCGACCCAACTTGGCGACGGCAGGCGCGATCTCGGCCACATTCGTCGTCCAGGACACCAGGGCGCCGAGCCCGAGCAGGACGATGGACAGCACCGTGATCCGCAGGAAGTTGAGCACGCCGCCAAGACCGACGGTGACCGTCCCGACGGTCACCTCCGGGCTGCCGCCGGCGAACGTGGCGGTCAGGCAACCCAGGAACAGCAGGGGCCACAGCCAGCGCGGCATGGACGGCAGCGCGCCGCGGGGCACCTTGGCCAGCCGCGCGGTCACCAGCACCAGCACGGCCACCAGCCCGATCGGTATCCAGCCTGGGTAGTACGTCAGCAGGACACCGATCCCGGCCACGACGATCAGCTTGGTCCCTGCCCACAGCTGGTGTACGACACTGCGTCCCGGCACCGGCCGCAGCAGTACCACCGGTCGGCGCTGACGTCCGGCGGGCGCCGTCATGACATGCCTCCAGTGGTGGTCGGGGTCGCGGCGATCGCACCGTCGCTCAGGTGCAGCGTGCGGGGACACAGCTCCTCGAGTCCTTGGAAGTCGTGGGAGATCACGACGACGGTCAGGCCGGCGCGGCGCAG
>NZ_JAVRPS010000062.1:0-5831 GCF_032162105.1 Mycobacterium sp. | reverse complement strand
GGTTTTGCGGTGCCGGCCTCCTCGGCGATCTCGCGGACGCTGAGGTCGGGCCCGAGCCGGTCGATGGCGCGAAACGCCGCCTCGACGATCTCGCCGCGCACCTTCTTACGGTGCTCGCGCCAGCGTTCGCTGCGCGCGTCGACCTTCACACCGGGCTTGGGCCCGGCGTGCGGCAGCGGGGGTCGCGGAATTCTGACCACGTCAAGCACCATACCCCGGTGCAGCCGCTGACCTGGGCAGACTGGCTGCCGGAACGCCAGGCGTCACAGCATGCAGGAGACGCAGCCCTCGACCTCGGTGCCTTCCAGCGCCATCTGCCGCAGCCGGATGTAGTACAGCGTCTTGATACCTTTGCGCCAGGCGTAGATCTGCGCCTTGTTCACATCACGGGTGGTCGCGGTGTCCTTGAAGAACAGCGTCAGCGAAAGCCCTTGGTCCACGTGCTGGGTGGCCGCCGCGTAGGTGTCGATGATCTTCTCGTAGCCGATTTCGTAGGCGTCCTGGTAGTACTCCAGGTTGTCGTTGGTCAGATACGGCGCCGGGTAGTAGGCCCGGCCGATCTTGCCTTCCTTGCGGATCTCGATCTTGGACGCGACCGGGTGGATCGACGACGTCGAGTGGTTGATGTAGGAGATCGATCCGGTCGGCGGGACCGCCTGCAGGTTCTGGTTGTAGATGCCGTGGGTCTGCACCGACTCCTTCAGCCGCTTCCAGTCGTCCTGGTCCGGAACACGGATCTCCGCGTCGGCGAAAAGCTGACGCACCTTGTCGGTCTTGGGTTCCCAGACCTGCTCGGTGTACTTGTCGAAGAACTCGCCGGAGGCATACTTCGAGTTCTCGAAGCCCTTGAAGTGCGAACCGCGTTCGATCGCAATGCGATTCGAGGCGCGCAGCGCATGGTAGAGCACCGTGTAGAAGTAGATGTTGGTGAAGTCGATGCCCTCTTCGGAACCGTAGTAGACGCGTTCGCGGGCCAGGTAGCCGTGCAGGTTCATCTGTCCGAGCCCGATCGCGTGCGAGTCGTTGTTGCCCTGCTCGATCGAGGGCACCGACCAGATGTGGGTCTGGTCACTCACCGCGGTCAGCGCGCGAATCGCCACCTCGATGGTCTGGGCGAAGTCCGGCGAGTCCATCGTCTTGGCGATGTTCAGCGAACCGAGGTTGCACGAAATATCTTTGCCCACTTTGGCATACGACAAGTCGTCGTTGAATATCGACGGCGTGGAGACCTGCAGGATCTCCGAGCACAGGTTGGAGTGGGTGATCTTGCCCTCGATCGGGTTAGCCCGGTTCACCGTGTCCTCGAACATGATGTACGGGTAGCCCGACTCGAACTGCAGCTCGGCCAGCGTCTGGAAGAACTCGCGCGCCTTGATCTTGGTCTTGCGGATCCGTGCGTCATCGACCATCTCGTAGTACTTCTCGGTGATCGAGATGTCGGCGAACGGCACCCCGTACACGCGCTCGACGTCGTACGGCGAGAACAGGTACATGTCCTCGTTGCGCTTGGCCAGTTCGAACGTGATGTCGGGGATCACCACACCGAGCGAGAGCGTCTTGATCCTGATTTTCTCGTCGGCGTTCTCGCGCTTGGTGTCGAGGAACCGGTAGATGTCGGGGTGATGCGCCTGCAGGTAGACCGCGCCGGCACCTTGGCGCGCACCCAGCTGGTTGGCGTAGGAGAACGAGTCCTCGAGCAGCTTCATGATCGGGATGACGCCCGAGCTCTGGTTCTCGATGTTCTTGATCGGCGCGCCGTGCTCGCGAATGTTGCTCAGCAGCAACGCGACTCCACCACCCCGCTTGGACAGCTGCAGCGCCGAGTTGATGGAGCGCCCGATGGACTCCATGTTGTCTTCTATGCGAAGGAGGAAGCAGTTGTGCACGACGGTGCCACGAATCGTGTACGTATGCGTGCCCTCGACGTGCAGGTTGTACACCTTTTCCGGAGTCTCCCCCGTGACCGCCATGTCGCGGATTCCGTATACATGCCGCCCATGCACCACCTGGTACGTGGTGCGCAATGACCCCTTGCGTCCCACGTAGTTGTGCAGGTTCTTACCGACGGAGTAGATGAAGTCCTCGTTGATGCCGGGCAGCCCGGGGACGAATACCTGACCCGTGACATTGCCAGCCTGGTTGACGTATTGCCGAACCACGGACATCATGCCGAGACGGCGAAGGATCAACTGCACCTGATCGATGAGTTCCGGGTTTACGAGGTCGAGAACCATGCCACCGGTGGTAGTGCACCCGTCGCCGCGAAACAGTCCCGCCAGCAGGCCAATCTGAAACTCGTCGTCGGCCGTCATGACGTCGTGCGACAAGCGCTTCGAGTGATATCCGGTACCCACCATCGACAGGAAGAGTGACGCCACGACCTTGCTGTTGCACACCATGCGAACCGACTGGTCCGACACACTTTGGTGGATAGAGAGATCCGCGGCGAATACGCGCTTGAACGCGGCCGCCAACTCCCGCTGGTACTCGAGTTCGTGTGCGCCAAGCGTGAAGTGGATGCCATTCGGAGTCCGGTCATTGGCCCCGGAGCGCTTCGAAATATGGCCTTCGGCGATGTACCAGCCGAGGATGAGGCCAAGGTCGTAGGACTCCTCGACGTGGCGGTTCACCGACACGAACTTCATGTGGTGGCGCTGTTTGTTGCGGTGCTTGAGATCGGTGTTGACCTTGCGGATGAGGCCATCGACTTCTTCGTATTCGCCGGAGCCGACGTGCTCCATCAAGTCGTGTACGCGCCGCTCGCGTCCTTCTAGCGGAGCTGCGGTCACGATGAAGTCCGCTGGATGAATGTCCTTCGCAGCCAGCCACACGAACCCGTTGAAGGGATCGGCACCGTCATCGTCGATGAGCGTGTCGACCTCGCGCGTCGTCCACACCAGGATCGGATGCTCGGGAGTGCAGAGGATTGGCTCCTTGTGCCCGAAATGCGAGATACGAATGAGCGCTTGATCATTGGGGTTCTCGATGACGGACTCGACGACGGAGAACGACCCGTCGTGTGAGAGCACCCGGTCACCCGTCGTCAGAGTCTCAATCGCCTGCGGGCCGTCCGGAGTATCCACTGGAGTTCCCGCCGGAAAGCACGAGACCGGCTCGCCGCGTTGCTTCTTGCCCGAGTTGAGGAACGTCGGCGTGGCCGGCTGGAACCGGCCGTCGATGATCTCGTCGACGAGCTTCTCGGCCAGCACGGTGTCGCCGGCGGCCAGCGTCATGGCCACCATGCAGACCCGGTCCTCGAACCGCTCGAGGTAGCGCTTCCCGTCGAACGTCTTCAGCGTGTAGGAGGTGTAGTACTTGAACGCGCCGAGGAACGTCGGGAACCGGAACTTCTTGGCGTAGGCCCGGTCCAGCAGGGTCTTGACGAAGTTGCGCGAGTACTGGTCGAGCACCTCGCGCTCGTAGTAGTTCTCCTTGACCAGGTAGTCGAGCTTCTCGTCCTGATTGTGGAAGAACACCGTGTTCTGGTTGACGTGCTGCAGGAAGTACTGATTCGCGGCTTCCCGGTCCTTTTCGAACTGGATCTTGCCGTTCGCGTCGTACAGATTCAGCATCGCGTTGAGCGCGTGGTAGTCCGTCTCCCCGGGTAGCGCGTTGGGCGCGCTGGAGGTTACAGGCTCTGCAGCTGTGACGGTTGGTGGCACGTCTGGTCCTTCCAGAAGTCTGCGAGACCCGCACGGACGGCTGCGACGTCGTCCTCGGTTCCCATCAGTTCGAAGCGGTAGAGGTAGGGCACGCCGCACTTGCGGGAGACGACGTCACCCGCGTAGCCGAATTCGGCGCCGAAGTTGGTATTGCCCGCGGCGATGACACCGCGCAGCAGCGACCGGTTGTGTTCATTGTTGAGAAAGGCGATGACCTGTTTGGGGACGTATCCCCCGGCATCGGGATCGGGCCCGTTGGCATGCCCTCCGCCGTAGGTGGGCAGAACCAGCACGTAGGGCTCTTTGATGAACTCGGGGTCCTCGATACGACCATGGACCGGAATACGGGTGGCGGGCATGCCCAGCTTCTCCACGAAGCGGTGCGTGTTCTCCGAGACGCTGGAGAAGTAGACGAGATTGCCACCGGTCATATCGGCATCTCTCCCTTCCAGCACCTGTCGTCGAATACCCGTTATGCGGTGACTGCGACCGCCCCGGCCAACGCCTTGATCCGGTCCGGCCGGAAGCCCGACCAGTGATCGTTGCCGACCACGACGACGGGCGCCTGCAGGTATCCCAGCGCCATGACGTAGTCACGCGCCTCGGTATCCAGGCTGATGTCGACCTTCTCGTAGGCGACGCCTTGCTTGTCCAGCGCCTTGTAGGTGGCGTTGCACTGCACGCAAGCGGGCTTGGTGTACACGGTGACGGTCATCTTCGGTACGGCTCCTCTGCGGAATTTGAAACTATTACTTGACGTGACTGGCAACTGATCGGGTTGGTGCATCTCCACTATGTTCAGCGGACCCGGGACCCTCGAAATTCCTGAGATTTCTGCCGACCGAGGCTACGAATCCGGCGTGTCTGGGAACCCGACACCACCGGATTGGGAGCTCCGGCCGACCCTTGAAAGCTTGGGAACCGTGGGGGTCTGTCGGTCTGCAAGACACTACACCTAGTGGCCGACATTCAGAACGGATACAAGATGTTCTGAACAACATTGATGAAATTCCCAGGTCGTAACCTCCGCGACCCGGAACCACCCGGCGTGTCGCGCGTCACGAGAGGGGGTGTGTCGGGCCATACGGCCGTTCTACCACCGGGCACCGACAACCCGTCGGATCGCACCGCCAGACAGCAAAGCCGCCGACGAACCTGGGTTCGTCGGCGGCTCTGCGTTGAAACGTACCGATCAGCCGATCTCGGCGACCAGTTTCCCGACGACCTCGCGCACGCCGGCGGCCACCTCGGCGTTCTCGCGCGGGTGCTTCCCGTCGAGCGATTTGAACGGCACCGACAGCTTGAGATCCTCGACGATCCGCGGGCCGGCGAAGCCGAACGACTTGCGGGTCTCGTCGTGCGCCCAGACGCCGCCGTACTGACCGAATGACCCGCCGATGACGGCCGCGGGCTTGTCCTTCAGCGCGCCGTTGCCGAATGGGCGCGACAGCCAGTCGATGGCGTTCTTCAGTACGCCGGGAATGCTGCCGTTGTACTCGGGGGTGACGACGAGCGCGGCGTCTGCCTCGGCCGCGGCCAGGCGCAGTGCCTGCACCGACTCGGCGACGTCGTCACCGTCGATGTCCTCGTTGTAGAACGGCAGCTCGCCCAGCCGGTCGAACGGCACCAGCGTCACGCCTTCCGGGGCCGACTCGGCGGCCAATTCGGCCAGCTGACGGTTCACCGACGCTGCGCGCAGGCTGCCCACTAGTACCAATACCTTGCTATCCGACATGTTCCTCATTCCCTTCAATGGCTCGTTCCGATCGTCGCATGAAGCAACCGGACCGTGGTCCGATTAATTCCGTCTGAGCTAAAGTGCAAGGGTGAGCGTCGATCAGCTGGGCGAGTTCCCGGTCTCCACGCCACCGGAACGCGGCGATGCCGCCCGTAACCGTGCACTGCTGCTCGACGCCGCCCGCCGGCTCGTGGCCGAGCGGGGCCCCGACGCGGTCACCATGGACGACATTGCCACGGCGGCCGGCGTCGGCAAGGGCACCCTGTTCCGCCGGTTCGGCAGCCGGGCCGGCCTGATGATGGTGCTGCTCGACGAGGACGAGAAGGCCAGTCAACGGGCCTTCCTGTTCGGCCCGGGTCCGCTTGGGCCCGACGCTCCCGCGCTGGAACGGCTGATCGCCTTAGGACGCGAGCGGCTCCGTTTCGTCTAGA
>NZ_JAVRPS010000061.1:0-3924 GCF_032162105.1 Mycobacterium sp. | reverse complement strand
GTGCCAGAGACAAGCAAGGCCGAGTTCGGTGTGCTGGAACGCGCGTTCAATTCGATGGCCGAGTCACTGCAGCACCATGTCGGCGAGCTAGCCCGGCTCAGTGACGAACAGGCCGCGCTTCGGCGCGTTGCCACGCTCGTCGCGCGCGGGGGGCCGTCGGACGAGGTGTTCGCCGCAGTCGCGCAAGAAGTCGGGCTGGTTCTGGGTGCCGAGATCACGAGGCTCCTACGCTTCGAAGCCGACGGCACTGCCACTATCACGGCCACGTGGCTGCGCGCGGGCGAGCGCCTGCCAACTGGTAGTCGCATTCCGATCACCAACACCGTTGCTGCGCCGGTGCGGGAGACCGGCAAGGCGGCAAGGATCACTGAGGAGTCGCCACCGGAATTACCCGGTTCTGCGTATTCAGCGGTGGGCGCCCCCATCATGGTCGGTGGGACGGTTTGGGGGGCGATGACCGCGTTGTCACGAGCCGATCACCCTTTGCCCGACGTGGCCGCGGCCCGCATCGCGGAATTCACCGATCTGGTCGGCACCGCCGTGGCCAATGCGCAAGCCCGAGCCGATCTCGTGGCGTCGCGCGCCAGGATCGTCGCCGCGTCCGACGAGGCGCGAAAGGCGCATCGAGCGCAATCTTCACGATGGCATTCAGCAGCGCTTGGTCTCGCTCACGCTCAGGCTGCGAATGCTTGAGTCGAGCGTCTCCGATTCGGCGGCCGAGTTCAGGATGGAGCTGACAGAATTCAACGCGGGACTGCTGGAAGCGGTGGACGAACTGCGGGAAGTTGCCCGCGGTATCCATCCGGCCATCCTCTCCGAGGGCGGGCTGATGCCGGCCGTGAAGGCGGTGGCCCGCCGCTGTCCCGTCCCAGTGGCGCTGGATCTTCGCGTCGAGACTCGCCTGCCCCCTTCAGTCGAGGTCGCTGCGTATTATTCGGTGGCCGAGGCGCTGACGAACGCCGCCAAACACGCAAACGCTTCAGCCGTCGAACTCACCGCCGCTGTGCGGGACGCTCGCCTGTTCGTGGTGATGCGGGACGATGGCGTCGGCGGCGCCGATCCGAGCCGAGGGTCAGGACTGATCGGGCTCATCGACCGAATCGAAGCGGTCGATGGAACGCTGACCGTCATCAGCCCCCCGGCCGAGGCACCACCCTGCAGATGGAGCTGCCGGTCAGCTAGCCGGCGCTCTTGTCCTGCTCGACGTCAGCGACTGGGACCTGGTCACCGCAATGTGCGGTTTCTGGCGACCTCGTGCAGCTGCACTGCCTGGATGTCGTCGGTGCCATGAGTGTGTATGAGAACCTCGATCGTGGTCGTGCGTAGCTGCTCCTGGTCGGCGATGTGTCGAGCCTCGTCGGCACCGATCGCGCAGGGCCCGTAGAGCGCGACCCATCGCACAGCCTTGTGTGGATCGGCTTGAGCCACGACGAACACATCGTCGGCGCTCATCTGGTCGAGCACGCTGCCCAGCGTTTCACCGGGTTCGATGATCACGACCACCGGTGTGGCTCCCCGGTCCGCCGCGGCCTGGAGATGGTGCCGTAGCGCATCCTGGGCGGCGCCTTCTGCAAGCAGCGTCTGCAGGAACATCTTGTCGCTGCTCGGATCACGGTGCACGGCGCCGACCTTCGTGCGTACCCACATACCGTCGACAACGGATTCCAGATGTTCGACCACTCGCGGCAGCTCACGTCGGCTGATGCCGAGTAGCTCTATCATGCTGGCGCGAAACGCCTTTCGTGCATCATCGAACGTGACGGCGCAGCCGGCGTCGTAGTGATACGCGACGTGCTCAGCTTCTTGTGTGCGGTGTTTAACCCGGACGGACTGGAAGTGGCCGCGGCGATCGAGGCGCTTGATGGATGTACGGACGGGGGGTTTCGTGTCGGGCAGCACTGGTGGCACTCCTTCACCGCTGGTAGTTGCTGGCATCACGTGTGGCTACACGTAAGCATCTCGGTCGTAGCGAACGGTGTCTCCACAGCTATCGCCCAGACAAGGGGCCCTGCTAGCCGGAATTGCCACCCCCCGCCAGCGGTAGGCGTCAGTTCCGCCCCTCGGGCGCGCGGCGGCTACCGGCCCTCGAAACGACTCTGCTGGCATTCTCAAATAGGTTGAGGCACTGTAGATTCGGCAGGTCAGGCGCACACGCGCGAACCGGACTCATCGCAGGCGCTAGCAGCCCTCCACGAATTCGCCGTGCAGGAACTCGGTATGGGCGTTCCCGCCGCGCTGCGGGAGCTAGCTGGTACCCGGCTTTCCGCCCGTCACCGTGCTCACCAACGAGGCACCATGCCAACTCACATCGACCTCGAACAGGTCCGTGCGCCCCAACTTGACTCGTCCGGCTACGTCGGCCCTGCGATACCCGAGATTCGGTGGAACATGTCGACGAGCTGGTCGATGACCTCGTCCATGGTCAGCGGAAGGTGGCCATCCAGCCATGCCACGCCGATCTGTTGCGCGGCTCCGATGAATCCGTACGCTTTGAGGCGCATCTCGTCCGGTGGAGGTAGGGCGTCATCGTCGGCGGCGAAGGCGAACCAGAGTTCGACCGCGCGCGTGGGGAATTCATCGCGGTGTTTCTTGAGCGGGCCGGCCTGGGACTCGATGGCAAGGAACCGTACGACCCGTGGATCGCTCAAGAGGGCGCGCGCGTAGACCGTGAGGGCGGGACGGGGGTCGCGGCCGCCGCCGGCCTCGATCGCGGGAGCAACCGCAGCGACGATATTTCCGGTCACGTGCTCGAACACCGCATCGGCAAGCTCGTCGATCGACGCGAAATTCTCGTAGAAGTACCGCTTTGTGAGTCCGGCCTCGGCGCAGACATCCACGATGCCGACCGCCGCGATTCCCCGCGTTCCGAACAGTTGAAGGCCAGCGTCGATCAGCCGCTGACGGCGCTGGTCGCGACGATCGGTAGCGCTGACACCGCGGTACGGTCGCGATACCGCCGCACCCGATGAGCCGGCTTCCTCCACCATGAGTCCTTACTGTTGACACGCAGTCGTATCAGATACTACGGTTCCAGCATATCTGATACTTCATCGGATCAGTTTTAGGAGCCAAGGATGACTGAAACCGTGGTCCCACCGTTGGACCCCGATGGGTTGGTCTGGGAGCACTTCGGTCGGCTTCCGGTGCATCGGTTGTCCAATGGGCTGCGCGAAGCGATGTTGCAGAACATGCATCCCGGCCTGGCCGCCGGGGTGGAGCATCATTCGGTGTTCTTCGAGGATCCGCGCGCCCGGGGTGAGCGGTCGATCGGGCCGATCATGTCGGTCGTCTACGGCGGACCCACGTCGCACGACTGGGGGAAGTTGGTGCGAGGATTCCACGGCCCCATCAAGGGAGTCGACAAGTACGGCCGCCGGTACAGCGCGCTCAACCCCGAGACGTTCTTCTGGGCGCACGCCACGTTCGTCGAGGACATCGTGACCGGACACGAACTCACCGGCTATCCGCTGTCAGAGGCCGACAAACAGGCTCTCTATTTGGAATCGATTGACTGGTATCGGCTCTACGGCGTCAGCATGAGACCCGTCCCGCCGGATTGGGATGCATTTCAAGAGTACTGGGAGCACATGATCAACGACGTGCTCGAGGACAGCCGTCCCGTTCGCGAAGGCTTCCACATGTACCGGACGATGCCGGCGCCGACCAGCAAGCGCTTGCCCGATCGGGCCAATGCCGTTGTGGGGCCGTTGATCCTGAATCCGTTCGTACAGACACCGTTGGTAAAGTTGATACTCTGGGTCACCACCGGTGCGCTGCCGCCGGTACTCCGAGAGCGTCTGTGCCTGGACTGGAGTCGGTTGGACGAGTTGCGATATCGCCTACACCTCAAGGTAGTTCACGAAGCGATCAAGGGGATCCCGACACAGCTGCAGTACTTTCCGCTGGCCCGAGAACAGCGCGAGA
>NZ_JAVRPS010000060.1:0-19374 GCF_032162105.1 Mycobacterium sp. | reverse complement strand
CGCGCCGAAGCGCGGCCTGTTCGTCACTGAGCCGGGCTAGCTCGCCGACATGGTGCTGCAGTGACTCGGCCATCGAATTGAACGCGCGTTCCAGCACACCGAACTCGGCCTTGCTTGTCTCTGGCACCCGTGCGTCCAACTCCCCGGCGGCGATCCGCTCAGCCGTCATGGCCGTCCGACGAACCGGACGAACCACCCTTCTGGTGAGGTAAATCGTCATCAGTACGGTGATGAGCACCGAGGCCGCGAGTCCGCCAGCCGCGATGAAGGTCGCTCGCCGGTAATCGTGGTCGGCGTCGGCCTGGGCCGCCGCGCTCAGCTCGAACTCAGTTGTGACATAGGCGTCCAGCTGGCCCCGCAGCGAGTCCATTCGACGTTCCCCATCCTCGCTCGCCGGGATTCCTCGCACCCAAACCTCTCCGCGGCGTGCAGCATCCACCAGCGGTACCGCGTAGTCCCTGATGTAGGCAAGGGAGTCCGTCTCCAATTGTTCGGCTCGCTTCGCCTGCCGTGGATCGTCCACGATCCTCCGCAGCGTTGCGACCCTTTCCGGAAGCGTCCGCCGTCCGATTTCCCACTCTTCGAGGAAGCGGGGCTCTCCCGTGATGATGAACCCGCGCTGGCCTGTCTCCATGTCGATCAGCAGACGTCGCACGTCACGGGCCACGTTGACTTCCTGCAGGGAATGGGTGGCTACTGCCCTCGCCCGGCTCAAGTCCGTAAGTGCGACGTACAGGGCCACGTATGCCGCTATCGCGACGAGCACGAGAACGCCGGTCGCAAGCAGCAGTCGCGCCGTCAGTCCAGCCCGCCTCTTGGCCCACCTCGAAGGGAAGCGTGTTCTCGTCGCCGTCGACATCGGGTGGCACCGCCCAAACTCCCACCGAACTGCCGGAGGGACGATTCCCTCAGCCCGCAACCTCCGGCGCGTCGGAATCCGGTGCTTTGACCTACGAAGAATTAGAGCACGCGGCGTGGCGCCTGTAGCACCGCTTTCTCAGAAAGGCACCCTGGCGCACCACCCACCGCTGCGATCAGCGATGCGATGCCCACCGCGACCGCTGCGCCTCAAAACCATGGCGCTCAGGGCGGGAGTAAGAGCCTCCCTGCGCTGAGCGCGCGGTCGCGGTCAGTGGTTGTGGAATATCAGGGCGCCCGAATCCCCGCCGAATGGCTGTTGGTTTTGGGCGGCCGGTTGCGCGGCTGCCCCGGGTGTCGCGGTGACTTCGGCGTTGCCCGGGCTCTGGCGCACGGTGGCGTCGGCCGCTGCGATCGGTGCCAGTCCAATGGCTGCCGCGGAGGCGGCGAAGACCAGTGGCGCGACGATCCGCAGTTTCATCATTTTCTGTTTTCCCCTTACTTGGGTGACATCGCTTCCATGCGATGTCGGCTGAAAGTCGGGTTTCCGCAGATGTACTCGCGTCTGCGGATACCAGCGTGGGATCACCGGCGGCCGGTGTGCGGGCTGGTGACCGGACCGGACGACAATCCGGAATTCCACATCGTGGGTGCGTATGGGCCGAGGGGGTCAAAGCCTGTTCGGAGCAGTCGATCCGCCTCGGGCTCTACGCACTGGTAAGCCCCGGCGCAGTACGGCGAGGCATCGCGAGCAGGCGGAGTGACCCCAAGGAACTGTGCGCCAACACCGACCGTAGCCGCAACCACCATGGCGGCCGCGGTGGTTCCTACCGCCGGATGCACCGGCAGCCGGCTGCGCGTCGAACGGCCCGTGCTGACCGTAGTCATCATTTTCTCCGCATGCTTATTTGGGTCTCGGTATGTGTCTCAAGACTGCTCGACACGGACACCGTTGTCGTCGGCGCTAGCCACCGAAACTGCTTGAGAAGACCTGGAATCCCGCATTGCAGTTAGGTGGAATACTGATCGCCACCCAGAACGACTGCATCAAATCCATGCGTTTGGTCGAAGAAGTCGTCTAGGGACAGGCCCTGTGCCGCGGTGACGCGTTGGCCAAATCCCCCCGTTATCCGGACCGGGGCCGTTTACCTGCCAGCTTCGGTCTTGCTCGAACCTGGCACCGGTCTGTATCGGACCGGTGCACTATGTGTCACAGAGCGGTCGCCGACGTTCGGCAGGGCAACGAAACCCGGACCGACAGTAGGGTGGTGATCCGCGTGCGGGTGGTGGTGGCTGATGACGATCTGTTGCTTCGGGAGGGTTTGGCCAGCCTGCTGGACCGTTCGGGATTCGATGTCGTGGGACAAGCCGGCGACGGGGGGCAGCTGGTCGCGCTCGTTCGCGAGAGCACGCCGGACTTGGTGGTGGCCGACATTCGAATGCCGCCAACGCACACCACCGAGGGGCTCGATGCGGCGCGGGTGATCCGCGAGGAGTTCCCCGAAATCGCGATCTTGGTGCTCTCGGCGCACGTGGAGGTCGAGCATGCGATGGAGTTGTTGGCCAGCGGGCACAGCATCGGCTATCTACTGAAGAGTCGGGTCACCGATGTGGTGGATTTCGTGGAAACCCTGGAGCGGATCGCCAAGGGAGCGTCGGTGGTCGACCCCGCCTTGGTGTCTGAGCTGGTGTCGGCGCAGCGACGCGACGATCCGTTGGCGGCTCTTAGTGCGAGGGAGCGCGAGGTGTTGGCGTTGATGGCGGAGGGGCGTTCCAATGCTGGAATCGCCCATCGACTCTGGGTCACCGAGGGCACGGTGGAAAAGCACGTCCGCAGCATCCTGACCAAGCTGAATCTCCCGGAGGCCGGCGGTGATCACCGCAGGGTGCTAGCGGTGATCACCTTCCTTGAGGCTGGCTGACTCGCCGACGAGGTCGCGGATGGCCGCGCACGTCAAGGCGGACTTGGACAGGAACCCGACTGCCGGACTGGTCTCGATCATGTCCGCGAAGTCCTCGGCAGCGTGAGTGGAAATCAGTATCACCGGCGACGGTGTCGGCCCGCCAACCCGACTGAGTTGCTCAGCGAGTTCGAAGCCGCTCTCCACGCCGAGGTTGATGTCGACCAGCGTCACGTCGGGCCGCAATTCCTCGAAGAGCCGCAGCGCCTCGGCGCTGTTGGACGCCACGCCGACGACGGACACGCCCTGGCGCTTCAGAAGGCCGCGCGCGGCGTCGACGAAATCCGGGCTGTCATCGACGATTAGACAGCGCATCGGGTACCTCGCAGCGGCATGAGCTCACTTTCGCAGTGTCGGGGCAGGTACGCATCCCCAGTAACTGCAAATCTTGCACATGCGGGGACGAGTTCCAGCTGGCAGGTATCCAGAGATACACCCTGTGGGGGGCATCGATTGGCATTAGCGGTAGCGACATCGATGCGCCTGTGCGCATCGCTGATATTCGACCCGACGCAGGCCTGCCGAGGCTCGATGAGATTGGAACAGCATTGATCGCTCTCGTTTTGACCGGACGGTGAGTGCCACGTTGGGTGGTACCCGGAAGAGGTGCGCGGTCGAGGTGCGCGCAGCACGCGATTCTGATTCGGGGGCACCACCGATGCGCGCCCGCATGGTGTCGCTGTTGATCAGCCCGACGGCCCCGTGAGAGTTTTCGTTCCACGGTGAAAGCGTCCCGGCGATGGTATTCCGCACGGGCCGCGCCG
Organism: Mycobacterium sp.; assembly: GCF_032162105.1. Classification (GTDB taxonomy): domain Bacteria; phylum Actinomycetota; class Actinomycetes; order Mycobacteriales; family Mycobacteriaceae; genus Mycobacterium. Next base: position 15,791 of record NZ_JAVRPS010000060.1, on the reverse strand, counting down.
CCCGGCGGGACAGCCACGAGAACGCGCCCTCTCCCGACATCCAATACCTCCAGGCGCCGGGGCTGCGTTCAGGCGCCGGTGTGCCGATTGTCGTGGGCGGCCGACTGTGGGGCGCGGCGAATGTCGGATCGTCGCGACCTGAGCCGCTGCCCGCAGGTACCGAGGCGCGCGTCGGGACTTCGCGGACCTGGTCGCCACCGCGATTGCGCACGGCGGAGGTATCGATGCCACCCGACTGGCGCGCGTTGCGGGAGAAGGTCTCTGACGCCGTTGCGGGTCTGACGGGTGTATCGGAGGATCTCCAAGAGATATCCCGCGGGATTCATCCGGCAATTCTGTCCAGAGGCGGACCGGGCCCAGCGCTCAAGACATTGGCCCGCCGCTCTGCCGTCCCAGTCCAACTGCGCCTCGGGACCGACAGACGGTTGCCCGAGGCTGCCGAAGTGGCTGCCTATTACGTTGTCGCGGAGGCGCTCACGAACGTTGCCAAGTATGCGCAAGCATCTGAGGCGAGGGTGGGTGTCGAGCCGGCTGTGCGAACTTGCGGTTGTCCATTGCCGATGACGGAGTTGGCGGTGCCGACTTGCGCAAAGGGTCCGGACTCATCGGGTTGGTCGACCGAGTTGAGGCGCTTGGGGGGCAGCTGCGGATCTCCAGCGTCCTCGGCAACGGCACGTCATTAGTGGCGACGTTCCCATTCGAAGGAAGTTGACCCCGCTCGGCGCGTTGTTCGTCGGTGATCTCAGAGTTGCTGGCCCGCGAATCTAGCCATGAGGATCACCAATTATGTTGGAAACGCTCGCATCATCCGTCAGTACCCACGACTGCGCCTGCGCGCACACCCTTCTCGACCCGCTCGCCCAGGTCCACGTCTACGTTGCGAAAGTACTCGAAGGCGCGTTCCAGGACCGGCTCGGACACTCCGTCGAGCAGGTGGCCGACGATGTTGCCCACCAACCGATCCCGCTCCTCGTCGTTCATTACGTCGCGCACCAGGGTGCCCGCCTGGCCCCAGTCGTCGTCGGCGGCGCGCAGCGTGTAGGCGGTACGGACGATCTCGCCGTCGGTGTGCCAGCCCGCCGGCTGGCCGTAGCGTTCGACGTCGGCGCGGGGACCGCCCTTGGAATTGGGCGAGTACACCGGGTCGGTGACGGTGTTGAAGCGCATCTGCCCGTCCTTGCTGTAACTGTGCACCGGTGACTTGGGCGCGTTGACCGGCAGCTGGTTGTAGTTCGCCCCGATGCGGTAGCGCTGCGCGTCGGGGTAGGCGAACATCCGGCCCAGCAGCATCTTGTCCGGGCTCGCGCCGATGCCCGGCACCAGGTTGCTGGGCGCCCAGGCGCCCTGCTCGATCTGGCTGTGGTTGTCGGTGGGATTGCGGTCCAGCGTCAGCCGGCCCACCTCGATGAGCGGGTAGTCGGCGTGCGGCCAGACCTTGGTCAGGTCGAACGGGTTGAACCGGTAGGTCTTGGCGTCCTCGAACGGCATGATCTGCATCTTCAGCGTCCAGGACGGGTAGTCGCCGCGCTTGATGGTCTCGAACAGATCCCGGGTGTGGTAGTCGGTGTCCTGCGACACCAGCGCGTCGGCCTCGGCCTGGGTCAGGTTCTCGACGCCCTGATCGGTGATGAAGTGATAACGCACCCAGACCTTTTCGCCTGCGGCGTTGATCCACATGTAGGTGTGTCCGCTGTAGAGGTTCATGTGCCGCCAGTTGCGCGGGATGCCGCGATCGCCCATCAGCCAGGTGACCTGATGTGCGGTCTCCGGGGACAGCGTCCAGAAGTCCCATTGCATGTCGTGATCACGAAGGTTGCTGTCCGCGCGGCGCTTCTGCGACCGGATGAAGCTGGGGAACTTCAACGGATCGCGAAGGAAGAACACCGGGGTGTCGTTGCCGACGATGTCGTAGTTGCCTTCGGTGGTGTAGAACTTCAGCGCGAAGCCGCGCGGGTCGCGCCAGGTGTCTGGGCTGCCGCGCTCACCGGCCACCGTGGAGAACCGGATCACCGTCTCGGTCATGGTGCCTGGCTGAAACACCGCGGCCTTGGTGAACGCGCTGACGTCGTGGGTGACCTCGAATCGACCGAAAGCACCCGAGCCCTTGGCATGTGGCTGGCGTTCTGGCACGCGTTCGCGGTTGAACTGCGCCAACTGCTCGATCAGGTAGTGATCGTGCAGCAGGATCGGCCCGTCCGGCCCGATGGTCAGCGAATGCTCGTCGCTCTCGATGGGGATGCCGGCATCAGTCGTGGTGGGAAGCGGTCGAGTCATCGTCATACCTTTCGATGGAGGGTTGGAAGGCTGGAGCTGGGGCTAGGCATACTTCTTCTCGTCCTCCGGCCACTGCCCGCTCAAGGGGTGCATGCGGTGGCGTTGCGCGACTTGGCTTGCACGGCTGCCCATTTGGTGTCTCAACTCGGGATGCGCCAACAGTCGCGCCACCGCGGCAGTCATCGCTGAAACGTCACCGGGCGCGTAGAGCAGCCCCGCGCTGTGCGGCATCACCAGCTCGGCGGTTACGGCGTTGGCGGGTGCCACCACGGCTCGACTGGCGGCCATCACCTCCACGAGCGAGTCGGCCATCGTCCCTGGGCCTGGAATCACGAGGTCGGCGGTGGCGAGCAATTGCGACCGCCGCTGCCCGACGGGTTCCTCGACCAGGACCAGTCGTGTCTGCAGGGCGCGCTCGGCCGCGCGCCGTACGACGAGGCTGCGGCCCACGCCCGTGCCCAGCAGCACCAGCTCGGTCAGACAGGTCCGTTGCACGGCAATGAACATGGCGGCCAGGTGTTGTGCGTGTTCCAGATCGTCGAACGGTCCGACGGCGACGATGGTGGCCACGTCGGGCACCCCGGGGAACGACCGGCCGAATGCGGTGTCTCCCCGGTCGCGGCGATGCAGGTGGATCATCGAACCCGGCCCCATCAGCACGCGGCTCATCGGTCTTCCCGGTTGAGTGCCAGGAACACGGCTCCGGCAGCGATCCCGGCGAGCACCTGCGCGACCAGGTACACCCACAACGTCGGCCAGGCGAACATCCCCATCACAGCAGCCCCGAGCGACACCGCCGGATTGAAGGCACCGCCAGAGATCGCTCCGACCGCGACCGCGCCGGCCACGACGGTGAACCCGATCGCCAGGCCGTAGAACGAGTTGTTCCGGTGGTCCTTGCTGGTCGCCACGTTGAGTACCACGTAGCACAACGCGAAGGTGAACAACAGCTCAACGACGAACGCCGCCAACTCCGTTCGGCCTCTCAGCAACATCGTCGCGCCGACTGCCGCGTGGGCCGGGTCGACGACCGTGCGTACGACCACCGCCGCGAGCAGCCCGGCACCGAGTTGCGCGACCCAGTAACCGACGGCCTCGTGGAGCGTGATCCGCCGACGCACCAGGACGGCCATCGTGACGGCCGGGTTGTAGTGACCGCCTGACAGGTGTCCGCCGGCGTAGATCATCACCATCAGGACCGCGCCGATGCCCAGCGGGGCGAGCGGGCTGCCGCTTCCGACGGCGGCCCCGACGGTGAACACCAGAAAGAAGGTTCCGATCGCCTCGACGGCGTACTTCACACCTGGCCGGGGACCGGTTACGGCGTCGGATGTTGGGTCGCCGGCGACGACACCGGCTGCGGGTTTTTGGGTGGCTGTTTGCATGGACTCTACGATCACCGCGACGGTGGCCTGTGTCTTCGAGGCTGGCGCCCATCTGCCAACCCCCGCCAGCCCTACCTCGCGTATACCGGCCAGCTGCAATGGGCAGGGTCAGACGGCAGGCGGTTGCGCAGAGCGACCGCGACACGCTGCGCGTTTACAGCTGACAGCCAAGCCGAGACTACCGCTGACAGGAACCCGTAACGGGTGTCAGCGGTGGCGACAGCGTTCGGTTCGATCGCGATCATGGCAAGCGAACGACGACAGATTGGGGAGAAACGACGTGACGACCACCACGTTGGCCGTCACGGCCGCCTCACCACGAGGTGCGCGCCCGACGGTTGGCACGACATGACGACGAGCGATATCGAATTGCATAGCGGTGCTGAGCATCCCGCGACGGAACCGCATGCACACAACGTGGCCGGCCGACTGAACTGGTTGCGCGCCGGGGTCCTTGGGGCCAATGACGGCATCGTGTCCACCGCCGGCCTGGTGGTAGGCGTTGCGGGGGCTACCGCAGCCAGGGAGGTGATCTTCACCGCCGGTATGGCCGGCCTGGTCGCCGGAGCAGTATCGATGGCCCTCGGCGAATACGTCTCGGTCAGCACGCAACGCGATAGTCAGCAAGCCCTGTTGCAGCAGGAATGCCAGGAACTCCGCGACACCCCCGAGGCCGAACTGCGCGAACTGACTGCGCTTTACGCTGCGAAGGGTCTGACCCAACAGACCGCACGCACGGTCGCTGAGGAGTTGACGGCGCACGACGCCCTCGCCGCCCATCTCGACGTGGAATTGGGCATCAATCCCGACGATCTGTCCAACCCCTGGCAGGCCGCGATGTCATCCGCCATCGCGTTCACCGCCGGAGCGGTCATTCCACTCATCGCGATCCTGCTTCCGCCGGCCAGCGCCCGCGTCCCCGTCGCGTTCGTCTCGGTGTTGTTGGCGCTGGCGTTGACTGGAACGGTCAGTAGCGTCCTCAGCGGCGCCCGCAAGACACGTGCGATCCTTCGCGTCGTGCTCGGTGGAGCGGTTGCAATGCTCGTCACCTACGGCATCGGTCAGATGGTGGGTGCTCCACGGTGACGCTGCCGATGCCGAGCAGGTTGGTTCCCAGGAACTCCACATCTTCGAGAATTACGCTCACATGTGCTGTCCTGTCCATTTCCGCGACGATCGTTTCCGAGAAGCTTGCAGGCGCTCGGCCAGCAGTCGTCAACGCCGGCGGTCCCCGTCGACAGCCAGCACGCTGATGCGGGAATAGGTCCGCCGCCGATGCGTGCTCGTCTGATCTCGCTGTTGCTTCGTCCAAAGACCCCGCCCGTCTGGCTGGGGCTGATGGTCGCCGCGTCGTTCATCGTCGCGGAGACCGGTGCCGTCCTCATGGGCGTGCAGGTCGCTCCTGGAGATGCGTTCGGGGTCGTGTACCTGCTCGGAGTCCTGGTGGTGTCCACGGTGTGGGGATTCGGGCTCGCTACGGCGACATCGGTGGCCAGCGCTCTCGCCTTCGATTACTTCCGAGGTTGGCCGGGCCCGTTCGAATTCGGCGCCGACGATTGGACGGTGGTGGGCGTCTTCGTAATGGTGGCCTTGGTGGCGAACACGCTGGCGTCTCTGGTGCGGACGCGGGCGGTCGAGGCGGATCACCGCCGCGGGGAGGCAGAGCGAAGCCGTGACCAGCTCCGGACGCTCGCTGAACTGCAGTCTTCGTTGCGACGGGTTGCCACGCTGGTCGCACGCGCGGCCCCTCCGTTCGAGGTGTTCGCCACGGTGGCGGGGGAGCTGGCGCGCTGCCTGGGTGTGCACCACTCGGCTCTGGTCCGGTTCGAGGTCGACGGCGGCTCGGTTCTGCTGGCCACTCACGACGACCGCGGGCCGCAGATGCCGCTGGGCACGCGGTTTGCACCCGAGGGCGAGCACATCGCGGCGATGGTCTTCCGCACGGGCCGCCCGGCACGGATGGACAGTCATGACAATGCTGCCGGTGCAACCGCAGCGATGGTCCGTGCGGCAGGCCTCGGCGCGGGGGTTGGAGCGCCCATCATGGTGGACGGCCGAGTGTGGGGTGCAGCCATCGTCGGTTCGTTCCAATGCGATCCGTTGTCCGACGACACCGAGTCCCGGCTCGGGGACTTCGCGGATCTGGTGGCGACCGCGATCGCCAACGCTGAAACCCGCGCCCAGCTCACTGCGTCCCGCGCGAGGATCGTCTCCGCAGGCGATGAGGCCAGACGCCGCTTCGAACGCGATCTGCACGACGGCGCCCAACAACGGTTGGTTTCGCTGGGGCTCAAGCTTCGGGATGCGGAAGCCGCAGTGCCTGCCGATCTCGAATCAGTGCGACGGCAGATGTCTGAGGTTGTCGATGGTCTGGTCGACGCATCCAAGGACCTCCAGGACCTCTCCCGCGGTATTCATCCCGCGGTTCTCTCGCGAGGCGGGTTGGCACCTGCACTCAAGACACTTGTTCGCCGCTCGACCGTTCCGGTTGAGCTCGACCTCGGCGTGGAGGGGCGGTTGCCCGACTGTGTGGAGGTCGCCGCGTACTACGTCGTCGCGGAATCGCTGACGAACGCCGCCAAACATGCGCGGGCATCCGAGGTGACGGTGAAGGTGGATACCGACGGTGATGACTTGCGACTGTCTGTTCGCGACGACGGGGCGGGTGGCGCCGACTCAGGCAGGGGATCCGGGCTCATCGGTCTTCGAGACCGTGTCGAGGCGCTCGGCGGACGCCTGCTGGTTTCCAGCCCGGTCGGTAGTGGGACATCACTGGTTGCGACGATCCCAATCCCGTTGCCGGTGCCATGAATAGCCAACTTGCGACGGCATCGGCGGCTCCGGTCCGCGTGGTCGTTGCCGAGGACGACGTCTTGCTTCGCGAGGGTCTCGTCAGCCTGCTGAGCCACTCCGGTTTCGAGGTTGTCGGGCAAGCCGGCGACGGCCCTGAGCTGCTGGCGTTGGTGCGAGCCACGACGCCGGAGTTGGTGGTGACCGACATCCGGATGCCGCCGACCAATGCCAACGAGGGGCTCGACGCGGCGCGGGTGATCCGCGCGGAGCTGCCCGCCACCGCCATCTTGGTGCTGTCCGCTCACGTCGACGTCGATCAGGCGATGGAGCTGCTCGGCAGCGGACACAGCATTGGCTACCTGTTGAAGAGTCGAGTCACCGATGTGGCCGACTTCGTCGACACCCTGCAGCGCATCGCCAAGGGGGCATCGGTGGTGGACCCCGTGCTGGTGTCCGAGCTGGTGTCGGCCAGCCGACGCGCTGACCCACTCTCCGTGCTGAGCGCACGAGAGCTCGAGGTACTGACGCTGATGGCTGAGGGTCGCTCCAATGCCGGTATCGCCCAGCGGCTTTGGGTCACCGAGGGCACGGTGGCCAAACACGTCGGCAGCATTCTCAGCAAGCTGGACCTTCCGGCAACCGACGACGCCCACCGCCGCGTCCTCGCGGTGATCACCTTCCTCGAGTCACGCTGACCGGATGTGAAGCGGCCGGCCTACCGTCGGTCGGAGAAGCGGATGTCCAGGCTGCGCAGGTAGGTCTGCAACCCGGCGTCCTGAATCGGAATCAGGTGCGCCGGGGCGCCCGACTCATTGAAGTGTGCGTGCCAAAGACCCGGTGGCGTGACGAACGCGCCTCCCGCCTCCCAGTCGACGCGGGTCGGGTCGACGATGTTGCCCCGCTCGTCCAAGTGAGTGCCCAGCAAGGTGTAGCACCCGGGCTTGGCGTCGAGAATCAGATCGAGGGCCACCGACTGGTGGCGGTGCGGGCGCTGCTCCTGATTCGGTGGCAACAGGCCGAACATTGCCCACAGCACGTGGGTGATGGTGAGGGTCTGCTCCTGCGCGGCGTTGGCCAACAGGACACTCACCCTGCTCTTGTCGTTTGCGCCAGGGCGCGATGCGATCTGATCCAGGTGAGCCACCACGTCGGTCCGCCGAAACTTCGTTGCACGAAAACGCGGTTCGGTGGCTCGCGCTCCCAGATGGCGCAACAGCGGCTCGTCGTGCACCCAGTACAGCGTCGCGTCGGTGTCGGCGTGGAACGTGGCACGGGTGGCGGCGGGCATCGTCAGGAAGTCGCCCTCCTCCCAGTGGACGAGCCGACCGTTGACGGCACTGACACCTCGTCCGCTGATCACGTAGTACAGCTGGGAGGTGGCATTGGGGCTCGTCTCGACCTGCTCGCCCCACTGAATGCGCACGAAGTTCGCGACCAGTGCCGGACTGGTGGCGGGGCCGTCGCTCAGGCTGAGTTCGTTCGAAAGATCCAGCGGGACTATTCGGGTGGGGCCTTCGGCATACAGCTCTCGACCAAAGGATGTGATCGGAACCGTTGACGTGTGCCCCGATCCGATGGGGTTCGCCGCCTTCGAATACTCGAAATATCGAGCGTCGTCGGCCCAATGGTCGAATCGCCCCTCGAATCCATATTCGGCCACATCGGTCATCGGTGCCGGGATGGTAGGGTCGAACGCATCCCCGCCGCCGTTGTCGGCGATCACCAGCTCCGTAGTCATGACTTCCTTCTCGTGTCGTGGGATACGGCAGCGACGCCGTCAGTCAGCGACCGTTACCGATGGCCGCCGGCCATGGGGTAGCCCATGATGCCGAACTCGGGGTACTCCGGCGCGTACTGAATGGGCGCGGAATCGTTGATCTGGACGTTGCCGGGTGTCTGGCATTCGGTGTCCGAGCCGATGTTGCTGCATCCGGTTGAACTTGCCGCCGCTATCGGCGCAGCGGAAATCGCAACGGCGCCAGCACCTGCCGCCAGCAGAAGGGTGATTGCACTGACTTTGGTCCGCACGCTCGATACTCCTTCACATAGGTGAGGGCCCAGCTGGGGCTCACTTCAGGATTGCCTTCCCGCGGACGTTTGTCGTCACGGCTGATGCCAATCCGCACCTGACGTCAGCCGGGGTCGATTGATGCCCGCCAGCACCCAGTGACCGGGCTTCCCGCCTTAGTGCGCTCGCCCGGCCAGGGACTCGGAGTCCGTGATCACCACGCTGTTGCCGTGCACCCGAATCCATCCGCGAGTGGTGAAGTCGCACAACACCTTGTCCACGGTCTCCGGCGCGGCTCCCACCAGCTGAGCGATCTCGTCGAGAGTCAGGCCGTGTGCGACGCGCATGGCGCCGTCCTCCTGGACACCGAACCGCTGCGCCAGCTGGAGTAGCCGTTTGGCGACTCGGCCCGCGACGTCGGTGAAGATGAGGTCGGCCAAGTCGTTGTTGGTGCGCCTCAGTCGTCGGGCCAGCACGCGCAGCAATCGCACCGCGATCTCCGGCCGGTCGGCGATCCATCGCCGGAGTGCGTCACGGTCCATCGTCACCACGCGCACGTCACTGATGGCGATGGCGCTCATCGTGCGCGGCCCCGGGTCGAAGATCGAGAGCTCACCGAACATGTCGGATGGCCCCATGATCGTCAGCAGGTTCAAGCCGCCATCAACGGTGCGCCGCCCGATCTTGACCCTCCCCGCGATGATGATGTAGAGATCGTCACTGGGATCGCCCTGAGTGAATATCGTTCGCCCTGACGGAAACTCGGTGCGCCGCAGATGCTTGGTGACTGCGGAGACCGCCGTCGGCGACACGCCCTGAAAGATCCCGGCCCTGGCCAGGACATGCTCCTCGCCGTCGGTTGCCTCAGCCAGGGGGACTCGGTCGTCGGGCCTGGTCTCCTGCGTGCGGACGCGGTCCGACAACCGGGTCAACCAGGACCCGGTGCGGACACTGGTCACCGTTCGTTCCACGTCGATGGCTCTCAGAACGGTCGGCCCATGCCCGGGTAGGCGGGGACGTAGGGGTCGACACCTGTCGGCACCAGCGGATCTTCTCCAGTCTGGAAGGGCTGTGCGGGCGCGGATGGTCCGGTCGAACCATGGACCGACGGGGTCTGTGTGACGGGCGTGTGGCCGGGAGCGGCGCTGGCGGCGGGTGAAAGGGCAACCGCTGCTCCAATGGCGGCCGCGGCCAACCACGGTGCGACATACTTGATGGCTGCTCTCATGGCGTTCCTCTTGATCGCGCCGTGGCCGGATTCGGCCATGCCACAAGCGTTGCGCCCCAGCAGATCAAAGTCAGCACTGCTGACGGCCATTCGACATTGGCGCTAGCTGGAGTCTCGCCGTTCCGCCTTAGCTGGGTCCTGCCGGGGGTGGCTGGAAGATCCGGACGCCTAGATACCGACGATGTCCAGCAGGTCGCGGAAGTCGGTGATCCGGTGGTCGGGCACGCAGTCCTCGTAGTACTTTGTGCCCTGATCGGAGTCGAACATGACGGTGCCCATGCCAATCTCGCGCGCGCCGTAGATGTCGCGGTGCATGTCATTGCCGACGTAGAGGGCTTTCTCAGCCGGTATCCCCATCCCGTCGAGGGCGAGCTGAAACAGCCGCGGATCGGGCTTTCGGAAGCCGTGGTCACCGGAGACGACGATGGGGTCGAAGCACGCCGTCAGACCGACCTTGTGCAGTTCGCCGCGGGCGTAGCTGCTCTGCCCGTCACTGACGATCGCAAGGGGAAAGCGCTCGCGCAGTTTTTCGAGCGTCGACCGGACGTGGGGGTACAGCTTGAGTTTCCGACGCGTCACGCCGCGGTAGATCTCGGCCAACGTCAGTGGCAGCTGCGTGAGTCGCTCGGGCGCCTTGGTCCTGGTGTAGTCGCTGGTGTGGTCATCGATGATGGACCGCCAGATCCGCACCGCATCGAATTCCGGGTACTGCTCGGCGCTTTCGCGTTGTTGGTCCTTGAGGCGCTGGAAGTACAGGTCGCGGATCTGGTGGCGGCGCAGATCGATGCCCTGATAGGTCAGGAAGTGCCCGACCGCGCGGAAGGCGTCCTCGCGATCGTCCTCGGTGCGGATCTCGATCAACGTGCCGTTGACGTCGAACGCGATGGCGGCGACATCCATGATGCGGTTACACCCTCTCGTGTGGTGAAGCGCTAGCAGGCCTGGAGCAGACGCTTGGCCTTGCGGACCAGCTTCGCGCCGTACTCCGGGGAAATGTAGTCGTTGCGGGCGACGCGCAGCAGATTGAGCGCCATGTAGTACGGCAACCGCGAGGTCATCGATGCGAACGCGCTTTGCCGGTCTGGGAAGTGGCAGCTGTACTCCCACAGGAAGTGCCCGATGAATGGCTCGGCGCGCCGACTGCTGCCCGTGGCGGACATGAACGCGTGTTGCAGTTCGCCGGCGACGCGGCCGACATCGAACATCCGATCGCCGCGCTTCATTCGCTCTAGGTCGATTGCGGCCACGTCCAGGCCGTGCCCGAAGAGAAAGTTGGCAGGTGTGGCGTCCCCGTGCAGCCATACTTGCCTGTCCTGCCACATCGCGGGCCGATCCCGCCATAGGCCCTGGAGCCACAGCAGTTCGTCGGCGTCCCATATCCCGATCCGCTGCCTGCGCTGCAGCCGGGCTACGAGCTGCTCGAAATAGCCGCAGTCGGCGTCGAAGTCGACGGATCTGCCGTTCGCTGTCCGATTGTGTTGCGTGGCGAGGAAATAACCCAAAGCCTTGAGTCGCCAGAACAGATGGGCGTCGTCGTGGCTGTGAATGGACCGCGAGATCGCCTGGCTGAACTGCTCTCCGGCGTAGAACTCCAGCGCCAGAACGCAGTTGATACCCGGATCGACGCCGAGCGGTCGGATCACATGGTGCGGGGAGCCGACCAGGTCGTAGCCGCGCAGTCGCTGCAGGCCTTCATACTCCCGGTAGGCAACTCCGGCGGCACGGTCGCGGTCCCAGCCGAACCTTTGGCCGTAGAACTTGCAGATGATCCTGGCGTGACTGTACTTCTCCTCGTAGGCATAGACCTCGTTGCTGCCGCGCAGTCTGAAGGCGCGAAAGGCCGGCGTCGGCCCATGAACACCGAGCTGATCGCGGGCGATGCCGGCGAGAAAGCCATGGAGTCGGTCGTCACCGTGGACGTAGCCGACGTACTTGCCGATAACGATGCCTCCTCGAAGCCATGCGACGGCGGGGTCGTGTACGCCGGATGGCTACCAACTGTTCATACAGTAGATGCTGCGTGTTTCATCGGCGCGTCAGATCTCGTGGTGCCGGGCAAGGTCGCAGGCAGCATTGTTCAGCTAAATAGAGCTGCGGACTGCGGCTACGACGGAGTCTCCGCTGATTACCGCGCGCCGCCGATGGAGAGGTCCGCCTCGGGGTCGGTGGCCGGCGGTACCGATCGGAGGTGTTCCCACACCTTGTTGGACCGCACGGTGTCGAGGCGGTAGTCGGTGACGCGGATGTCGTAGAGCCGCTCGGCAAGTCGACCGGCCGCCGAGACGGGATCGCTTGGGTCCACCACGATTTCGCCGCGGCTATTGGCCTGACCGACGACCACGCCGACGAGGTCTTGATTGAGGTAGCGGGTCAGTTCCTGGAACTGGGCGACCACGCCGACGGTGGCTCCCTGGTAGCTCTCCTCACAGGAGATCAGGACGCCCACCTTCTTGCCCATGATGCCGTCGATGACCCGTTCCTGCTGTGGTGCACTGTTGGCGGTGTAGCAGAACAGGCGGTCGAACACCGTCTTGAGCCGGCCTGGCATTCCGTAGAAGTACAGCGGCATGGCGTAGACGATGCCGTCGGCAGGCAGCATCTTCTCCAGGAGCAGTTCGCCGTAGCGATCGTCGAGGGAGCAGAGGCGATCGGAGACACGACGGCAGCGCCGGCAGTTGTCGAGCATCCGCTGGACGTAGTCGGCGAGGTATACGTGCTCGACGTCGTGCCCGGCCGACCGCGCGCCGTCGACGGCGGCACGGGCCAGCAGGTTGGAGTTGCCGTCCTCGCGGGCGCTTGCGCTGATCACCAGTGTCTTCATTCCGTGCTCCATGATAAAAGGTTTTTGCAGCCGACGGCAACAGGCCAGTGGCGCGTTGGCCGCTAGGCGCGTGCGGCGCTGCGCAACGTCGATCGGCGGATGTTCAACTCGGTCGGGACGATGACGGCTTCCTGGGCGGGTTGGTGGCCTTCGACCAGGTCGATCAGCAGTTCCACGGCGACGCCGCCGATGGTTCTGGGGTGGCAGAAGATGCCGGTCACTTCGGGGGTGGTGAGGTTGAAGGTGCTGCTGTCGACGCAGCTGCACAGGCCGAGATCGCGCGGGATGTCCAGCCCCAGTGTGCTCGCCTCGTGCAGGACGTCGAGCGCGATGTCCTCCGAGCCTGCGTAGATGGCGTCGGACGGGTTGGTCTCGGCGAGCAGTGTGCGCAGCGCGGCCTTCGCGGAGTCTCCCGTGCCGGTCTCCACGGTGCGCGCGGGGATGTCGTGGGCCTGCGCGAAGGTGGTGTAGGCGTCGATGACGTCGCGGGTGTATGACCGGGCGCGGTCGGTGATCATGGCTGCCGGGCGGCGGTAGCCCTGGGTCCAGAGGTGTTCGAGCGCGTCCAGGGCGGCGGCGCGATGGTCGTTGTCGACGACGTAGCGGTGCGGGTGCACTCCGGCGGTGCGGCCCGCGGTGACGACGGGGTGCGCGCTTGTCCAGTTCGGATCCAGCAGGCCTTCGTCGCCGTGGGGGTCGACGATGATGGCGCCGTCGACGGCGAAGGCGCTGATCGTGGCGGGTGCGACGCCGGGTGGGGTGAGCACCAGGGCGTAGCCGTGCTTGCCGGCTTCCTCGGAGGCGCCGTTGAGCACTTCGAGGAAGTATTCGGAGTTGGGGATGAGCATGCTCGATTGGCTGGTCGAGTCGAACGGGGCGATCTGAATCGCCAGGGTGCGGCTCTTGTTGGTGACCAGTTGCTGGGCGTGCACGTTGGCTTGGTAGCCGAGTTCGGTGGCGACTTCGAGCACGCGCTGGCGGGTCCGTTCGCCGATTCGCCCTTGGTTGCTCAGGGCGTGGGAGACGGTGGTGAGGGACACGCCGGCGGCCGCGGCGACGTCGCGGATGGTGACCGCCACCTCGACCTCCTCCGTGAACTGCCGTTCCATGATGTCAGAACGCGCGGTAGTGACCATCGTCAGACTCGCCGCGTCGACTGGACGGGTCGCCGCGGGGCGAAGAGTTCGGCGGGCTCGGGAAGGACCCGCAGAGCCAGGGGATAGAGGATGGCGGCGACGATGCCGGCGACGAGAAATCCGGTATCGAGTCCGCCGAGGAGTTCGGCGCCGGGCGAGGTGAACCACGCGTTGTTGGTGAACATCAGTCCGCAGGCGAAGGCAATGGCCCACACTCCGACGCCGACGTAGTTGAGCCCCCCCGGTGAACCAGTACATCCCGCCCTTCTCGCCGCGGTTGAACACCTGCAGATCGTCGGTGTGGTAGTAGCCGCGGCGGTGGAAGTGGCCGATGGTCAGGATGACGATCCAGGGGATCGACGAGCAAGCCAGCAGCGCGAGGAAGACCGCGACTCCGCCGGCGATGGCGGAGTAGAAGTGCCCGACGTACACCAGGACGGTGGCAACGACGCAGGCCAGCAGCGTGGCTTGCACCCGGTTGAGCCTCGGGATGATCGCCGAGGTGTCCAAACCCGTTCCGTAGGTGTTGATCACGGCTTGCGCCATGCTCGAGGCCAGCCCGACGTAGATGACGGCGGGGATGTACCACAGCGGTGCGGCGTTGATCAGCGCCAGCACGTAGGAGCTGTCGGCATCGGGAATGGTGTTGGAGTACAACACCGCGGAGGTGAACACGCCCCACATGAACGGGCCACCCATGCCGAACAAGCCGCCGAGGAACAACGCGCGCAGAATCGACCCGTCCGGGTGGCAGCTTGGGGGAGATGTGGCGGGTCCAGTCGCCGGCATAGGGACCGGAGTAGTGCGAGTCGAAATGTGTGCCGTAGACAAACAATCCGACGATGAGGCACATGCCGGCGGCGGGAATCATGATCTTCTGGCAGAACACCATGCTCGAATGCCCCAGCACCGAGACCACGGTGACGACCCGCCGCGCCGTGCCCGCGCCGTTTTGCGCGGGGCGGATACTCAGAGGTTGAAGATGTGTTGCGCGTTTCCCCTGCCGATCTTTGCCCGGTCGTTGTGGCTCAGCAACGACTTGTCGAACCATTCGACGGCATCGGCCATGCTCTCGTAGGGGTAGTCGACCGAGAACAACAGCCGGTCGCTGCCGATCTCGCTGATCGCGTTGAGCAGCGTGCGGGTGTGGAAATGCCCGCTGGTGGTGAGGATGAAGTTGTCGCTGAGGTACTCACTGACCTTGCGCCGGGCGATGCCCAGGCCGGCGCCGTCACGTTGCTTGTTCAGCCGATGCTCCAAGCGTGGTAGCAGGAAGGGCAGCCCTTCGCCGAGGTGGCCGAGGATGATCTGGATTCCGGGGTAGGTGTCGAACAGGCCGGACAGCATCAGGCGGACTGCGTGCGTGGCGGTTTCGTGTCCGAACCCCCACGCAGAACCGACCAGCGATTCATAGCCCTGGTAGATGCGTTGCTGACCCGGCAACGGTTCGCGGGGATGAAGGTAGACCGGAACGTTGAGCTGGGACACCTTGTCCCAGAATGGCAGGTTCACCGGATCGTCGAGGTAACGGCCGGTGTCGTGGTCACCGATGTTGGTGTAGCCGTTGATCAGAGCGCCCTTGGCGCCGAGTTCGGTGACGGCGCGTTCGAGTTCGGTGGCGGCGCCCTCGGGGTCCTGCATGGCCACGGCGGCGAAGAACCCCAGCCGGGTCGGGTAGGCATCCACATATTTCGCGCGCACCGTGTCGTTGGATTCCCGCGCCGTCTCGGCGGCCTGCTCGATGTCCAGGATGGACTGGATACCAGGCGAGGTCAGCGACAGGATCGTGGTTTCGATCCCGTAGGCGTCCATCAGCTCGATCCGCTCGTCGGTGTCGAGCAGTTTGGCTTCGACGTCGGCCATGTAGGTTGCGCCGTTACGGTCCGCCTCGCCCGCCGAATCCCACAGCGTGTTGTTGAGTTTGGTTGAAACGTGTTCTTCGAGTGCGATCTTTCCGCGCATGATCGGTTCCTTTACGGTCGTTGCGGGTTGGTGGGTTGGGGTCGGTTCGGCGGTGTTTTTGCTGGGTGGGTTATGCGGTTTTGTTGTGGTTCCATAGCCAGTCGGTGTATCGGTAGTTCGCGGTGTCGAGCTTTCGGAAGAGTTCGTTGCGGGCGATGCGCGCGGTTCCGTCGAGGTGCCATAG
>NZ_JAVRPS010000059.1:0-4699 GCF_032162105.1 Mycobacterium sp. | reverse complement strand
CCACCGGCCATCACGCCGCACACCTGGGTCTTCTTGCCGAACGCGACCACGTCGGGCATGACACCCAATTGCTGGTAGGCCCAGGCGGTTCCGGTCATCCCGCAACCGGTCTGTACCTCGTCGAAGATCAGCAGCGCGTCGAACTCGTCGCACAACTCCCGCATCGCGGCGAAGAACTGCGGCCGGAAGTGCCGGTCGCCGCCCTCGCCCTGGATCGGCTCGGCGAGGAAGCAGGCGATGTCGTTCGGGTGCGCCTCGAAGGCGGCCCGCGCCTGACGCAGCGACTCGGCCTCCAGCTCGTCCATGTCGGCCCCTGCACGGATGAACGGCGCGTCGATGCGCGGCCAGTCGAACTTGGGGAACCGTGCCACCTTGTTCGGGTCGGTGTTGGTCAGCGACAGCGTGTAGCCGCTGCGGCCGTGGAAGGCGCCGCGCAGGTGCAACACCTTGGTGCCGAGGGCGGGGTCGATGCCGCAAGACTCGTTGAGCCGGCTCTTCCAGTCGAAGGCGACCTTGAGCGCATTCTCGACGGCAAGGGCGCCGCCGTCGACGAAGAACAGGTGTGGCAGCGCCGGGTCGCCGAGGACCCGCGCGAAGGTATCGACGAACCGGGCCATCGCCACGCTGTAGACGTCGGAGTTGCTCGGCTTGTTCACCGCGGCGGCCGCGAGTTCCGCGCGGAACGCCTCGTCGCCGGCAAGCGCCGGATGGTTCATGCCCAGCGCGGACGACGCGAAGAACGTGAACATGTCCAGGTAGCGCGCACCGGTGCGGGCGTCGACGAGGTAGGAGCCTGCCGACCGTTCGACGTCGAGGACGAAGTCGAGGCCGTCGGCAAGGATGCTGCGACTCAGCACCTCGCGGACGTCGTCGGGGGCGATGGCCAGTTCAGCGCGGGTACGCGACGAGAGGACAGCGGTCATGCTGCCATCTTAACGTATTTTTTACGGCCTCTGCCACCCCTAGCAGGATTATCTACGGTATCGAATCGCGTCCTTCGTAAAAAGTCTGTAAGATTATGGTGCTTCGAGTGCGAACGTTCGCCGCCGTGCGGATCTGTTGCAGCAGATCTTCGAGCGCGCGCGCCGACCGGACGCGCACCAGGAGAACGTAGCTTTCCTCGCCAGCCACCGAGTGACACGACTCGATGGCCTCGATGTGTTCGAGCCGGTGGGGCGCATCATCGGGTTGAGACGGATCGATAGGGGTGATGGCGACGAACGCCGACAGCATGTTCCCGACGGCCTCGGGGTCGATCCTCGCGCGGTACCCCGTCACCACGCCGCGGGATTCGAGCCTGCGCACCCGCGACTGCACCGCCGACACCGACAGACCTGCGCTGACCGCAAGATGGGCCAGCGTGGCGCGCCCGTCAGCAACGAGCTCACGCGCCAGGATCCGGTCGATGTCATCGAGCTCTTCGCCGGCGTCGGTCATGGGCGGAGACTATCGCAGCTACTTCCCGGCGCGGAGCGTTCGATGAACGCATCCGCGAACTTCACGCAAACCTGGCGCCTGCGGGCCGGATTCGCCGCCGCGTTATCGCGCATGTACGGCGCCGAAGTGCCCGCCTACACCACGCTGGTGGACGTCGCCACGGCCATCAACCGCGACCACGCCGGCGACGAAGGACTGGGCTCGCTGGGCCGAGTCACCGCCGAACGCCACGGCGCCATCCGGGTGGGCAGCGTTCGCGAACTCGCCGACGTGGCCGATCTGTTCGCCGCATTCGGCATGCACCCGGTGGGCTACTACGACCTGCGTGAGGCGGCCTCGCCGGTTCCCGTGGTGTCGACGGCGTTCCGGCCGATCGACGCGAACGAGTTGGCCCTCAACCCGTTCCGAGTCTTCACCTCGATGCTGGCCACCGCAGACCCCCGGTTCTTCCCAGACGGCCTGCGCACCCGGGTGGAGCGGTTCGTCGGCGAACGACGGCTCTTCGATCCCGCGCTCATTGCCGACGCCCGCCGGATCGCGGCAGCAGGCGGCGCCGAGGCCGGGTTCGCCCGCAGCTTCGTCGAACGTGCGACTGCCGCGTTCGCCCTATCCCGCGAACCCATCGACAAGGGCTGGTACGACGAGCTCAGCGACGTGTCGCCGGTGGCCGCCGACATCGCAGGGGTGAGCAGCACCCACATCAACCACCTCACCCCGCGGGTGCTCGACATCGACGAGCTGAACCGCCGGATGACCGCGCAGGGCATCACGATGATCGACACCATCCAGGGGCCGCCGCGGTGGAGCGGACCCGACGTGCTGCTGCGCCAGACGTCGTTCCAGGCACTCGCGGAACCGCGCCGATTCCGCGGCTCCGGCGGCACCGTCACCGACGGCACCCTGCGGGTCCGGTTCGGCGAGGTGGAGTCGCGCGGGGTGGCGCTCTCCCGCGCCGGGCGGGAACGCTACGACACCGCGATGACCCAGCCGGATCCGGCGGCGACCTGGGGCGATTACTTCCCTGCCACCGACTCCGACCTGGCCGCATCGGGCCTGGCCTACTACCGCGGCGGAGATCCGGCGAAACCCGTTGTCTACGAGGACTTCCTGCCAGCTTCGGCGGCAGGAATCTTCCGCTCCAACTTGGACTCCGACGGCGATGCGATCGATGCGCCCGACGACTCCGACTACAGCCTCGACTGGATGGCGGGCTCCATCGGCCACCACGTCCACGACCCTTACGACCTCTACCAGAAAGCGGCATCATCATGACCACCATGCAAACTCCGACGACCGCACTGCCCTCCGCAGACGACCTGCGGATGCGGGTGCGCACCGCGCTGCAGGCCATCGGCACGCATACCGAGCTCGGTGAGCCCGGCGCACTCGGCGTGCCCGCGAGCACCCCGATCACCGGTGACGTGCTGTTCAGCGTCGCCGAGACCACCACCGAGCAGACCGACGCGGCGATCGCCGACGCGGCAGCCGCCTTCGCCACGTGGCGGATCACCCCTGCGCCGGTGCGCGGCGCGCTGGTGGCCCGGCTCGGTGAGCTGCTCGTCGAGCACAAGGCCGATCTGGCGACGCTCGTCAGCGTCGAGGCGGGCAAGATCACCTCCGAGGCCCTCGGCGAGGTGCAGGAGATGATCGACATCTGCCAGTTCGCCGTCGGCCTGTCGCGTCAGCTCTACGGCAAGACCATCGCCTCCGAGCGGCCGGGTCACCGGCTGATGGAGACGTGGCATCCCCTCGGCGTGGTCGGCGTCATCACCGCGTTCAACTTCCCGGTCGCGGTGTGGGCGTGGAACACCGCCATCGCGCTGGTCTGCGGTGACACCGTGGTGTGGAAGCCCTCCGAGCTGACGCCCTTGACGGCGGTCGCGTGCCAGGCGCTCATCGAACGCGCCGCGTCCGATGTCGGGGTCGTTGGCTCCGTCGCCCGGCTCGTCCAGGGCGGCCGCGAGATCGGCGAGCAGCTGGTCGACGACCCCCGGGTGGCGCTGGTCTCCGCGACCGGCTCGGTGCGGATGGGCCAGCAGGTCGGCCCGCGGGTGGCACAGCGGTTCGGCAAGGCGCTGCTCGAGCTTGGCGGCAACAACGCGGCCATCGTCACCCCATCGGCAGACCTCGACCTCGCGGTGCGCGGCATCGTGTTCTCGGCGGCAGGTACGGCCGGGCAGCGCTGCACCACCATGCGCCGGGTGATCGCGCACCGGTCGGTGGTCGACACCCTCGTCGAGCGGATCACGAAGGCTTACCGCAGCCTGCCCGTCGGCGACCCGTCCTCGGACGCCACGCTGGTCGGGCCGCTCATCCACGAGCGCTCCTACCGCGACATGGTCGGCGCCCTGGAACAGGCCAGGGCCGACGGTGGCGAGGTGACCGGCGGTGAGCGTCGCGATCTTGGCGAGGGTTCGTATTACGTCGCGCCAGCGGTGGTGCGGATGCCGTCGCAGACCGCGGTGGTGCACGACGAGACGTTCGCGCCAATCCTCTACGTGCTCACCTACGACGACATCGACGAGGCGATCGCACTGAACAACGCAGTACCGCAGGGGCTTTCGTCGGCGATCTTCACCACCGACGTGCGTGAGGCGGAGCGCTTCATGGCGGCCGACGGATCGGACTGCGGCATCGCCAACGTCAACATCGGCACGTCGGGTGCCGAGATCGGCGGAGCGTTCGGTGGAGAGAAGCAGACCGGCGGCGGCCGCGAGTCGGGATCGGACTCGTGGAAGGCCTACATGCGCCGCGCCACCAACACCGTCAACTACTCCTCCGAGCTGCCGCTCGCCCAGGGGGTTCAGTTCGGCTAGCGAGCCGCGCGCGGTAAGAATGGCCCCATGCACATCGAGGGCACCGTCGCCGTCGTCACCGGCGCCGGCTCGGGAATCGGGCGGGCGCTGGCCGTCGCGTTGGCAGCGGCGGGCGCATCGGTGGTGGCCGGCGACATCGACGAAGCGGGTGCCGAGCAGACTGCCGAACGGATCCGGGCCACCGGCGGCGCAGCTTTGGGGGTGCTGGCCGACGCCAGCTCGACCGACGGTGTGGCAGCGCTGATCGCCTCGGCGCGAGACGAATTCGGACCGGTCGACGTCTATGTGGCCAACGCGGGCATCATCGGTCCGCCTGGACTGGGCGACGATGAGCGCGACTGGGACCGCATCATCGACGTGAACGTGCGCGGGCACGTCCGGGCGGCCAA
Organism: Mycobacterium sp.; assembly: GCF_032162105.1. Lineage (GTDB taxonomy): Bacteria > Actinomycetota > Actinomycetes > Mycobacteriales > Mycobacteriaceae > Mycobacterium. Next base: position 57 of record NZ_JAVRPS010000059.1, on the reverse strand, counting down.
GGCGCTGGTCCCCGAGTGGCTCGACCGCGGCCGCGGGCACTTCGTCACCATCGCCTC
>NZ_JAVRPS010000058.1:0-4601 GCF_032162105.1 Mycobacterium sp. | reverse complement strand
GGCCCTCGTCGGGGATGGCCCCGAGCGCTGCCTCGATATCGTCCCATCGCCGCTCGTCATCGAGTCCGCGGCGAATCAACTCTGCGATGAATGCGCTGCGTCGCCTGCTTCCAGCCCGCTGGTCGAGTTCCGCAACGAGCTCGTCGTCAACGGTAATGTGCAGTCGCATGTGCTCACGATAGCCCACTAGCTTCCGGCTTCACTTGCCGCACGCCGCGAGGCACTGCGGGGACCGCTTCCCCGATCGATTCGTCGACGACGAGGCGGAACTGATAGCCGCGCTCGACTACTTCGTGCTGCAGCACGAGTTGCGCAACGGGAAGACTGTGGTTGAGCGATTTGTGGCCAGTCGCCCGGACTTGCCCGAGCACGAACGCGAGCTGTTGCTCGGCTGGTGCGACGTTGTGGAGGGCATATTCGAGGTCCACGGCCGCGACGGCGACGCGCTCATCGTGGAGAACCTCGTTGACGAGTTGACATATCGCGTGCATTCGAACATGGGACCGGGTGTGTTCCGGCCGCTGGAATCCGGCGGTTTCGGTCGGGCCCGAGTGGTTGATCAGCGCCAACTTCGCGTGTTATCCGAAGAGTGACCGTGTCGCGATCCATCGCACCGCCTGCGAGATGGCGATGCGCCACCCGAACTGGGCATTTCGTAATCCCGACAAGCTCGCCCGCGCACGACAGCAGCAGGGCGCCGCGCACGACCGGTTCGTGCAATTCTTCGGCGCCGACTTCGTCGTCATTCCGGGAACGCAGCTGACCGAACGAATGCGGAGCTTCTACACCTTCTGCCGCGAGCAGGCAGCGGCCGAACTCACCGCGTCGGGTCAACAACCGAAGAACTTGCCGTTCCACGCCTCGGATTACCCTGCCGATCTGGTGGCCTCCGATGCGGTCGCGGTCACCCACGTCGAAGTCGAGGACATGGGCCTGTACGCCGAGTTCGGGATGATCGAGCAGGCGTTCGCTGACCCGAGCCTGCTTCGACGTCCGGAGTATCGCCGACGAGTGCGCGACTACCTCGACGACGACACCGTCTCGCCCGTGCTGTTCGAGCGGATAGCGGCGCGCGACCCGGAGCGTACGAACCAGGTGTTCCGTAAACTGTTGGGGCACAATCACTTCAACTGGGCCATCGGTGGCGACAAGCTGATGCGGCAGCGCAAGCCAGACCACTTCGATCGGCCACGTTTGCCGCGAATCGTGCCGCTCAGCGACAAGCTCGCAGCCGTCGCTGTCGCCGCCACCAAGTGAAAACGGCCCCCGGAGAAATCTCCGGGGGCCGTTTTCATTGGGTTTGGGAACACTTTTGGGAACATTCGCATCGCTAACGGTCTGGACCCGTGCTCTGCTCGAGGACACGGTCGGATGTCCGCGCTGGTTGAGACCGCACAGACTGCTGAGCGCTTCACGCGGGATCTGCAGCGCGCCAGTGGAGGCCTCGGCGAGTACCACAGCGAGCATGAACCCGTACCCCGGTCTGGCTGTGCGCCGGTGACCGACGTCAGGTCGCCGCCCTGACGGGATTGACCGACGAGCAGGGCACCGGCGGGCATGCCGATCCGGTCTTGGTGGCGCATCTCGGGCCAACATTGTTCCGGACTTGATCCCGTGAAGCCCACACGGGATTGTGATTGGGCAGTTTCGTCGGTGCGCAGGGCCTTTTCGTAGGTGTCGGGGCTGAGAGGGCTGCAGAAAGAATGCCGTCGTGCACGACGTCCACAGGCGCGCCGCTATCATTCGCAGCCATGTGCGGGCACAAATGACGACACCGGCTGGCTGGTATCCCGACCCGTCCGGAGCGGGCGGTCAACTCTACTTCGACGGCGCGAACTGGACCGATTACCAAGCGGTTGCGCCAGTGCAGAAACGCCCGGTGTGGCCTTGGATATTGGCCGGTGTCCTCCTGTTCTTCGGCGGTTGCGGCACAGTCCTCGTGGTCGGGAGCTACCTGGGTTTGGGGAGCAGTTCGACGACACACACTGCGACCAAGGGTGAGCCCGTCAGCGACGGCACGTTCCAATTCGTGGTCACCAATTTCGCGAAGGCCAGCTTCCAGGAGCACCCCCAGCCCAAGGGTGTGTACGTCATCGCGACCCTTACCGTAACCAACACGGGTAACCAGCCACATTCGTTCATCGTCCAGAATCAGAAGTTGATCGACGCGGCGGGTCGCGAGTATGCGGCAGACGACATGGCGGCGTATTCAACCTTCCAGGAGACTACGGCCCTGGACATTGCCCCGGGCCTCACCCTCAACGTGAGCATGCGTTTCGATGCGCCGAAGGGGGTGAAGTTGACGGCGATTGAGCTTCACGAATCGGCGTCCACCGCTGGCGCCACGGTCAGGCTGTGACTGAGCGCGACGGCGAAATCCACCGAAGCGGGACCCTCGTTTCTGCGGGCTTGTAGCTCGCGGTTCCACTGCCGGCCAGCAGTCAGTGAGCGGCTGCCCGTACGTGGATGTCGAGCTCGGTACTGACACGCCTGCGCCTCCATCGAAATTGCACGCCATCATTCAGACGGCCAGGCCCCCAGAGATTTCTCCGGGACCGTTTTCATGCCATTTGTGAACGGATTTGTGGCTCGTCCCTACAAGGAACGATGCCGCCTGTTCCGCGGCGGCGGCCCGTCCTGCCTGTTCGGTCTGCTCAGACTCCGGCCGGCACCCGTTGAGCGCTCGCGCGCATTTCCTGGCGCAGCGTGGTGAACTCCGAGATCGTTCTGCTCGATACCGATGCGACTGGGCGGGCGTTGCGGCCGGTGGGCTCGGTCTTGGACACCATGACCACGCTGTCGATGTAGGGCTGGATTGTGGTGGCATTCTGCACGGTCGCGACGATCACCAGCTGGAAGCCGAACTTGCGGAACGCCTGCAGCGCTTGCTGGGCGAACTGCGGGTCGGACTTGGAGAAGGCTTCGTCGAGCATCAGCTGTGCGAAAACCGGTGTGTTATCGCTACTTTCGGGGCTGGCCAGGTTGAAGCTCAGTGCACCCGCGAGGCAGAACGCCATCAGCTTCTCCTGCTCGCCGCCAGAGTTGTCGCCCGCGTTGCTGTGCGTGCGGATGAGCTCCTCGCTGCTGACGTCCCACTCGGCGCAGTCGAAGGTGAACCGGTTGCGCACGTCCAGCGCGTCGCGCGTCCACGCCTTGTCCTCGGGTGCGGTGGACGCCAGCCGATTACGCAGCCGCAGGATGTCGGCGTATTGGTCGAGGATCGCCTGCTTGTCGCCAAGCCCGACCTCGGCGATGCGACGCGAGATGGACCGCACGATCTCGGTGAGCTCGGACACCGCCGTCAGCTGGCGAGGCGTGGCCCGCAGCGTGAGTCGGGTGCCGCGGTTGAACTCCACCGAGCCCAAACCCGTGTTGACGCGGTCGATCTGCTCACTGATGCGTCGGGTCTCCTGCTCGGCGACGCGGTGCAGCGTCAGTATCGCGTCGGGCGCCTGCTCGGTGACCAGCCGCATCATCCGCTCGTACGCCTCGGGCAGTTCGCGCTCGTCGATGTGCCTGCACATCGCGACGTAGTCGTGCACCCGCTCATCGAAATCATCGGAGTCGTTCGGCACGGCGTCGGGGAACGACGTGTCGAAGGTGTTGAGGATGCGGGCCAGTTCGTCGTAGGAGCGACGTCGGCTCTCGCGCAGTTGTTCGCGTTCCTTCTTGATGGCGGTGAGCAGCGCGTCGCGGTGTGGCTCGGGGTCGAGCAGCTCGAGCGACACCGGAAGCGCAGCGGCGTATCGGTGCAGCAGCTCCGTCAGCGGCTCCGAGACGAACGTGGGGGACAGCCGCTCGTGCAGGTCCATCAGCCGGGTGCGACGTTCGTCGAGGGCGTCGCGTCGGGTCTCGATGGCGCCGCGGCGGGTCATGAACTTCTGGATCTGCGACCAGCATTCGTCGGCGCGCGCGTTGAGGGCCTCGAGGTCGGGGTTGTCGGCCATCAGCAACTCGTACTGCTCGCGCAATCGGTCGGCGTGCCCGTCGGCGGTCTCGGTGTCGATCTGGCTCCACTGCGGGTACTGCTCGCAGATCGCCTTGCACGTGGCGGCACGGTCGCGCCACTGCTGGCGCTGCGCGGCGATGTCGTCGGCGGCGCGGCGGGCCTTCTGGTAGGTCTCCTCGGCCGATGCGAGTTCGAGGGTCAGGGCGTTGATCTTGGCCGACACGTCACCCTGGTACAGATATTCGGACTGCTTGACCGGTCGCCGGTCGTCCTTGATGGCCAGCCGGTCGGAGTCCTTGTACAGCCCGGCGTCGGTGACCGCGCGGCGGAACCGCGCGAACACGTCGGGGGTGTCGACGCAGACGTGGTCGCCTGCTCCTGTGATGACGTCGACGGCCTCGGCTGCACACGGATGGACGGGGTCGACGGCGAACAGCTTGCCCGCCAGCGTGTTCGGCTCGGGATCGACGGGTTCGGCACCGAGGAGCTTCGCGCGGACGTGGTGCAGTTGCAGCCGGCCGCGCATGTCGGTCTCGTTGACGAATCGCAGCACCTTCTCCCAGTGCTGATCGGGCACCAGCAGCCGCAGGCCCGCACCGCGGAGCACCTTCTCCACCGCGAGTCGCCAGCGGGTCTGGTCGGGCTTGAGGTC
>NZ_JAVRPS010000057.1:0-26306 GCF_032162105.1 Mycobacterium sp. | reverse complement strand
CGGGAGGCCGATACCTGCTTCGATGGACGTGGACGCGGCCAGGTCATGGCCGACACCCTGGTCGAGCGGGTCACCGGGCGACCCGCCGAGGTCCCGGTCCCGGTCACGGTCGACCTGGTCCTGACCGTTGTGAGCCTTCTGGCCGGCAGCACCTCACCGGCGCGGGTCGCCGGATATGGGCCGGTGCCCGCGGCGATCGCGCGGCGCTTGATCGCGGCCGCGGTCAAGGATCGGCGATCACGGGCCACGTTGCGCCGGTTGTACAAGCATCCCCGTAGTGGGGCGTTGGTGGCGATGGAGTCCCGGGCGCGGCTGTTTCCGAAGGGCCTGGCACGGTTCATCGACCTGCGCGACGACACCTGCCGCACCCCCTACTGCGACGCCCCGATCCGCCACCACGACCACGCCACCGCGCACGGTCGCGGTGGTGGCACCAGTGGCGTCAACGGGCTCGGGGCGTGCGAAGCGTGTAACTACGCCAAGGAAGCACCCGGCTGGAAAGTCACCACATCGCAAGATGAAACCGGGGGTCACCACGCCGAATTCATCACACCCACCGGAGCCCGCCACCACTCCACCGCACCACCACTACCCGGCCCGGCGCGGATCGACCTCAGCGAAATCGAACTCCGCATCGGCATCGCACTGGGCAAACACGCTGCCTAGGGATTGAGCTGCGTCAATCGCACGCTGTTGCCCGACGGGTCCCGGAATCCGGAGTCGATGCCGTACGGCATCTGGTTGGGCGGCTCGTTGTACTCGACGCCGCGGGCAGTCAGTTGCTCGTAGCTGGCTTGAACGTCGTCGGTAATGAGGAACACCGTGCCTGCGAACCCCTTCGCGGTCAGGTCGAGCACCTGCTTGCGGGTGTCCTCGTCCATCACCGGCTCACCGGGTACCGCCATCAACACGATGCTGACGTCGTCCTGTCCCGGCGGCCCGACGGTGAGCCACCGGAAGGCGCCCATCTCCTCAGGGAACGACACATCTTCACGCACCTCCATGCCGACCTTCTCGGTCCAGAACTTGAGTGCGACTTCCTGGTCATGAACCCACAGGTGGGTGCTTCCGATTCTCATCACGGGCACGACGCTACGACCGGTCGCCGCGGCCCGTCTTCTCCCCGTGTGCTGTCTTGACGCGGCTGTCGCTCGGCGGTCGGGTGTCGCGCGCCAGGACGCAACTCGGCACCCTGACCCGGCTGGCTGCCGGCGCCAGGCTGGCGCGGTACGCCGCAGGCGGCTTTCCGTACACGCGGGCGAAAGTGGTCGTGAAGGACCCGACGCTCTGCAGGCCGACCATCACACAGATGTCGGCGACCGAGCGATCGGTGTAGCGCAGCAACGCCGCGGCCCGTTCCAGCCGCCGGGACTGCAGGTAGGCGCGCGGGGATTCACCGAACGTGCGGGTGAACATGCGGGAGAAGTGCGCGCGGGACAGGCCGGCCGCAGCGGCGAGGTCGTCCACCGTGATCGGATCGGCGTACCGGGCGTCGACCAGGTCCTTGGCACGGAGCAGATAGCGAGCCGGTGGCACCTGCGGCATACGAATAAGAGTACGGTGATCTGCGCGGACGAGTTGGCCGGGCGGCCGCGGGTCCCAGTCTCGACTGGGATTCGAGGAAAGTCCGGACTTCACAGAGCAGGGTGATTGCCAACGGCAATCCGAGGTGACTCGCGGGACAGTGCCACAGAGAACAGACCGCCACCCTCGCGGTGGTAAGGGTGAAACGGTGCGGTAAGAGCGCACCAGCATTCCGGGTGACCGGAGTGGCTAGGCAAACCCCACCCGAAGCAAGGCCAAGAAGGCCGCAACCTGGTTGCGGTCGCGCAGGCGTTCGAGGGCTGCTCGCCCGAGCCTGCGGGTAGGCCGCTTGAGACACCCGGTGACGGTGTGTCCAGATGGATGGTCGCCGCCTCGTTGCCAGTCATGGTGGCGAGGAACAGAATCCGGCTTACAGGCCAACTCGTCCGCCCGCCCCTAGTCCGCGTCGCGGACGGAGCGGTTCAGCTGCTTGAGCGCATCGCCGAGCTGTTCCCGTGAGCGTGTGGCGAGGTCGTCCTCCTGCTGGTACAGCACGCCGTAGGTGAAGGTGTCCTCGCCAGCCGCGTGCGCCGTCTCCGCCTGTTGCGAGAGATGGGTGCGGCTGACTACGGCGTCCTGGTGGTCGCCGAGCAGCGTCTGAATGGTCTTGGCCCGCTCGGCGACCTTGCCTGCGCCCGTCGCCGCCGCCGTGTAGCGAAGCCGCTTGGCGCCCTTGCGGATCCGGTGCAGCGCTTCGTCTCGATCCTCGTCCTGCGCAGCGTCGGCCCGCTTGGCCGCCTTGCGGATCCGCTTGTAGGCAGACCCGATGGTGATCGGTGCGGGCTCCTCGCCCGGTGCCGGGGGTTCGGGCTTGGCGGCCACCAATGCCTCGAGCGCGTCGAGCAGCCGCAAGTACCGTTCCGAGCGCATCGCGGTCAACGACCGTCGCCACCCGGACTGGTAGCGGCTTCTGGCGCCGTCGACGAGGCGCTCCCGGATCGGGCCCCTGACCAGCTCGGCGGGCAGTCCGTCCAGGGCCGTTTGGTACTTCTCGGCAAGCACCTCGGCGTCACGCGCCACCCCGAGCACGCCGGCGAGCAGGCGCAGTTCATCGAGCACCCACGCGTCGTCGGAGATTCCGAACGAACCCTCCGACGCCTGCAGCAGGCTGCGGATCTTGCGGGTCACCACCCGCATCTGGTGCACCGAGTCCCAGGCGTCGGCCCGCACGGCGCGGTCCCACACCAGCAGCTCGTCGACCTGCTCCGCGATCGCGCGGTGTACGGGATCGGCCGACGGCAGATCAGGTTCGTCTTCGCCGTCGGAATCGAGCACCCTGGCCAGCTTGGAGCCGTGCCCCGCGGGTTCGGCACCGGCGTCGAGCAGGCGGTTGCTCAACCGGTCCAGCAGATCCGGGGCAATGTCCGCGTCCTCCGCGAGTTCCAGCTCCCACTCCCGCCAGGTCTGCGGTTCGCCGTCGGGCCCGGCCGACGCGGTGACGACGTCGTCGCAGAACTCCGCGATCGCCGCACCTGAGGCGCCGAACAGCACGTCGACCGTCCGTGTGGTGGCGATCCGTGCCACGGGCTCTAGCGGCAGCCTGCGGACGATGGCCAGCACGACGTCGCGCAGCTCGTCGGGCACGGTGTCGCCGTCCGCATTGCCCAGCGGCGCGCGCAACTCGGTTCTCGAATCGGGCCCGGCAGGCAGCTTGAGGTGCCATCCGGCGTCAGATCCGCCGGTGCGGCGCCTCAGGGTGATGCGGTGCCCGGCCAGATCGTGATCCGGGGTGTCGAAGTAGACGGCGTCGAGATTTTGAACCGGCGATCGCTCGACTCGGGCGACCGACGCCAGTCCCGCGAATGACGGTGACACGGTGGCATCGGTCACCGCGAACTTGCGCTCGATCTCGGTGTGACGGGACGCCTCGCGCTTGTCGGCTGCCATTCTCACCTTCGGGTCGGATGTCGGCACTGGTCGAAACTCATTAACAAGCTGCCACATTCAGGTGAACGAAAATGAAAGTCACCTGGTGGCAGCGCTGACTGTTTACCAGACCAAGATGAATTCGGCGACGGATCAGCTCGCCCGCTGCACCTCGCCCGCGCGATCCCATGCCGAGCGCTCCGCGTTGAAGGCCACGGCCTGCTGCTGCCGGAACGCCGCGATGCCGTCGGCGTCGGCAGCCAGGAAGTCGGTATAGGCCGCCAGGGAGAACTCACCGGTGGCGATGTCGACGTCCCCGCGGCCCGCCGCCATGTCCGCACGCATGTCCAGAAGTTCCTCGGCGCTCACCGGGTAGAAGCTGATCCGGTCGAAGTACCGGAGCAGCCACGGCGTGCCGGGTTCGAACGAGCGGGCGTCGAGGGGATGGCAGTGGTTCCACACCTGGGTGGTGCGGCCGACGAACTGGTAGCCGCCCGGCCCCTCCATGCCGTAGACGCAGAGGTAGGCCCCGCCGATGCCAACGGCGTTCTCCGGGGTCCACGTCCTGGCCGGGTTGTACTTCGTGGTGACGAGCCGATGCCGCGGGTCCAGGGGAGTGGCCACCGGGGCACCCAGATAGACGTCGCCGAGGCCGAGCACCAGGTACTGCGCTTCGTACACGATGTCGTGTACGGCCTCGACGTCGGCGAGACCGTTGATCCGCCGGATGAATTCGATGTTCCACGGGCACCACGGCGCGTCGGCGCGGACACCGTGCATGTAGCGCTGGATCGCCTCGTGCGTCGCCGGGTCATCCCACGACAGGGGCAACCGCACCGTGCGACTAGGCACGACGAGCCGGTCCGACGGCGGCAGTTCGCCGTCGAGACGGGCGAGCAGATCGACCACCTCGGCCATCGGCAGTGCCGCCGGATCGAACTGCACCTGCAGCGAACGGACGCCGGGGGTGATCTCGGTGATCCCGGCGACGTCGAGGGACACCAGATGCTCGTGCAGGACGTGCACGCGGGCCCGCATGGCCAGGTCGAGCGTCATCGGGCCGTATTCGACCAGCACCCCGCCGTCACCGGCGCGCCGCAACGTCACCGCCGTGCCGTCGACGGCCTCGAAGCGGGACAGCACGCCGTCGTCCGAATCACTCGCCGTCGAGATGACCAGAGGAAACGACGCGCGCCGGTCGATGTCGAGGGTCCGCAGCGACGGCGCCCGGTCGGCTCGGACCGGCACGAACCGCACCGCGTCTCCTGGCGCCATCTGGCCGAGCTTCCACCTGTCACCCCCGACGACCGTCACCGGGCAGACGAAGCCGCCGAGACTCGGCCCGTCCGGCCCGAGCAGGATCGGAGTGTCGCCGGTGAAGTCCAGCGCACCAACGCAATACGCGTTGTCGTGGATGTTCGACGGGTGCAGGCCCGCCTCGCCGCCGTCGGTACGGGCCCACTGCGGCTTCGGACCAACCAGGCGCACCCCGGTACGGTCGGAGTTGAAGTGCACGGCGTAATCGGTGCCGATGACGGTGTTGATGTCGGCGCGGGTGAAGAACTCCGGAGCTCCGTGCGGGCCCTCGGTCACGGCGATCTCCCAGCGGTGTCCGATGCTGGGCTGCTCGTCGATCGCTGCGCGGGCCGCCCGGTCCGGCCTGCTCTCGTGCGGACCGGGATCGTCGCCGACGGTCAGCACGTCACCCTGGCGAACCGCCCGCCCGTCGTGTCCGCCGAACGCGCCCATCGTGAACGTGGCTGCGCTGCCGAGGTATTCGGGTTCGACCAGGCCGCCCGCGACCAGCACGTAGCAGCGCATGCCCGGGCCCGTCAGCATGCCGACGTCGAGCACGCCCCCTGCGGGGACGACCACCGACTGCCACTGCGGGACCGCGACTCCGTCGACGGTGACCGCGACCGGCGCCCCCGTGACGGTCACCCGACCGCCGTCGGGGAACCGCAACGCAGGCCCACCCCGCGTGCACTCGAGGCCCGCCGCGCCCTCGGCGTTTCCGAGCAGGCGGTTCCCGATCCGGAACGACAGATCGTCCATCGGGCCCGACGGCGGAACGCCGATGTGCCAGTAGCCGATTCGGCCCGGCCAGTCCTGCACGGTGGTCAGCATGCCGGGCCGCATCACCTCGATGATCATGAGCCGGTGATCACCATCCGGACCGGCGTCGGGTCGAATCCGTTGCACGGGTTGTTGATCTGCGGGCAGTTCGACACCAGCACCAGGGTGTCGACGTCGGCTCGCAGCGTCAGTGACTTGCCCGGCGCGGAAAGGCCGTCCACGATGCCGAGTGTGCCGTCGGCCTCCACCGGTACGTTCATGAAGAAGTTGACGTTGGAGACGATGTCGCGCTTGCCCATTCCCCATTTGGTGGCTTCGGCGAGGAAGTTCTCGGCGCACGCGTGCTGGTGGCTGGTGTGGTGCCCGTACCGCAGCGTGTTGGACTCCTTCGAGCACGCCCCCGCGATCGTGTCGTGGTTGCCCACCTCGTCGGCGACGATGGTCATCAGTGCCGTGCCGTCGGTGGCACGGAGTACCGAACCGGTGGTCAGGAAGACGTTGCGCTGCGCCGCAATCGTCCGCTGAGCGCTGTAGCGCACGGCGTGGTCGTGCGCCGAGTAGAACAGCGTGTCGACGGCCTGGTTTCCGTGCAGGTCGATGATCTGCAGGTGCTGGCCGGCCTTCACCACGGCCGACCACGGCGCGCAGGCGGCGACGACGTCGTCGGAGAGCACGGTACCGATGGCGGCGGTGTCGGTGGTCATTTCAGTGCCTCACTGTTTCGTGCTGCGGCCCAGGCGCTTTCGGTGTTGAACAGCGCGCGCAGGTATTCGGGTTCTTCGGTGGCGGGGACGGTCAGGTCGTTGTCGGCACGCCAAGCCACCACGTCCAGGTCGGTGACCGCGGGCGACGCATCGAGCGGGTGGGGGGCGTTGACGAGGACGACCACGACGGGCAGGTGGACCAGCAGATCGACCGTCGTACCGGCGCCTGCCGACCCGGTGAACGTCAGCGCGCCATCGTCGGTCACCCTTGCGCCCTTGAAGAACGAGACCGACGGGGCGATGTCACGCACGTCCATTCCGTGCTTGTGCACGCCGAGCAGCATCTTGGCGCGGCCGGTGTCGGTCATGCCGCACAGCGCGTCGTGGTGACCGGAGGTGTCGGCGACGATGGTGGCCAGCACCCTGCCCTGGTCGGAGAGCAGGGGATGGCCCGCGCCGAGATAGGCCTGCCACGGCACCTTCATGGTGTCGGCGACGTTGAGCCGCTCCCACGATGCGTCGGCGCGGAACATCAGCAGATGCGCGCACGCGCCGCCGTCGGGGTCGGCCAGCCGCAGGCGGGAGCCCCGGCCAAGCACCTTGGTGGCATACGAGCCTGCGGGGATGGCTTCGGCCCACGTCACCTCGTCGACGCCGGCAGGCGTGGCGGGCACCCGCATCCTGGCCGCCGCGGCCTGTCCGCGGGCGTGTGAGCGGGCACCGTCGGTCGAGTTGGTGCTCGACATCATCGGCCTCCTTAACTGTCACTTGAAAGTTTTCTTGTAGGGCGTTCCCTGTGGGTGTCGCGCCTGTTACGGACGCGTTGAGTCTTATTTCTATCAAATGATAGGAATTACCGCACGGTGAACGGTCCGGTGACCCATGACCGGTGACACAATGTGGCGATGAGCAGCGAAGGCCGCGGCCGCCCGAGGTTGGAGCAGTCGCGACGACCCGGCAAGAACGCCCGTGAAGAGATCCTCGATGCCGCCGCCGAGCTGTTCACCACCCATGGCTACGCCAATACGTCCACCAGGAAGATCGCCGACGCCGTCGGCGTCAGGCAAGCCTCGCTGTACCACCACTTCGCCACCAAGGACGACATCCTCGAGGCGCTGCTGGCCGGAACCGTCGACGAGCCGCTGCGGCTGGCCGCCCAGCTCATCGCGGAGGACGGGCCCGCCGCGGGCCGCCTGCACGCGTTGGTCGTGGCCGACGTGACACAGCTGTGTGACAGCACCTGGAATCTCGGCGCGCTCTACTTGCTGCCCGAACTCCGCGTGGACCGCTTCGACCAGTTCCGCAAGCACCGTGCCGAACTGCGCGACCGCTACCGCCGGCTGGCCGCGGCCGTGATCGCCGAGTCTGACGGCCCCGCCGACGCCGACGAACTCCCGTTCCGCCTCGTCGAGTCGGTGATCAACCTCCGTTCCGACGACGGTGGCGTACCGGCGGAGCAGCCATGGATCATCGCCAACGGCGCCCTACGCACCCTCGGGTTCGACGGCGACTTCGCCGCCCTGCGGGTGGCAACCGTCAACCGGCTGGCATTACACATCGATGCGCTGGCGTAACAAGGTTTGCGATACCGTTTGCGCCATGCCCGATTTCGACACGCTGACGTTTGCCCAGTCCGGCCCAATCGCCACCATCGTGCTCAACCGGCCCGACGCCGCCAACGGCATGAACGACACGTTGACCCGTGAACTCTCGGTCGTGGCGGCGCTCTGCGACACCGAGGCCACCAAGGTGGTCACGCTCACCGGCGCGGGCCGCTTCTTCTCGGCGGGCGGCGACCTCAAGGCGATGGCCGCCGCTCCAAGTCCCGGTGCCTTCGTCAAGGGCATCGCCGACGACTTGCACCGTGCGTTGTCGACGTTCGCCCGAATGGACGCCGTGCTGATCACCGCCGTCAACGGGACGTCCGCCGGTGCCGGTTTCAGCCTCGCCGTCACCGGTGACCTGGTGCTGGCCGCCGAATCGGCCAAGTTCACCATGGCCTACACCAAGGCAGGGTTGAGCCCCGACGGGAGCTCCTCGTACTACCTCCCGCGGCTCATCGGCATCCGTCGCACGCAGCAACTGATGCTCACCAACCGAACGTTGTCGGCCGCCGAGGCACTGGACTGGGGTCTGCTGACCGAAGTGGTGCCCGACGCCGACCTTGCCGCGCGAACCGACGCGCTCGCCGCGGAAATGGCGCGTACGTCGCGAACGTCGAACGGCGCGGTCAAGCGACTGCTGCTCGGCACCTATCGCACCGGGATCGAAGAGCAGATGGAGCTCGAGGGTCGCTACATTGCCGACTGCGCGTGCTCCGCCGACGGTAAGGAGGGCATCGCCGCCTTCCTTGGAAAGCGCAAGCCGGAGTTCTCCTGATTAGAAGGAGTGCTCCTCGGCCGGGAACGCACCGGTGGCCACCTCTTGGGCGTATTCGACTGCGGCACGGCGCAATTCAGCGCCGACGTCGCCGAACTTCTTGACGAACTTCGCGGTCCTGCCTGCCGTCATCCCGGCCATGTCCTGCCACACCAGCACCTGGGCGTCGCAGTTGGGGCCCGCGCCGATGCCGACGGTGGGGATGGTCAGCTTGCCGGTGATCTGGGTGGCCAGCTCTGCGGGCACCATCTCCAGTACCACCGCAATCGCGCCGGCCTCGGCCACGGCGATCGCGTCGTGAATGGTCTGCTCGGCGGCGTCACCACGCCCCTGCACGCGGAACCCGCCCAGCCCGTTGACGCTCTGCGGGGTGAAGCCGATGTGCGCCACCACCGGAATGCCCGCCTGCGTCAGAATCGCGATCTGCTCGGCCACCCGCTCGCCGCCCTCCAGCTTGACCGCCGCGGCACCCGTCTCCTTGAGGAACCGCGTCGCGGTGGCCAACGCCTGCTGCGGCCCGGCCTCATAGCTTCCGAACGGCAGGTCGGCGACCACGAGAGCATGCGGCGCACCGCGGACCACGCCGCGCACCAACGGGATCAGCTCGTCGGCGGTCACCGGCACCGTGGTGTCGTATCCGTAGACCACGTTGGCCGCGGAATCGCCGACGAGAAGCACCGGAATCTCGGCCTCGTCGAAGACCCGGGCGGTGGAGTAGTCGTAGGCCGTCAGCATGGACCACTTGTGGCCCTCGGCCTTCCACTTCTGCAGGTGATGGGTTCTGACCTTGGCACGTGGCTTGGCGACCGCTGAATCGGTGGCAGCACCGTAAACCGTCTGCTCAGACATCATTGTCCCTAATCTGGTCGAGGTAGATCCTCGAGGCCCTTGCCGGGTCCCCGGGTTCGTCTGACACCTCAAAGTGTGCCACTTACGGCGGCGAAGATGAACCGTACGTGCAGTGCATTTGCTCACACGTCGACATACGGCGGGCCTACCATCGGCGCATGCAACGGCTCAGTGGACTCGACGCCAGCTTCCTGTACCTCGAGACCGCTTCGCAGCCGCTGCACGTGTGCTCGGTCCTGGAGATCGACACCTCGACCATTCCAGGCGGCTACACCTTCGACCGGTTGCGCGACGCCCTGGGCCTGCGGATCAAGGCGATGCCGGAGTTTCGCGAGAAGCTCGCCGACAACCGGCTCAATCTCGATCATCCGGTGTGGGTGGAGGACAAGGACTTCGACGTCGACCGACACGTGCACCGCATCGGGCTGCCCGCTCCCGGCGGTCGTGTCGAGCTGGGCGAGATCTGCGGGCACATCGCCTCGTTGAATCTCGACCGCAGCCGACCGCTGTGGGAGATGTGGGTGATCGAGAACGTCGCAGGCACCGATGCACACGACGGCGGACGGCTCGCGGTGATGACGAAGGTGCACCACGCCGGCGTCGACGGCGTCACCGGGGCGAACCTGATGTCGCAGCTGTGCACCACCGAACCCGACGCACCGCCGCCGGACCCGGTCGACGGGGTGGGCGGCGGGTCGGACCTGGAGATCGCGGTCAGCGGCGCAATCAAGTACGCCACCCGCCCGCTCAAGTTGATCAACATGCTGCCCTCGACGATGTCGACGGTGGTGGACACCGTCAAGCGCGCGCGCAACGGGCTGACCATGGCAGCCCCGTTCGCCGCACCGAAGACACGCTTCAACGCCAAGGTCACCGGGCACCGCAACGTCGCGTTCGCGCAACTCGACCTCGAGCACGTCAAGACCGTCAAGAGCCACTTCGGCGTCAAGGTCAACGACGTGGTGATGGCGTTGGTGGCCGGAGTGCTGCGGAGGTTCCTGCTCGACCGCGACGAGCTCCCCGACAGCACGCTGGTCGCGATGGTCCCGGTGTCGGTGCACGACAAGTCGGATCGGCCCGGCCGCAATCAGGTTTCGGGCATGTTCGCCAGCCTGGGGACCAACATCGAGGACCCGGCCGAGCGGTTGAAGACCATCGCCGAGGCGAATTCCGTTGCCAAGCAACACAGTGCGGCGATCGGGGCGACGCTCTTGCAGGACTGGTCGCAGTTCGCTGCACCCGCGGTGTTCGGCATCGCGATGCGGGTCTATGCGTCCAGTCGGCTCACCAGCGCCGCGCCGGTGCACAACCTCGTCGTCTCCAATGTGCCAGGACCGCAGGTGCCGCTGTTCTTCTTGGGTGCGCAGGTCAGGGCGATGTATCCGCTTGGCCCGATATTCCACGGTTCGGCATTGAACATCACGGTGATGTCGCTGAGCGGCAAGCTCGACGTCGGCCTGATCTCTTGCCCCGAACTGTTGCCCGATCTGTGGGACATGGCCGACGACTTCGCCGTCGCCCTCGAGGAGTTGCTCGCCGCCACGCGCTAACGCCCTCATCAGCGGCGATGCGGGCGCATGGCAGCATGTGCAGCCATGAGGCTTCGGAGCGGGCTACTTGCGGCCGCCATGGTGATGTTGCTGGTGGCCGGTTGTAGCAAGGTGGTCGACGGGCAGGCGATCATCGGTGCCCCCAAGCCCGGCACACCCGTGCAGTGGTCGGCCTGCGAGTCCGCCTCGTCCGACGACGTCAAGATCCCCGCGGGCGCCGAGTGCGGAATGCTCTCGGTACCGGTCGACTACGCCAAGCCCGACGGCGAGGTTGCGCAGCTGGCGATGATCAGGTTCAAGGCCACCGGAGACAAGATCGGTTCGCTGATCATCAACCCGGGCGGGCCTGGTGAGTCGGGGGTCGACGCGGCTGCCTCGATCGTCGGAACCATGCCGGATTCGGTGCGGCAGCACTTCGACGTGGTCGGCTTCGACCCGCGTGGGGTCGGCAAGTCGACCCCCGCCGTCTGGTGCAATTCGGATGCCGACAACGACCGGCTGCGTGCCGATCCTCAGGTCGACTATTCGCCCGCGGGCGTCGCCCACATCGAGTCCGAGACACGAGACTTCGTGCAGCGCTGTGTGGACAAGATGGGCAAGGACTTCCTGGCCAACGTCGGAACCGCAAGCGTGGTAAAGGATCTCGACGCGATGCGGGCCGCCCTCGGCGACCAGAAGTTGACCTACCTTGGGTATTCCTACGGCACCCGGATCGGGGCGGGCTACGCCGAGGCCTACCCGCAGAACGTGCGCGCCATGATCCTCGACGGTGCCGTCGATCCCAACGCCGATCCGGTCGAAGCCGACATCCGGCAGGCTGCGGCCTTCCAGACGGCGTTCAACGACTACGCCGCGGACTGCGCCAAGCAGTCGAACTGCCCGCTGGGTACCGACCCGGCGAAGGCCGTCGCGGTCTACCACGATCTGGTCGACCCGCTGGTGCAGAATCCGGCCCCAACCGATGATCCGCGCGGGCTGAGTTACAGCGACTCCGTCGTCGGCACCATCCTGCCGCTGTACTCGCCGAACCTGTGGCGCCACCTCACGCAGGGTCTGTCCGAACTCAAGGGCGGCAGGGGCGACACCATGCTCGCGCTCGCCGACCTCTACATGGGTCGGGACGGCAAGGGCCACTACAACAACTCCACCGACGTGCGGGTCGCGGTGAACTGCGTCGACGAGCCGCCGGTGACCGAACGGGCCAAGGTGGTCGACGAGGACCGTCGCGCCCGCGAGGTGGCGCCGTTCATGAGCTATGGCAAGTTCACCGGTTACGCGCCGCTGGGCACCTGTGCGATGTGGCCCGTACCGCCGACTTCGAAACCGCACCGGATCTCTGCCGAAGGACTGCCCCCGATCCTGGTGGTGTCGACCACCAACGACCCGGCCACGCCCTATCAGGCCGGCGTCGACCTGGCCAAGCAACTCGGCGGCTCATTGCTCACCTACCAGGGCACGCAACACACCGTGGTGTTCCAGGGCGATGCCTGTGTCGACGAAATCGCGGCCAAGTACCTGGTCGACGTCGCCGTGCCGCCACCTGGCGCGAAATGCTGACCGTGGAACGTCGATAGGTCACCATCGCATCACTGTCTGGTTGCTGGGTTGTCTCTGCCCGGGTTCGAGCGCACACCCGAAGCGCGTTGCGTGCGAACATGTTCGCCATGTGGGTGGGCGCGCTTGCGTGGAGGCGAGCGGGCAGACTGGCAGCGGCGCCACTCGCGGTCCTGGCACTGTCCATCACGGCCTGCCCGCCGGCGTTGGCGTCCCCGGAAGGGGAGCCCACCCAGCAATACGGACAGGCCCCGCCGTGGGGTAGCTGCGCGGGCGTCATCGCGGATGCCGCCGCGATCCCGACGGCTCAGTGCGGCACCGTTGCGGTTCCCGTCGACTACGCAAAGCCCGACGGGGCGCAGGCGCAGTTGGCCGTCATCCGGGTGCCCGCGACCGGCGATCGCATCGGCGTCCTGATGGTCAACCCCGGCGGTCCTGGAGCGTCGGCCGTCGACACCGTCGCCGGCATGGCCGCGGGTCTGGCCGACACCGACATCACCCGCCGCTTCGACCTCGTCGGCTTCGACCCGCGCGGCGTCGGCCACTCGACCCCACCCGTGCGCTGTCGCAGCGACGCCGAATTCGACGCGTACCGGCGCGAGCCGATGACCGACTACAGCCCCGAGGGTGTCGCGCGCATCGAGCAGCTGTACCAGAACCTTGCCCAGAACTGCGTCGACAAGACCGGCCTCGACTTCCTGGCCAACGTCGGGACCGCGTCCACCGCGCAGGACATGGATGTCGTGCGGGCGGCGCTGGGGGAGCAGCAGATCAACTACCTGGGCTTCTCCTACGGCACCGAACTCGGCGCCACCTACGCCGAGCGATACCCCGACCGCGTCCGGGCCATGGTGCTCGACGGCGCCGTCGACCCCGGTTCCGACCCGATTGGCGAGAGCATCCGCCAGTTCGCCGGATTCCAAATGGCCTTCAATGACTACGCCGCCGACTGCGCGCGGTCCACCGACTGCCCGCTGGGCACGGACCCGACGCAATTCGTCGCGCGCTACCACCAGCTGATCAATCCGTTGGTGCAACAGGTGGGCCGCACCTCCGATCCACGTGGCCTGAGCTACCAGGACGCGATCACGGGTACCGTCAACGCGCTTTACACGCAGCGGTATTGGAAGTACCTGACCAGTGGTCTGCTCGGTCTGCAGCGCGGGACCGACGCCGGCGACCTGTTGCTGCTGGCCGATGACTACCAGCACCGCAACCCGGACGGCCACTACGACAACCAGCAGGACGCATTCCTCGCGATCCGCTGTGTCGACGCGCCGTACCCCACCGATCCCGCTGCCTGGGCCGACGCGGATCGCCGGGCCAGGGAGGCGGCTCCCTTCATGTCCTACGGGGAGTTCACCGGGTTCGCCCCGCGCGACCCCTGCTCGATGTGGCCCGTGCCGCCGACCTCGACACCCCACGACGTGACTTCGCCGGGGCCGGGCAAAGTGGTGGTGGTATCCACCACGCGCGATCCGGCGACGCCGTACCAGGCGGGCGTCGACCTCGCCCGCGAGTTGGACGCGGCGCTGATCACCTTCGACGGCACTCAACACACCGTGGTGTTCAACGGCGATGCGTGCGTGGACCCCGCCGTGGTCGCCTTTTTGATCGATTCGGTCCAGCCCCCGCAAGACCTGCGGTGTTAGGGACACGCAGCGGTGCCGTAACACAGAATTAACAGCCGGTGCCTACGCTGCGGACATGGATCGCCAGAAGGAATTCGTGCTGCGCACGCTGGAGGAACGTGACATCCGGTTCGTGCGGCTGTGGTTCACCGACGTGCTCGGATACCTCAAGTCCGTGGCGATCGCACCCGCCGAACTGGAGGGCGCCTTCGAGGAGGGCATCGGCTTCGACGGCTCGTCCATCGAGGGTTTCGCGCGGGTCTCCGAATCCGACATGGTCGCCCGCCCGGACCCGTCGACTTTCCAGGTGCTGCCATGGACGACGAGCGCGGGCAAGCAACACTCGGCGCGGATGTTCTGCGACATCACCATGCCCGACGGCTCCCCGTCGTGGGGCGACTCGCGGCACGTGCTGCGCCGCCAACTCGCCAAGGCCAGCGACCTCGGATTCTCCTGCTACGTGCACCCGGAGATCGAGTTCTTCCTCCTGGAGCCGGGCCCCGACGATCAAAGGCCAGTGCCTGCCGACAATGGCGGCTACTTCGACCAGACCATTCACGACTCGGCGCCCAACTTCCGCCGCCATGCGATCGATGCACTGGAGTCGATGGGCATCTCGGTGGAGTTCAGCCACCACGAGGGCGCCCCGGGACAGCAGGAGATCGACCTGCGCTACGCGGACGCGTTGTCGATGGCGGACAACGTCATGACGTTCCGCTACGTGGTCAAGGAGGTCGCGCTGACCGAAGGCGTGCGGGCGTCGTTCATGCCCAAGCCGTTCGCCGAATACCCCGGCTCCGCGATGCACACCCACATGAGCCTGTTCGAGGGCGAGAACAACGCCTTCCACGATCCCAACGATCCGCTGCAACTGTCCGACGTCGGCAAGTCGTTCATCGCGGGCATCCTCGAGCACGCCTCCGAGATCAGCGCCGTCACCAACCAGTGGGTGAACTCCTACAAGCGGCTGGTGCACGGCGGCGAGGCCCCGACCGCAGCGTCGTGGGGTGCGGCCAACCGCTCGGCGCTCGTTCGGGTGCCGATGTACACCCCGCGCAAGGCGTCGTCGCGCCGTGTCGAGGTGCGCAGCCCCGATTCGGCATGCAACCCGTATCTGGCGTTCGCCGTGCTGCTGGCGGCCGGCCTGCGCGGCGTGGAGAAGGGCTACGTGCTCGGGCCACAGGCCGAGGACAACGTGTGGAACCTGACCCCCGAGGAGCGGCGCGCCATGGGGTACCGCGAGCTGCCGTCCAGCCTCGGCGGGGCGCTCAGCGAGATGGAGGGCTCCGAGTTGGTCGCGGAAGCGTTGGGGGAGCACGTGTTCGACTTCTTCCTGCGAAACAAGCGCGCCGAGTGGGAGAACTACCGCAGCCACGTCACGCCATTCGAGCTCAAGACCTACCTGTCGCTGTAGGGCGTGCGATAACGGCTGCGCTACGGTCAGGATGTGGCCAAACCAGCGACGCAGCGACCTACGCTGCCCAGTGTCGGCAGGCTCGGATTGGTCGAACCTCCCGCGCGTGCGGATCTGGACCGGCTGGGCTGGAACACCGACGCGCACGTCGAGTTGTTGTGGTCGCTGTCGCGTGCGCCCGACGCCGACTCGGCGCTGCGCGCGATGGTGCGTCTCGCCGACGCACTCGGGAGCGACTGGGACGAACTGAACCGTGCGCTGGTCAAGGACCGCTCGCTGCGGGGGCGGGTGTTCGCCGTGCTGGGTTCGTCGCTGGCGCTCGGTGACCACCTTGTCGCACACCCGAAGTCATGGCATCTGATCGCAGGCAACGTCACGCTGCCGTCCGCCGAGCAATTGCGCCGCGATTTCGCGGCGGTGGCCGAATGTCGTACGGACGCAAAGTCATTGCAGTCGTCACTGCGGATGATCTACCGGGACCGGGTGCTCGTGTTGGCTGCGCTGGACGTCGCGCCGACCGTCGAGAACGAGCCCGTGCTGCCCTTCGCCACCGTCGGAGAACACCTCGCCGACCTGGCCGATGCCGCGCTGGGGGCGGCGCTGATCGTCGCCACCCGCACCGTATGCGGCGAGGACACCCCACCGCCGCGGCTCGCGGTGATCGCGATGGGCAAGTCCGGCGCGCGCGAGTTGAACTACGTCAGCGACGTCGACGTCATCTTCGTCGCGGAGTCGGGGTCCGATGCCAACCTGGCCGTCGCCACCCGCGTCGCCGGCGAGATGATGCGGTTGGGCGCCGACACCTTCTTCGAGGTGGACGCGGCGCTGCGGCCGGAGGGCAAGCACGGGCAGTTGGTCCGGACGCTCGAGTCGCACGTCGCCTACTACGAGCGGTGGGCCAAGACGTGGGAGTTCCAGGCACTGCTGAAGGCCCGCCCTGCGGCGGGCGACGCCGAACTCGGCGCGCAGTACATGGCCGCGCTGAGCCCGATGGTGTGGACCGCCTGCGAGCGTGAGGACTTCGTGCCCGAGGTGCAGGCGATGCGCCGCCGTGTCGAGGAATTGGTGCCCGCCGGGGTGCGGGCCCGCGAACTGAAGCTCGGCACCGGTGGACTGCGCGACGTCGAGTTCGCCGTGCAGTTGCTGCAGTTGGTGCACGGCCGGACCGACGAGTCACTGCACGTCGCGTCCACGGTCGACGCGTTGGCCGCCCTCGGCGAGGGCGGCTACGTGGGACGCGACGACGCCGCGAACCTGACGGCGTCCTACGAGTTCCTGCGGCTGCTCGAACACCGGCTGCAACTACAGCGGCTCAAGCGCACGCACATGCTGCCCGAGGCCAACGACGACGAGGCGATGCGCTGGCTGGCACGCGCCGCGCACATGCGCCCCGACGGGCAGCACGACGCGCTCGGCGTGCTGCGCGAGGAGCTCAAGCGGCAGAGCATGCGGGTGTCGCGCCTGCACGCGAAGCTCTTCTACCAGCCGCTGCTCGAATCGGTGGGTGGCCCAACCGTCGAGCTGACCGCCTCGTTGACGCCGGAGGCCGCCGAACGCCAGCTCGCCGCACTGGGTTACGAGGGTCCGCAGGCCGCGTTGACCCACCTGGCGGCGCTGACCAGCCACAGTGGACGCCGCGGCCGGGTGCAGCAGGTGCTGCTGCCGACCCTGCTGGACTGGTTGTCCGACACCCCGGACCCCGACGCAGGGCTGCTGGCCTACCGGCGGCTCAGCGACGCGTTGGCCGACCAGCGCTGGTATCTGGCGTCGCTGCGCGACGAGGGCGCGGTCGCCAAGCGGCTGATGCGGGTGCTCGGCACGTCGGCGTTCGTGCCCGACCTGCTGCTGCGCGCTCCCGAGGTGATCCAGCAGTACGCCGACGGACCGCAGGGACCCAAGCTGTTGGAGACCGAACCGGAGAGCATGGCGCGCGCCCTCGTCGCGTCGGCCGATCGGCACGCCGACCCGGTGCGGGCCATCATGGCCGCCCGCACTCTGCGGCGCAGGGAACTGGCCCGCATCGCGTCGGCGGACCTCCTGGGCATGCTCGAAGTCACCGACGTGTGCAAGGCGCTGACCTCGGTGTGGGTGGCGGTGCTGCAGGCCGCCCTCGAAGCGGTCATCCGGGCCAACACCCCGGCGTCCGGGCCGCCGGCGCGGATCGCGGTCATCGGCATGGGCCGCCTCGGTGGCGGCGAACTCGGCTACGGCTCGGACGCCGATGTGATGTTCGTGTGCGAGCCGCAGGACGGCGTCGATGAGTCGGTTGCGGTGAAGTGGTCGGTGACCATTGCCGAGCAGGTACGCGCCCGGCTCGGCACACCCAGCGCGGATCCGCCGTTGGAGGTCGACACCAACCTGCGGCCCGAGGGTCGGAGCGGTCCGCTGGTCCGGACGCTGGCGTCCTACGAGGCGTACTACGCGCAGTGGGCGCAGGGGTGGGAGATCCAGGCGTTGCTGCGGGCGCACCGGGTGGCAGGCGATCCCGATCTCGGTGAGCGCTTCCTGTTGATGATCGACAAGACCCGCTATCCCGCCGGTGGCGTCTCGGCCGAGGCGGTGCAGGAGATCCGTCGGATCAAGGCCCGCGTCGACGCCGAGCGCCTACCCCGCGGCGCCGATCCCAACACCCACACCAAGCTCGGCCGCGGCGGGCTGGCCGACATCGAGTGGACCGTGCAACTGATGCAACTGCGCCACGCGCACAGGGTTGCCGCGTTGCGCGGCACGTCGACGCTGGAGTCGCTCAACGCCATCGGTGCGGCCGAGCTGATCGCCGAGGGGGATGTCGATCTGCTGCGGCAGGCGTGGCTGACCGCGACGCGGGCGCGCAACGCCCTGGTCCTGGTGCGGGGCAAGCCCACCGATCAGTTGCCCGGCCCTGGCCGTCAGCTCAACGCGGTGGCGCTGGCCGCGGGCTGGCACAACGACGACGGCGGCGAATTCCTGGACAACTACCTACGGGTGACCCGTCGGGCGAAAACGGTGGTACGAAAGGTTTTCGGGGCATGAGGAGCGCGGCTTGAGCAGAGACATGCAGTTCGACGTCATCAGCGCCGAGGAGTACGACCGGCTTCGCGACGTGTACGAGCCGTTGACGCAATCCCTGCGCAGGCTGATCGCCGCGGGCATCCGCACCGGCGTGGACGAGGACACCATCCGCGACGCAGGTACCGCCATCGACGCGATAGCCGAGACGCTCGAGCGCACGCAGCGCGACACCACCACGATGCTGCGGCACACGGGCACCGGCCGCCCAACGGCGTGGGAGAACCCCGCCATCGGCGTTCGCAATGCGATCGCCCCGCCCATGGTGATCCAGCAGGACGACGCCGGAGTGTGCTGGTCGGAGTTCACCCTGGGTATGGCGTACCAGGGACCGCCCGGGTTGGTGCACGGCGGCATCTGTGCACTCGTGCTCGACCACATTCTCGGCGAGGCGGCCAGCGACGGCCTGACCAAGCCCTTGTTCACCGGCACCATCACCCTGCGCTACCTGAGGGGCACACCCTTGGGGCCGCTGCGCGCCGAGGCGTTCATCGAACGCACCGAGGGCATCAAGACCTACGCGCGCGGGTACCTCAGCGATGCCGACGGCAGGACCGTCGAGGCGGACGGGGTGTTCATCCGACCGGCGTGGGCGCGGGACGCCGGGTGAAGTTCTACGTCAGCACCGCGTTTCTCGACATCAAGGAAGTCGTCGACGTCGCAAGGGCCGCAGACGAACTCGGGTACGACGGGATGGGCATCCCCGATCACGTGATCAACCTGGAAACCCTGGCGACGCCCTACCCCTATACGAAGGACGGCTCGCGCCGATGGGAGCCGTTCACGCACTGGCCCGATCCGTGGGTGATGATCGGGGCGATCGCGTTGGTCACCAGCAGGCTGCGTTTCGTCACCACCGTGTACCTGCCCGCGATGCGCGATCCCTATTCGGCGGCGAAAGCCATTGGGACGGCGGCATGTCTTGCCGACGGCCGGCTCGAACTCGGCATCGGCGTCGGGTGGTGCGAGGAAGAGTTCACCTTGATGGGCCAGCGGTTCGACCGCAGGGGCAAGCGCACTGACGAGATGCTGGAGTTGATGCGTGCGCTCTGGCAGCCCGGCTGGACGGAATTCGACGGTGAGTTCTACCAGACGCCGCGATTGGAGATGGAGCCAACGCCGCCGCACATTCCGATCTACGTCGGCGGGTTGTCCGACATCGCGTTGCGCCGCGCCGCGCGCAACGACGGCTGGATCGGCGACCTGATCACCACCGACCGCGCCATCGCGTCGGTGGACCGGCTGCGCGAGCTACGGGCCGAAAAGGGCTTGACTATGCACGATTTCACCGTTCTGACACCACTGACCGACGCGTTCACGCCCGAGCATTACGCGCGGGCCGAAGCCGCAGGCATCCACGGCATCATCACCATGCCGTGGATGTTCTACACGGGGCCCGCGTCGAGTACCGCCGAGAAGATCGACGGCATGAAACGCTTCCGCAAGGACCTCCGGCTCGACGGTTAGCGCTTCGTCCGCCGTTGCCCTTCCCGCATCGCGTCCAGGGCGTAGGCGCCGCCGCCGGTGAACACCAGCAGGAAGAAACCGAAGCACATCAGTACGGCGAGCTCGCCGCCGTTCTCGATCGGCCAAAGCCCTTGCGGCTGATGCTGACTGAAGTACGCGAAGGCCATCTCACCCGACGCGACGAACGCGGCCAGCCGGGTGACCAGCCCCGTGATGATCAGAAGCCCGGCGACGAGCTCGATGAGCCCGCCCCACCAATACGGCCACGTGCCCATCGGCACCGCCGGGCCAGTGAACGTCCCGGCTGCGGTCGGGGTACCCACGGGCCACGCGAACAACTTCTGTGTGGCGTGGACGGTGTACAGCAGTCCGAACACGATGCGAAAGAGACTCAGTACTTTTGGCGAGACCGACGTGAGCTTGGCTTCGAGTTTCGTCATGGGGCCGAGCCTACTATTCGGACTTCAGTCCGGATAGCTTGGAGGCGACACGGAAACGGCACAGCCCCCCGGCTGGCAAGACCAGGGGGCTGAGCCGTCGCCGACGACTTAAACGTCGTAGTAGAGCTCGAACTCGTAGGGGTGAGGCCGGATCTGGACCGGCAGGATCTCGTTCTCCCGCTTGTAGGAGATGTAGGTCTCGATCAGGTCGGGCGTGAACACGCCACCCTCGGTGAGGTATTCGTGGTCCGCTTCGAGCCGGTCGATCACCGCAGCCAGCGAGGTCGGCGCCTGCGGAATGTTGGCGGCCTCGTCTGGCGGCAGCTCGTAGAGGTCCTTGTCGACAGGGGAGAGCGGCTCGATCTTCTTCTTGATGCCGTCGATGCCTGCCATCAGCATCGCGGCGAACGCCAGGTACGGGTTGCCCGAGCTGTCCGGGCAACGGAACTCCAGGCGCTTGGCCTTGGGGTTGTTGCCGGTGATCGGGATACGGACACAGGCCGACCGGTTGCGCTGGCTGTACACCAGGTTGATCGGGGCCTCGTAGCCGGGCACCAGGCGCTTGTAGGAGTTCACCGTGGCGTTGGTGAACGCCAGCAGCGACGGCGCGTGGTGCAGGATGCCGCCGATGTAGTGGCGGGCCAGGTCCGACAGACCCGCGTAACCGGACTCGTCGTGGAACAGCGGCTTGCCGTCCTTCCACAGCGACTGGTGGGCGTGCATGCCAGAACCGTTGTCACCGAACAGCGGCTTGGGCATGAACGTGACGGTCTTGCCGTTCGCCCACGCCGTGTTCTTGATGATGTACTTGAACAACAGGACGTCGTCGGCCGCGTGCAGCAGGGTGTTGAACTTGTAGTTGATCTCGGCCTGGCCGGCGGTGCCGACCTCGTGATGGCCGCGCTCCAGGGTGAAGCCCGAGTTCTGCAGATTGGTGGCCATCTCGTCGCGCAGGTCGACGTAGTGGTCGTAGGGGGCCACCGGGAAGTAGCCGCCCTTCGGGCGCACCTTGTAGCCGCGGTTGGGGCTGCCGTCGGCCTCGAACGGCTCGCCGGTGTTCCACCAGCCCGACTCCGAATCCACTTCGTAGAAGGTGCCGTTGATCTTCGAGTCGAACGACACCGAGTCGAAGATGTAGAACTCTGCCTCGGCGCCGAAGAAGCAGGTGTCGGCGATGCCGGTGCTGGTCAGGTAGTTCTCGGCCTTGCGGGCGACGTTGCGCGGGTCGCGGGAGTACGCCTCGCGGGTGAACGGGTCGTGCACGAAGAATTGCAGGTTCAGTGTCTTCGCGGCGCGGAACGGATCGATGCGTGCGGTCTCGGCGTCGGGCAGCAGCATCATGTCCGACTCGTGGATGGACTGGAAGCCGCGGATCGAGGAGCCGTCGAAGGCCAGCCCGTCCTCGAAGATGCTCTCGTCGAACGCCGAGGCGGGGATCGAGAAGTGCTGAACGGCACCGGGCAGATCGCAGAATCGGATGTCGACGTACTCGACCTTCTCGTCCTTGATCAGCTTGATGATGTCGTCGGCCGTCTTGTCTGCCACTGAGAAATCTCCTTTGATCTGATAAACCCGCCGGTTGACGCTAGGGACACGATGTTGCACTGTCATCAACCGCATGTTGCGCCAACGTTACGCAATGCCCGTCGACCATATGCTTGTCGCATGCCCCGCACCTTCGGTTCATGGCTGTCCGGTCCGCCGCCGTCCGAGGCTGGTGATCACGCCGAGAGCGCTGGCGAGTATCCAGGTCAGCGGCTCGGTCTGCCGCCGACCGGACCGCGATCGCTGGCCAGGTTCGGCCGCCGCATCGGTGCGCTGCTCATCGACTGGCTCATCGCCTACGGGCTGGCCGCCCTCGGCATGACCCTCGGCATCGTTTCGATGGCCACGCTGTCGACGGTGGTCCTGATCGTCTGGTTCGTGCTCGGCGCGATCTCGGTCCGGCTGTTCGGCTTCACGCCGGGCCAGCTTGCGTTCGGACTGGTGGTCGTCGCAGTGGACGGGCAAGAGCACGTCGGAATCGGCAGGGCCGTCGCGCGTGGCCTGTTGATCGCGTTGGTGATACCGGCGCTGGTCACCGATTCAGACCTGCGGGGGCTGCAGGACCGGACGACCAACACCGCCGTCGTACGCCGTTAAATGCTCTTCGCGCAAGCGCTCATCGGCCGGTAGGGGTCTACTTCCTGCGCACGGTGCGCTGCACTCCGCGCATCTTGGCGTTCGCCGGCATCGGGCCCTTCGGCATAGCAGCGGGGCCGAGACGCGAGCCGAGCGCGGCCAGCCGGGACTCCAGCGAGTCCATCTGCTTGGCGGTGATGTTGGCGGGCAGCTTCGTCAGGTAGCGCTCCAGTTTGGACAGCGGCACCTCGCCCTCGCCGTTGCCGACGACGAAGTCGTAGATCGGGATGTCGCCGATCAGGCGTGCCGTGCGCTTCTTCTCCTGGGCGAGCAGCGGTTTGACCCGAGCCGCCGACCCTTCGCCGACGAAGATGACGCCGGGCCTGCCGATCACGCGGTGCACGGCGTCGAAGTGTCCGGTGGCGGCGACGCCCGGGGTCACGCGCCACTTGCCGCGCAGGTTGTCCAGCGCCCACGCCGCGGCGCCGGTCTGGCCCTCGGCCTTGCTGTACACCGACTTCTGCGCGCGCCTGCCGAAGATGATGAACGCCACCAATGCGCCGAGCAGCACGCCGAGTGGGATCAGCGTGACCATCGTGAACGTGCTGCCGCTGAACACCCCGGCCACCACCGCAGCGGCGACGATCAGCACGAACGCGCCGATCATGTAGGGAAGAAGCCGCTTGTCTTCCTTGCGCTGCATTTGGAACGCCTGCCACAACTGGCTGCGCCGCTGCTTGGACGCCGCCTTCCGGGCGGCCTTCGCCTCGGCCTTTGCGGCCTTGTTGACGGCGGGCTTGCTGGATTTCGCCATTAGGTCAGGATACGGGTGGGCTGTCCTTCATCCGCACATGCGCCGCTGCTGCGTACAGCCGACCGGCCCGGTAGGACGATCGGACCAGCGGTCCGGCCAGGACGCCGGCGAAGCCGAGTTCCTCGGCGAACCGTGCGTGCTCGACGAATTCCTCGGGCTTGACCCACCGCTCCACCGGATGGTGGCGCACCGTGGGCCGCAGGTACTGCGTGATGGTGACGATGTCACAGCCCGCTTGGTGCAGATCGGTCAACGCGGCGTTCACCTCATCCGGCGTCTCGCCCATGCCGAGGATCAGGTTGCTCTTGGTCACCAGGCCGTAGTCGCGCGCGGCGGTGACCACGTCGAGGCTGCGCTGATAGCGGAACGCCGGGCGGATGCGCTTGAAGATCCGCGGCACCGTCTCGACGTTGTGCGCCAACACTTCCGGGCGCGTCTCGAAGACCGTCTCGAGCTGTTCGGGGATGCCGCTGAAGTCCGGGATCAGCAACTCGACACCGGTGTTCGGATTGAGTGCCTTGATCTGTCGCACCGTCTCGGCGTAGAGCCACGCGCCGCCGTCGGGCAGGTCGTCGCGGGCCACGCCGGTGACGGTCGAGTACCGCAGCCCCATGGCCTGCACGCTCTCCGCGACCCGCCGGGGCTCGTCGCGGTCCAGGTCGGCGGGCTTGCCCGTGTCGATCTGGCAGAAGTCGCACCGCCGGGTGCACTGTTCACCGCCGATGAGGAACGTCGCCTCGCGGTCCTCCCAGCACTCGTAGATGTTGGGGCAGCCGGCCTCTTCGCACACCGTGTGCAGGCCTTCCCGGCGGACCAGGGCCTTGAGCTCCTTGTATTCGGGGCCCGTCTTCATCGTGGTCTTGATCCACGGCGGCTTGCGCTCGATCGGGACCTCGGCGTTGCGGACCTCGAGGCGCAGCAGCTTGCGGGTTCCTGGGTCGACGCTCACAGCGTCGATGCTAGCGCCGTGCGCCCGTCGAGGGCGTCGCAGACGGCTTCGGCGACGTGGTCGGCCACGTCGTCGACGCTCACCCGGTGGCCGAGTTCGGCGGTCAGCGAGGTCACGCCCGCATCGGAGATCCCGCACGGCACGATGGACGAGAACGCATCGAGATCACAATCACAGTTCAGCGCGAAGCCGTGCAATGTCGTCGCGCGCGCCACCCGGATGCCGATCGCGGCGATCTTGCGGTCCGGCCGACCGCCTTGGCCAGGCACCCACACCCCGGACCTGCCCTCGACCCTGCCGGTCGGCAACCCGAGCGATGCGCACACCGCGATCAGCGAATCCTCAAGGCGGCGAACGAACTTCACCACGTCCATCGGCTGGACGAGCCCGATGATCGGATAGCCGACCAGCTGACCGGGGCCATGCCAGGTGATCTTGCCGCCGCGGTCGGTGTCGATCACGGGCGCGCTGTCGACCGGCCGCTCGTGCGGCTCGGTGCGCCTGCCCGCGGTGTACACCGGCGAATGCTCGAGCAGCAGCAGGGTGTCGGGACCGCCGGCGATGCGCGCCTCGGCCAGTTCGCGCTGCAGCTGCCAGGCGCTGGAGTAGTCGACGGTGCCCAACCGGCGCACGTCAAGGGGCGTGCTCGCCGACCGAACCGATGATGCTGCCACGGATTCGACGGTACTCGGCACCGACCTACCTGTCCTTGGGGGCGGTGACGTAGGCGAGCGCCTCGCGGATGGTGTTGTGGTGGAATTCGAATCCGGCCCGCTCGAGTGCGGCCGGGATGGCCCGCTGCCCGCCGAGCAGACCTTCGTCGGCGAACTCGCCGAGCGCGGTGCGCAACACGAACCCTGGCACCAACAGGGCGGTCGGACGGTTCACCGCCCGGCCGAGTGCGGCGGTGAACTCGGCGTTGGTCACCGGTGCGGGTCCGGTCAGGTTCACCGGACCGGCCATGTCGTCGTGACCGATGGCGAACAGCAGCGCCCGTACTTCGTCCTCGAGGCTGATCCACGGCATGTACTGCTTGCCGTTGCCCAGGCGCGCACCCAACCCGAGCGAGAACAGGGGCCTGATACGGCTCAGGATGCCACCGGCGGGTGACAGCACCAGGCCGGTGCGCAGCAGCACCACGCGCGTGCCCGACTGCTGCGCCGCCTCGGTCGCCGCCTCCCAGTCCTCGCACAGTCCGGCCAGGAAGCCGCGTCCCGCCTGCGCCGTCTCGTCGACGATGCGGCCACGGGTGTCGCCGTAGAAACCGACCGCGCTGGCGTTGACCAGCGCGGGCACACCAGCCCCGATGACGGCGTGCGACAGCACTTCGGTGGGGCCGATGCGGCTGTCGCGCAGGCTCTGCTTGAAGGCACCCGACCAGCGCTTGTCTCCGATGCTGACCCCGCAGAGGTTCACCACGGCGTCGACCCCTCGCAGGGCGTCCGAGTCGAACTCACCGGTGTCGGGATTCCAGAACACCTCGTCGGCGGTCGACGGTGCCCGCCGGACGATCCGCAACACGCGGTGGTCGGCCGCGCGCAGGGCGGACGTCAAGGCCGAGCCGATCAGTCCGGAGGAGCCTGCGATCGCTATGACGGCATTGGCCACAGTGGCGGCTAAAGACCCAGGTCGGCGTCGAACGCCGCCTCTTCGAGTCGACGTTTGATCGTGGTCAGGAAGCGTCCCGCGTCCGCGCCGTCGATCAGCCGGTGGTCATAGGTCAGCGGCAGGTAGCACACCGACCGGACGCCGATCGATTCGTTGCCGTTTTCGTCGACGACCACGCGGGGCCGCTTGACGATCGCTCCGGTACCCAGCATCGCCGCCTGCGGCGGCACCAGGATCGGAGTGTCGAACAAT
>NZ_JAVRPS010000056.1:0-6234 GCF_032162105.1 Mycobacterium sp. | reverse complement strand
GACATCCACGAGGTCGGCGACTACGAAATCGCCGTTCTGGGAGTGCCTTTCGACGGCGGCACGTCGTATCGGCCCGGGGCGAGATTCGGCCCGATGGGCGTGCGTCAAGCGGCGCGCACCCTGCGCCCCGGCTACCACGTCGAGCTCAGGGTTGCACCGCTCGAAGAGGTCCAGATCGTCGATGCCGGCGACGTGGCCGTGACACCGTACGACATCGCCGAGGCATGCGCGCAGATCGAGAACCATATGCGGGAGGTCATCGGAGACCGACAACGCAAGGTGGTGTCGATCGGCGGGGACCACACCATCGCACTGCCGAATCTACGTGCACTGCACTCCATCTACGGTCCCGTCGCGCTCGTCCATTTCGACGCGCACCTCGATACCTGGGATACGTACTTCGGCGCGCCGGTCACTCACGGCACCATCTTCCGCAGAGCATTCGAAGAGGGCCTCCTCGTCGAAGATCACTCCATCCACATCGGCATCCGTGGCCCCATCTATGACCAGATGGACCTCAACGACGATGCCCGGATGGGCTTCCGCATCATCCGGGCCGGCGACCTCGACGTCATGGGAATCGAAACCGCGGTCGACGTCGTCCGGCGACGAGTCGCCGACGCGCCCGTGTACCTGTCGGTCGACATCGACGTCCTCGACCCCGCGTTCGCGCCAGGCACCGGGACACCCGAGGCCGGCGGACTGACCTCACGAGAGCTGCTGCGAATGCTGCGCCAACTCACGGGGATCAACATCGTCGGCGCCGACGTCGTCGAGGTGGCCCCGGCCTACGACCACGCCGAAATCACCTGCGTGGCAGCCGCCACCGTGGTCTTCGACCTGTTGAGTCTCATCGTGGCCAACAACTCACCTTCCAAAGTCAGCGGTAACGAATAGTTGCGGTAGCGCGGGCGAACAAGACGCCGTCGGATCCGGTCATGGTGGCCGACACGGTGCCGAGCCGCCGGCCGATCCTGTCCGGTGCAGTCACGACCGTCAGGGCGCCGTCGTCGACGGGTGGGGACCTGAAGTAGTAGACGGTCAAGTCGGCCAGCGAGTACTGCTGGCAGGGTCCGGTGTGCAGCTGCCCGGCGAGCGAACACGCCTGCCCGACGATGGCCGCCATGACCCCACCCTGCATGGCGCCGAGCGGATTGGCCATCCACGGCTGCGGGGACACCGTCATCCGCGTCCGCTCCTCGCTCGAAGTCACTGTGGCAGAGAGAAGTTGACACAGCGGTCCCGCCGACATCATCCCGTCGGAGATCGTCGACAGGATTTGCTTGCCGTCGAGCCCGGGATCGATCGGTGGCGGCATGATCGCCACCGCGGCGGCATCAGGGACGAAATCGTCGGCTTCCGTCGGCCCAGCCGCCTTGATCGCGGTCAGTGCCGCACTGGTGCGGCCGACGAGAACGCAACGGGCCACGCCCGCGCAAACGACGTCGTGGCCGTCGTTCGTGATGTGCACGGTCGTGATGCCATGAGCATCATCGTGGTGCAGCAACTCGGAGCTGGCGAGCAACCGCTGGTTCACCTCGACCGGCGCACCCGCGGTCAGCGATAGCCAAGACTGCACCGTGCCTACCGGCTCACTGAACGAGTGCCAGAAGATGCCGTTGGTCACCGCCTCGACCATCACGGCGTAGGCCGGCACTTCGACACGTCCTCGGTGATCGGCAACAGCGTGGGTAAGGCGCTGCGACATCGACATGCGGCCGCCGCCGTACTGAGGCGGTCCCACGGCGAATGCCGACATCAACTCGTTGACACTCGCCACTTTGGGTCAACCGCCGGTGAGCACCAGATCCACGCGCTGGGCGCAGATCTCAGCCAGGTCGGTGTCTTGGAGATTCAGCCTTTCGTTGAGTCGGATCAGTGGAATTGCGAGCAGCAATGCGGCGGTGACGTCGCTGAACCGCATGTTGCGTACCCGGTGTCCCGTCAGTCGCTCGTAGCGCTCGATACTCTCCTCGCGACTGGGCGTCCCCGGTGCGAGCGCGCGGTTCTCCAGCGGGCTGCTGACCCAGTCGGTCATGAACATCCAGGCGAGATCGGCTTCGGGGTCCCCGAGGTAGGCGATCTCCCAGTCGAGTGCTGCCACGGCGCGATGGTCTGCCCGATAGAGGACGTTGGACATGCGGGCGTCACCCCAGCACAGCGTGATCCGCTCCGGGGTGTAGAGGTGGGCGTCGAGCCAGTCCAGGGCACGGGCAAAGGTGGGATTCATCGGCGCGTCACCGATGGCCCAGGTCATGGCATAGCGCAGGAAGTTCGCCAGCCGTTGTGGCGGGGCTTGGCCGTAGGTCGCCAAATCGAGGAATCCCAAACGGTATTCGGTTGGGTCGAGTTGGTGGACGGACGCGATGACGTCGAGGCATTCGTTCCACAGGGTGGCGCGTCCGGCGTCGTCGGTGTCGGCGAAGATGCCGGTCTGGTGATACGGCGGGTAGTCGCTCACGCTGATCACGTCGTCGATGCGATCCATGATGAAGTACGGCGTGCCCAACGCATCCGGCCCGGCGTCGATCCACCGCACCCGTGGAACCGGAACCGGTGACGGCTCCAGGCGCTGCATGGTGAGGAACTGTCGACGCAGGTCGTAGTCGGGCAGGATCGCGAATTCCGGCGCCCTGCGGAAGACCAGCCCGAGGGACGGCTCGTCACCCTCGATCCCGGTGACGTCGAACAGGAATGTCTCGGTGGAGAATCCGCGTTCGGTTGGCGACCAGTTGGTGATGGTCGCACCGCCCGCGCCCGGAATGCGTGACCGCAGAATCGGTTCCAGCGTCGCCGGCAACTCATCGGCGGCCAGGCGCGCAGACGACGGGCTCGTCACGTCGTTTACCACCCCATGTAGCCGTAACGCGGGTAGGCGCCCATGCACACCATCTCCACCAGGCCGTGGCCGACCTTGCCGTCCATCCTGACCTCACACAGCGTTTCACTGACCAGGCTCACCGGGCGAACCACCTCAGGGTCGGCGGAGTTCACGGTGAAGCCGTCGATGAAATCCGTGCCCCGCCAATGGCCTGAGGCGTAACCGTTGAATTCGTCGTATCCGGCCAGGCCTGGCCAGAAATCGCACAGCGGGCTCACGTCGATGGTGCTGGTCGAGCGGTCGCCGCGGTGGACGGTGAACGTTCCGCCGCTGATCACCCGTTGCTCGGCGCGGAACTTCAGGTCGTGCTCGACGTCGATGATCGTCCCGTGCGGACGGCCCGACTCGGTCGGATGAAGCACCTCCCCCTCGAACTGCCAGCGGGTGCCATCGCTGTACTCGCGCTGCGCGAAATGCACCAGCTCGTCGTCGAACTCGAAGATGCCCATGTAGTACAGGACACCCTCGGGAACCTCGACGGGTTGCTTCTCGGTACCGTCCGGCAGGCTGCCACCCCCTGGACCGTTGCGCACACCCCAGGAGTGGTCCCTGCCGAACCACCAACGCTCCGGGTCGATTTCGATGCGCTCACCGTCGATGTCGATCCAGCCCTCCAGGCGTCCGTTCTGATAGAAGCGGCGCGCGTCTTCGGCAACCCGGCCGCGGCTGCGGTGAAAGGCCGGGGTCTGCTCGTAGGTGTCGAATTCGCCGCGCAGGCGCAGATCCAGGCTCAGCCCCTGCTCGTTGGGCGCGATGGTGGATCGAACCTGACGCAGCGGCTCCTCGATGCTGTACGTGTAGGGCCCGACCTCGTAGACGCCAAGCGCACCCGTCTGCGGATTGAGTTCGGTCGACATCCGGACCACCTTGGTTTCACCGCCCCGCTTGGTGACCATCGCGTAGGCGTCGGTGACATTGCGGTTCGGGTAGCGCGCCATACCGGTCATCACGTTGATGTCGCCGGACTTGTCGAAGCCGTACATCACGATGCGCTCGACCCAGCGCAGGTCACTCTGCGAGACGTGATCGAACGTGGTGGGCAGCTGATGGGCGAGCATCTCGTCGTGGGGCGTCAGCATGGCAACGCGTCTCCTCTCGGGCCGGTGGGGCATTACGTTATAGCGTCATACGTAATATAACTAGCGTTTTGGGGTACTTTTTGCGCATGACCACCGCCTCCCAGCCGATGCCCGGCCGCCCGCGGGATCCGCAGAAGGACGTCGACGTGCTGCAGGCCGCCCGCGACCTGTTGGTCGAGCATGGCTATCAGGCGACGACGATCGTGGCCATCGCCCGGCGCGCGGGTGTCGGGGCACCCACGATCTATCGCCGGTGGCCCAGTAGAGAGGCCCTGATCGAGGACGCGGCGTTCGGCCACGCGGAACCGGCCGCCGTTCCCGAGTCCACCGGTGACCTCCGCACGGATCTGCGCGCCTGGGTGCTGACCTTCCTCAATCAGCTCGCCGACCCGGTGACCAGGGCGGCCCTCCCGGGTCTGCTGTTGGCCTATCAGCGCGAGGACGGTCTTTACGAGCGGCTCGTCAACCGATCCGAGCGCAACGTTCGGGCACTGCTGACCCAGCTCTTAGCCGGCTACCTAACCGACCTCACCGCAAGGCAACTCACCACGCGCGCGGACGCGGTGTTCGACTTCCTCGTCGCCACCACCATGGTTCGCGCGCTGACGCTTGGCCTGGCCGAGCACGAACGATTCTGCGACCAGACCGCCGATGCGCTCAGTGCCCTGGCCCATTCGACGTGGCAACCGCGTCCGGTTCGGCGCCGCTCCCCCACCCCGAAGGCAGCGCTGCGCCCACTGAGGTGACAGCGACGGGACGCCCTCCGTCAAGATCGCCATTTAGTGTCCCGAGGTGCAGCGCGGAGTCCTCACGCCCAGCAACGTCTCCGAGGTTCAAACCGTTGACCGACTGGTTCTCGCGGCGACAGCGTGGTCGGTAGCCATGATCGACGCTCTGGGTCGGATGTAGCAGCGGCCCGCTGTTGAAGGCCCTGCAAGGGGTTTGCTCGAGCCATCGCAGGGAGCCGATGATGGACAAAGACACGTTCAGGACCCAGCGCGACGTGACCTCAGCCGTCGTCACGGAGTTGAGTGCTGCCGGGTTCTCCTATGCCGAAGAGGTCGGGCGTGGCGGTTTCGGCGTCGTCTACCGTTGCACCCAGCTTGCGCTGGACCGCGTGGTGGCGGTGAAGGTGCTGACCGCCAAACTCGACGAGAAGCGCGAGCGTTTCATGCGTGAGCAACGAGCCATGGGTCGGCTGACCGGCCACCCGAACATCGTGGGTGTCCTGCAGGTCGGCGAAACCGCGAGCGGTCACCCGTATCTGGTGATGCAGTACCACCGGCAAGGTTCGCTGGAGGCGCGCATCCGCCAGCTCGGTACCCTTCCGCTGGACGAGGTGGTGCGACTCGGGGTGAAGATGGCTGGCGCCCTGCATACCGCGCACCAGCGCGGAATCCTGCACCGAGACGTCAAGCCAGCCAACATCTTGCTCACCGACTATGGGGAGCCGGCGTTGAGCGACTTCGGAATCGCCCACATTCCCGGTGCCTTCAAGACCGCTACCGGCACCTTCACCGGCTCGCCGGCGTTCGCCGCCCCGGAAACACTCAGCGGTGATCCGCCCAGCGAGTTCTCCGACGTGTACGGGCTCGGCGCGACCCTGTTCGCCGCGCTCACTGGCCACGCCGCGTTCGAACGCCGCAGCGGTGAGCAGATGGTGAAGCAGTTCCTTCGCATCGCCAGTGAGTCGGCGCCGGACCTGCGCGAGACTGGGATCCCCGACGACATGTGCACGATCGTCGAAAGGGCAATGTCTCGTGACCCGGCCGATCGACCATCCGCCGCGTCGCTGGGTGAAGAAATCCAGCGGCTCCAACGCAGGCAGGGCTTCACCGTCGACGAAATGTTGTTGCAGCCCGAACCGGAGTCAGGCCGACCTGAAGCACGGGTGGTAGCGGCCGGTGCGCGCCGTCCGCTCGGCAACCTTCCACTGGAGCTGACGAGCTTCGTCGGTCGGCGCACCGAGCTGTCCGAAGTGAGCAGCTTGTTGTCGGCGTCGCGACTGGTGACGTTGACCGGGATCGGCGGGGTCGGCAAGACCCGGCTGGCGCTGCGGGCCGCGACCGAGGCACGGCGGGATTTCCCCGACGGCGTGTGGCTGGTCGAGCTGGGTGACCTACGGGACGGGTCCATGTTGGTCGACGTCGTCGCCGAGAGTCTCGGTGTGCGCGACGACTCTGCCCGACCTTTGCGCGAGGTTCTGGTCGAGTTTCTGTGCCCACGGAAGCTGCTGCTGGTGCTCGACAACTGCGAACAGGTGGTCGACACGGC
>NZ_JAVRPS010000055.1:0-10059 GCF_032162105.1 Mycobacterium sp. | reverse complement strand
CCGCCGAAGTCGTAGTTCCAGACCCGGTCGAGGATCTCCTTGCGGCTCACCGCCCGTCTCGGGTGGCACATGAGGTAGTGCAGCAGCTCGAATTCCGTGGAGGTCAGCGGGATCGACGCGCCGGCCCGCGCTACCGTCCGACTGGCGTCGTCCAATACGAGATCGCCGACGGTGAGTGCCTCGTAATGTGCGGGGGTTGGGTAGGCCGACCGGCGCAACACGCTCCGCAACTGTGCGACGAGTTCGTCGAACTCCGCCGCGTCGTGTGCGGCGTCGATTCCCCACCCCTCGTCACGTAGCGCCATTCGAATCAGGTTGGTCAGGGCGCGCTCGTCGTCGACGAGCGCGGCCCGGATCGGTGAGCCCTCGGCCCGAAACATCCGCGGCCGCTCGCCGAGTGCAGCCTGTCGCCTAGCCGAACCGCTGACCTGCGATGTCGTCATGTTCACAGTCTGCCGACCCTTCGGTGATCGATCAACGGATTCATTGACGGTTCATATGTCGGTGCCACGAGGGCCAGTGCTCAGCCGCGACCCAGCGTCGTGACGGACACGTCGCCGCCGTCGGACCGCGCGGTGACCAGTGATGCAGCGGAGTCGCGGTCGGACGTCTGCGGCACCCGGACGACCGTTGTCCCGTCGGCGTTCTCGTTGTTCGCATCGACCAGGTAGGGCCCGCGCGGCGGGAGCGCGATGGTGACGTCGCCGTCCCTGGAGGTCGCGTCAACGGTGCGCGGCGCGGCGTCCTTGAAGTCCGCCGAGATGTCCCCGTCGGTAGAGGTGGCGCTGAACGATTCGCTGACCGAGATCGGATCGCGAGTGAGCACCGACCCGTCCTGGCTGACGATCTCGATGCGCCGCGCCGAGCCGCTCAGCATGACGGCTCCATCGATCGTTCGGGCGACCAACTGGTCGAGATCTGCCTGGGCCATCAGCAGCCCGTCCTCCTGCTGGACGGTGACCGACAGCCGGCGGGCCAGTTCGGGCGGCAGTGTCACGGTGAGCTGAGCGCCGCGATGCCAGTCCATGAACGAACCCGACTGCGGCGCGACGCTCACCCGCGTGCCCAGGGGGTCGTTGGTGACCGACACCGCCGCTTCGGACGACCGTCTGCTGTCGACCTGGCGGAGGTCGACGCGGGGTTCGTGCGCGTCACGGTCGGCGACGATGCGTATGAGCGTCGTAGTGTCGGCGGTATCGACCGTCAGCGACCGCATGGCCGCGGGCAGCGGCTGGGTGTCGTTGGACACGCGCAGCGCGCTCAGCCCGAACGCGGCGACGCCCAGACTGCTCACCGTTCCGATCAGCAACACCGTGGCGGCCACGACGATCAGCACGCGTACCGCGGTGCGTCCGCCGGGGGACAGCGGTGGCGGAGCGGCGGGCGCGGGCGGCGGGGGAGCGATGGTGGTCACGATGGAAGCCCTTTCAGCGGTTCAGGATTCGAGGTAGCGCAGGACCGCCAGCACGCGGCGGTTCTCGCTGTCGTCGGGGGCGAGGTTGAACTTGGCGAAGATCGAGGCGATGTGCTTCTCGGCCGAGCCGACCGAGACATGCAGGGCGCCCGCGATGGCGGAGTTGGTCCTTCCCTCCGCCATCAGTTGCAGGACCTCTCGCTCGCGTGGCGTGAGTTCGTCGAGGGCCGACCGGCGGCGGGACCGGACCAGGATCTGGGAGACCACCTCGGGATCCAGCACGGTGCCGCCGCCACTCACGACCGTGACGGCGTCGAGGAAGGTGGGCACGTCGGCCACCCGGTCCTTCAGCAGGTAGCCGAATCCCTTGGTGTCCGAGGCGATCAGGTCGGCGGCGTAGCGCTCCTCGACGTAGTGCGAGAGGACCAGGACCGGCGACTCCGGGTTCTGGCTGCGCAGCAGAGCGGCCGCCCGGATGCCCTCGTCGGTGAACGTCGGTGGCATCCGGACGTCGAGGATCGCGAGGTCGGGCTTGAGCTCGTTGACGATCCGCAGCAGGTTCGTCGCATCGGATACGCCCGCCACCACGTCGTGGCCGAAGTCGGTGAGGATCCGCTCGATGCCGGCCCGCAGCAGCGCGGAGTCCTCGGCGATCACGATGCGCATGGCAGCACCGCCGAGACGATGGTGGGGCCGGTCACGGGGCTGGTCACCATGAAGGTGCCGCGGGCCGCCCGCACGCGTTCCTCGAGGCCCCGAAGTCCCGTTGCGTCATCACCGTCGCTGACGTCCGCGCCGCCGACGCCGTCGTCGAACACCGAGACGTGCAGCGCGTTGCTCGGTTCGTCGAACCGCACCGTCACCACCGCCTGAGTGGCGTGCGCGTGCTTGGCGACGTTGGTCAGGGCCTCGGCGACGACGAAGTAGGCGACCGATTCGACTTCGTCGGGTAGCCGATACGGCAGGTAGATGTTCAGTGCCGTTGGTACGCCCGAGGTTTCGGTGCGCTGCACCACCGAGGAGAGCGCAGCGTCCAGGCCGCGATCGGCCAGGATGGTCGGCGCCATGCCGCGCACCACGTTGCGCAACTCGACCAGAGCGCTCTTGGCGTCGTTCTGGGCCTCGGTGATGAGCTTGCGCGCCTCGGGAAGGTCGTTGTCGAGCTTGGTCTGCGCCAGGCCGATCGTCATGGCCAGCGAGACAAGACGGGGCTGGACGCTGTCGTGCAGGTCGCGTTCGATGCGGTGCCGCTCGGTCTGGGCCGAAGACACCGCACCCTGCCGGGCGTCGGCCAGGGCGCTGACCTGGTATTGCAGGGCGGCAGTGGCCGACGGCGGCAGCAGCCAGCGGTCGATCGCTGCGTCGACGGCCGGGGCGAACACCAGGATGGCCGCGGCGGCCGCGAGTGCGACGATGGCCAGCACGAACGCCAGCGGCGGCGAGATGAACGACAGGCCGACGGTGTCATCGCTCCGGCTGATCGCGATCGCCGCCGCGGGTCCGACGAAGGCGACCACCAACAGGGCGAACGCGACGCCTGTGGCCAGGATGTCGTAGATCAGGCGCAGGTAGTGATGCGCGGTCCCCTTCCAGAATTTGACGCTGCTGACGTCCAGCCACAGTTGATGCGCCCAACGCTGAAAGCCGTTGTACTGCGACATCTTCCGGGGCGGTATCGGAATCTCGAAACCGAACACGGCCTCACTGCGCACGCGCTCCACCCACTCGACGCCACGCATCAGATAGATGAAGGCGACGCTTGCGAGCACGAAGCCGATCACCGACGGGATGGACGAGACGGCGATGACCATCAGCGACAGGGGAATCCAGAACCACACCACGCCGATCGCGGCGCCGGTCATCATCGACGCGGTGGGAACCAGGCCCAGCGGCCGGGAGCGCGGGGTCTCGACGGTGTCGTCGGTGTCGATGGGTGGCGCGGGAACCGCGTCGATGGGGGTGGTGACTGCAACCATGCCTTCAACCTATGGACTGACGGCCCCGCCCGACACGGCGATTCCCCGAGATTCTGGCGGGGGATAACCCCCGCTGGCGGGTGGCGATGAGTTTTCCGGGCAGCCGCGGTCTGCTCTGGTACGGAAATCATCCACCAACCAAAGGAGCAGCCACCATGACCGTCTCTTCTTCCACCAGTACCCACGCCGACGCTCCCGCCAAGCGGCCGATGCGCCAGAAGGTCGGCATCGGGATCAGCGTCCTCATCGGCGCCTTCCTGGTGTTCGACGCCGCAGGCAAGTTGGCCGGCGTGGCCCAGGTCAAGGAGGGCACCGCAGCACTCGGCTTCCCCGCAAGCCAGGCGCTGATCATGGGCATCGTGCTGAGCGTCTGCATTGTCGTGTACGCGATTCCGCGTACCGCCGTGCTCGGCGCACTCGGCATCACCGCGTACCTCGGGGGCGCCGTCACCGCGAACATGCGCGTCGAGGCCCCGCTGTTCAGCGCCATCCTGTTCGCGGTCTACTTCGGCGTGCTGATGTGGGTGGGCCTGGTCCTGCGCCGTCCCGAACTATTGAAGGTGGCCGGGCTCACCCGCTGATCACTTCGGCGCGATCAGCTCCAAGGCGATGAAGTCGGGGTCGCGGAACTCGAGGATGTAGCTGCGGCCGATGTCCTTGATCGGCTCGTGGGCGATGCCGAGTTCATCGAGATGTGCAGCGGCCAACTCCAATTCGGACTTGCTCGCCACTTGCAGGCACAGGTGGTCCAGGCCCACCCGGTCCTCGTCGAAGCTGTCGTCGGCGCCCGGCCGCAGTCCGATCATCGTGCCACCGATGTCGTAGAGGACGCCGCCGTACAGGAAGCTCATCTGCTCGCGGGTCGCGTCGTCGGCGTCCTCGGGCACCTCGAGCGCAACGGGCCAGCCGAAGACCGATTCGTAGAACTTCCTGGACCGCTCGATGTCGGTGACCGTGAGGCGGACGTGGGCAACTGAGTTCGCGCTGATCGGCATGCCGCCCATGCTGCCACGCGCGGCATGCCAGAATCCGGTCGTGCAGATCGGGATGACGTTGCCGGTGATGGAACCCAACCTCGACGCGGCGACGCTGACGTCGTGGGCCCGCCTCATCGACGGCGGACCGTTCGCGTCGCTGTGCTGGGGCGAGCGAATCGCGTTCGACAACCCGGACTCGCTGACGCTGCTCGGAGCCATGGCGGCGCTGACCGATCGGGTGCGCCTGGTGACGACGGTGATCGTCCCGCAGCTGCACGACCCCGTCATGCTGGCAAAGGCGCTGGCCACCGGCGACATGCTCAGCGGTGGGCGGCTCACCGTCGGTCTCGGCGTGGGTGGCCGCCATGAGGACTACCGGGCCGTCGGCGCGGACCCCGCCACGCAGACCATGCGGGACATGGCCGACCGGGTCGCCATCATGAAGCGGGTCTGGGCGGGCGAGAAGATCACCGAATCCGTGCTGCCGGTCGGTCCGCCCCCGGTGCAGTCCGGCGGACCGCAACTGCTCGTCGGCACCATCGGACCGAAGACCCTGCGCAGCGCGGCGACTTGGGCCGAGGGATTGGCCGGCACCACCCTCGACCTCGACGTCGACAAGCAGAACGAGCTGTACGACGTCGCCCGCGCGGCCTGGGCCGAGGCGGGCAAGCCCAAACCGCATCTGGCGACGTCGTTCTGGTTCGCGCTCGGCAACGGCGAGGAGGCCCGCGCCCAGGTGCACCGCCACCTCCGCCGGTACATGAACTGGATCCCCGCCGAATTCGTCGACGCGATGGCGCCCACCACCGGTTTCGCCGGTACCGACGAGGAGCTGCTCGATGCGTTGCACCGGTTCGAGGACATCGGCACCGACGAGGTGCACCTGATTCCGACGAGTTCCGACATCGACCAGGTGCGCCGCGTCGCCGAGGTGGTCAAGGAATTCGCGTAGCGACGTCACTCGGTTTTCGTCAATCGCGTCAGTTACAGAGCGAAGTGTTGCACCAACCCGCATAGTCGCGGTGGGAGATCACCGGTGACCGGGTGCGCCGGGCGGGGGGACAAAATGCGGACAAGCATGCTCATCGCGGCTATAACCGCGGCCGTTGGAATTGCGTTGGTTCCATCGACCGCCCGCGCTGACACCGCGCTGCAGCTCGGGGGTACGCCGATCCCGTCGTATCTGAGTGGGTGGATAAGTACACCGGTCTATCCCTTGAATGCCCAGTACTTTGCTCAGTACACCTTTGTCGATGTTCCCTACCCTCAGACGATCGGGCCGTTTTCCGGGATCGGTACACCAACGATGGGCCAGTCAGTGGCGACGGGAAAAGCCCATCTGGACACCGCGATCACCAACACCAGTGGGCCGATGTTGGTGATTGGCAACTCCCAGGGGTCGTTGCCGACCGACGCCGTGCGAGCCAAGCTGGAGAATGATCCCAACGCCCCGCCGCGAAGCCAGCTGTCGTTCCTGGTGAACGGTGATCCCGAGCAGCGCGGAGGGTTGTTCAGTGTTCTCTTCGCACCGGGGACCTACATTCCGATACTGGATTACACCGTGCTGGGGCCGGTGGAAAGCCGGTACGACTTGGTGGTCTTCACATATGAGTACGACGGCATAGCCGACTTCCCAGACAGGCCGTGGAATCTGATCGCCGACCTCAACGCCCTCTTCGGGGTTGCCTACCGTCATGCAGCGACGGGGAGCCTGAATCCGTATGCGATACCGACCGAGGACATCACGGTTGCGACCAACTCCAAGGGTGCAACCACCACGACCTATTTGGGTCGGGCAGAGCACCTGCCGTTGACTGAGCCGCTGCGCATCATCGGTGTTCACGCGGACCTCGTCAACGCAATCGACAGCGTGTTGCGGCCCATCATCGACGCTGGATATTCGCGCAATGACACAGGTCCGTTCCACGGTCCCATCCTTTCCGGGGGTCAGTTCCACTGGCCGACGCCGGACCCGCCAGATACGGCAATACAGCAGACGTCGGCGAACGCGATTCCATCGGCCGCGGCGATCGAGGACGAGGACACATCGACGAAAACCGACACCGGAGTCGCGGCCAGTACTGCGCCAAAGAATGCGGTCGTTACGAACGCTGTCGACAGCGCGTTGCGGCCCAACGGGGACGCGAACTCTGTGCGCGGTGACAACGGTCCGATCTCCCCGGGCGGTCAATCTGATCCCCCGACGGTGCACCTACCCGAGACGTCCATTGAGGACACAGCGATCCGTAGAGGTCCGCTGCTCAATGTCGTCAGCGGCACGGACACGTCTACGAAGGCGGAAGTCAGAGATGGGGCCGGTACCGCGCCAAAGAATACGGCCGAGCAGGACAGCGATGAAGTCGGAAACACCGGCGCGCAGAGCGCGAGCTCAACGTCGTCGGCGTCTTCCTCGGCGTCGAGCAGCACTGACACGTCCCAAGATTCGAACTGACGGCGGGCCAGTGACCCGCGACGTTCACGGACGATTGAGGCCGCGTCGCGCCGGCAGCCTGAAACGTGAGATCACGAACCGGACCCGTTGCCCCGTATCAGGTCTGAGTCACCAGCCCGTCGTAGACCTTCTTGTAGTAGGTCGACAGGAACCGCGGGCCGACGAACCGCATGAGGGTAACCCCGGCCAGCGCGATGACGTTCTTCGACGTCTGCTCCCACATGCCGTGCACCGAGCTGCCGCCGCCGTGCACCGGCGTGGCGGTCAGCGTCATGAAGCTGCCCGTGGCAAGCGCATCACTCTCGAC
The DNA here is from genome assembly GCF_032162105.1 of Mycobacterium sp. Lineage (GTDB taxonomy): Bacteria > Actinomycetota > Actinomycetes > Mycobacteriales > Mycobacteriaceae > Mycobacterium. Next base: position 2,933 of record NZ_JAVRPS010000055.1, on the reverse strand, counting down.
CACGGTGAGCGTCACCGAGCCGGGGACGGACCAGTCGTAGTGCCACCTGGCCCACAGCTTCGGGAAGTCCTGGCCTTCGCGGATGTCGGCGTCGGTGTCGCCGACGTGATACACCTCGAAGGCTTTCGCCGACGACGCCGGCCAGCGGTGCGGCCGGTTCGATGAGAAGTCCGTCATCAGCTCGATGACCTGGTCCGGTGTCGCCGTCGTTGCGAAGTCGAACTCGAACTGGGTGTGCACGTTTCGAAGTTAGCAGTTACTCGCCGACCCAGTGCAACCACGGAGTTGCATGAGCCGCCTGGGTTTGGGTGCCCTGGACCTGCTGGTTACGGGCGACGGCTGCAGGATTCAGAGCGGTCTGGCCGGTCGAGCGGCGGGTCGAACGAGGCTTCGGCAAACCGCACGCACGGCGTGATGGCGAACTTGCCTCGCGAGCTACGGCTGCCCTTCGTCGAACTGGCGCTTCCGCAGCAGCAGACGCTCGACGCGGGCTGGGCCGTGCTGGACGCATTGGAGCCCAGAGCCAAGCAAGCGCTCGTCGAGGCGATGGTGGTGGCAGTGCTCGAGGATGGCGAAGTCGCGCCGCCGGAGGCCGAATTACTGCGCGCGGCTTGCGGTTTGATGCACGTCCCGTTGCCCGCGTTGCTCGGCTGACTCAAATCGGTTTCGCCGACGCGGTACCTCGACGCCGATGTACCGTTTGGAGGGGTCAAGCCAAGCGGTTTCGGCCGCGAAACTCGGCCCACTGGGGATGGACGAATTCGCCAACTGGCGGCCGTACGACGTCGCTGACTGACCGAGTCACTCGCAAGGGGGAAGCTCATGACACTTCGGCTGCTCACGTTGGGTAGACAGATCATCTGGGAGCGAACCGACCCGTTCTCCGCCCAGGCCTTTCCTACCCCGCCGGTGCACTACGGCATCGACGACGCGGGATTCCTGCGGTGGTACCGCATGCTTGCCGACGACGATCCTGATTACGGAGGGTTTCCAGCCTGGGGTGCCAACTCGGGCAACGCAATCGGGAATGGTTGGGGTGCGATCACCTGGTTGGGGCTGGGCGACTACGGGGTGCTGGCCGCGATCAAAGAAGACGGCGGTCTGTACCTGTATCGCTACACCGGCAAGGGGGAGGACGACCCCGGGGCGTCGACGGGGTGGTCTTCGGAATCGGGAACCAAGATCGCTGACGGCTGGGGCGATTTCGTTCACGTCGCGGTAGCACTGAACCACACCCAGGAGGAAGGACTGGACGACGTCTCGTTCATGGCCGTAGACCGCGCGGGCGACATGTACTGGTATGCGTTCGGCACCCAGGACGGCGCGTTCGGACTGCAGCCTGGTTCGGGCCGCAAGATCGGAAACGGCTGGGCGCAGTTTCAGCACGTCGCCGTCGCTCCGCAGGCCGTGTTCGCGGTCATGCCCAACGGTGACCTGCGGTGGTATGGCTACAACTACCGCAACCGGGACTTCGTCAGCTGGAAGACCAACTCCGGCAATGTGATCGGCAACGGGTGGAATGGTCTGAGCCATCTTGTCGCCGCCGAATGGAACGGTGACTTCATACCCCCGGATTTCGACTACCTACCCAAGGTCGGGCTGACCAGCGTCTCGGAGACGGGAGAAGTGCTCAGCCACAGCTACCAGGGCACCGGGGTTGCCGACCCCGGGGGGCATGTCGGCTGGGGTCCCCGTTCCGGCTCGGGCATCGAAAGCATCTGGTAACGCAGGTCGTGACGGCCGAAAGCGACAGGGTGAACAATCCGCATTACTGGGCGCGGCTTGCGGTTTGATGCACGTCCCGCTGCCAGCGTTGCTCGGCTGACTCAACCCTCGCCGACGCACGCCGGCCGCCGCGTACGCGTCGCTACGCCTTGAACTGCACGATGAGATGCTCGCCTGGTTCTCGGTGGCGGCCGACTTGAAGTCGGGCCGTGAACAGGTGCTCGCCGATCTCATCCTCCTGACCGGGAAGCTCCGGCAGGGTCAGCTGGATGCGGCGATGCGGCGATGCGGCATGCGGACCGAATGACACGTGCCGCAGAGCAGCTGCGCGAGCCCTTTCTGCTTGCCCTTCCGCTGGTTGGCCGGTCGTTTGCGCAGGTAGCGTTCGGGCGTATCGATGCTGCGAGCAGCGGGGCCGACCGGTTCGATGCCGTGCTCCAAACGCTGGGCGACGCTGACGTGTCGGCGTGGGCGCCTGCCCTGCGGGTGTCCCTCGCGGTGCAGACCGGTCGGCTCGGTGATCATGCGGACCTCTGCGTCGTTGCCGCGGAAGTGTTCCCCGACCTCGGCGCGTGGGCGGCGGCCGCCGCGACACTCGCGACCGCGGGTCGGATCCCTGAAGCACTGGGATGGCTAGATCGTCTGGCGGCGCGTGATTTCGACGCCCCCTGTCGCGGCGGCTTTTACACGGCACTACTTGGGATGGCCGGTATCGCTGTCACACGCATCGATGCGCGTCACCGGGACCGGATCCTTCAACTAATAGAGGACATCGCTGACGTTCCGCTGTGCACGGCGGGACCGCTCAACATCGGCTCGCCGCTGCATTTCGCCGGTGTGATCAGGCGCGTGATGGGCGACCTCGACGGTGCGATCGATCTGCTGCGTCAGGCAGCCGCCAGCCTGGAAGCGATCGGGACACGGGTGTATCTAGCGCAGGCGCGGGCGCAGTTGGCTGCGACATTGGCCGAACGCGGCCAGCCAGGCGATCTCGACGAGGCACGCTGGGCCGCGGCCGCGGCCGCGGCCGCCGCGGTCGCGGTCGCCACGGAGCTCGCCATCGGAGATGTGGCAAACGTGTGTGGCCACGTTGTCAACCAGTGATTTCGTACTCGTCCGCGTGAGTGGTGCGCCCGGCAGTGCATTCCGCACGTTCGCGACGCGCTTCGCGTTTCCGATGTACTGACGATGGTGTCAATAATGTGGAT
>NZ_JAVRPS010000054.1:0-3970 GCF_032162105.1 Mycobacterium sp. | reverse complement strand
TCGCAGCCGCTCCGAATCGGCCGCCGCGCGTGCCACCGCGTCGACCGCGTCGGCGCCCCGGCAGCCGGTGCGGCCGCCGCTCATGCCGACCTCCACGCAGACGTCGAGCTGCCGACCGACGCCCGCGGCCGCCAGCGCGGCAGTCATCAGCTCCACCCCACGCACCGAATCCACCCAGCACACCAGGCCGACGTCGGGATGGGCGTCCAGCTCGCGGCCCAGCCAGGCCACGCCGCCGTCGTCGACCACTTCGTTGGCCAGCATGACGTCGCGCACCCCGAACGCCCGGTAGGTCCGCACCTGGCTCACGGAGGCCACGGTGACCGCGCAGGCGCCCGCGTCGAGCTGGCGGGTGAGCAGCTGCGGGGCCATGTGCATCTTGCCGTGCGGAGCCAGCTCGACGCCGTGTTCGCGGCACCAGTCGGCCATCGTCTCGAGGTTGTGCGCCAGGGCCGATTCGCGGAGCACGCACAGCGGGCCGACGGCTCCGTCGTCGAACGGATCGGACGCCGCGGCGGACACCTGCGCGGGCGTTCGACCCCACCAGGACGCCGGTATGCCCTTGTATCGCCAGTCGAGTGGCTGGTCGGCCAGCGCGGCGACGCGTGACGCATCGAATTCGGGGGACATGACTTTCATTTAAGCTGGCACCCCGTGAGCTCAGCTGATAGGCCCGACACCGGAGCGGCCCCGGCCGCGACATCCGATCCCGACCTTCCCGAGCAGTTTCGGATCCGCCAGGCCAAGCGCGAGCGGCTGCTCGCCGAAGGCCGGGACCCGTACCCCGTCGAGGTGGCGCGCACCCACACCCTCGCCGAGGTCCGCCAGAGCTACCCCGACCTGCCTGCGGGCACGGAGACCGGACAGGACGTCGGTCTCGCGGGCCGCGTGGTGTTTGCTCGAAATTCGGGGAAGCTCTGCTTCGCGACGCTGCAGGAAGGTGACGGCACACAACTGCAGGCGATGGTCAGTTTCGACAAGGTGGGCGCCGAATCACTCGACGCCTGGAAGTCCGACGTCGACCTCGGCGACATCGTCTTCGTGCACGGTGAGGTGATCAGTTCGCGACGCGGCGAATTGTCTGTGCTTGCCGATTCCTGGCAAATCATCTCGAAAGCCCTGCGGCCACTTCCCGTCGCGCACAAGGAGATGACCGAGGAATCGCGCGTGCGGCAACGGTACGTCGACCTGATCGTCCGGCCGGAGGCCAGGACCATCGCACGGCAACGGATCGCAGTCGTGCGCGCCGTGCGTTCCGCACTGGAACGGCGAGGCTTCCTCGAAGTCGAAACTCCGATGCTGCAGACACTTGCGGGTGGTGCTGCCGCCCGGCCATTCGTGACGCACTCCAATGCCCTCGATGCAGACCTCTTCCTTCGGATCGCACCGGAGTTGTTCCTCAAGCGGTGCTTGGTCGGAGGTTTCGAGAAGGTCTTCGAGTTGAATCGGGTGTTTCGAAACGAGGGTGCGGATTCCACGCATTCACCGGAATTCGCGATGCTGGAGACATATCAGGCGTACGGAACCTACGATGATTCCGCCATCATGACGCGCGAGGTTATTCAGGAGGTCGCCGACGAGGCGATTGGCACCCGAGCGGTGCCACTGCCAGATGGCTCCACCTACGATCTCGACGGAGAATGGGCGATCGTCGAAATGTATCCCTCGCTGTCGCAGGCACTGGGTGAGGAGATCACCCCAGACACACCTGCCGAGCACTTGTGGTCGATTGCGGACCGATTGGGCGTCGAGATCCCTCGCGACCGCGGTTACGGGCACGGAAAACTGGTCGAGGAACTCTGGGAACACACCGTCGGCGAGACTCTGTGGGCCCCCACCTTCGTCCGTGACTTCCCCATCGAGACGACGCCTCTCACGCGGTCACACCGCAGCATTCCCGGTGTGACCGAGAAGTGGGATCTGTATGTCCGACGGTTCGAGTTGGCCACCGGTTATTCCGAACTGATCGATCCCGTGATTCAACGGGAAAGATTCGAAGCCCAGGCCCGTGCGGCGGCGGCAGGCGATGACGAGGCAATGCTTCTCGACGATGATTTCCTTGCCGCATTGGAGTATGCGATGCCACCGACCACGGGCACGGGAATGGGTATCGACCGCTTGTTGATGGCCCTGACGGGCCTGTCGATTAGGGAGACGGTATTGTTCCCGATAGTGCGCAGACACGGCAACTGATCGACTGAGATAGTATCGCTTGTTGAATGGCGTGCGTTCCTATGTCAGCATTGTGACGGGGTTCGAGATCAAACGACTGTGTTCCCAGGCAGAAGGGTCAGTGTGAGGTAATGGCAAAAAAAGTGACCGTCACCTTGGTCGATGATTTCGACGGTGAAGGTGCTGCCGACGAGACCGTCGAATTTTCGATCGACGGGGTGAGCTACGAGATCGACCTTTCGTCCAAGAATGCCGCAAAGCTTCGAAACGAACTGAAGCAATGGGTCGAAGCCGGCCGACGCGTCGGTGGCCGCAGAAGGGGCCGTTCGGCCGGTTCCGGCCGTGGCCGGGCCTCCATCGACAGGGAACAGAGTGCCGCCATCCGGGACTGGGCACGCCGCAATGGACACAATGTCTCCACCCGCGGACGCATTCCGGCCGACGTCATCGACGCCTTTCACGCGGCAACGTAAACAAACGTTGCCACAGACTCGGCGATCGTTTCCGGGTCTGTGCGCGCTTTCGCTAGCGGCGAACTCATCGGCGCCCACGGCGGAAACGTTTGACGCCTACCAGGCGTTGGTCTCTTGCAGCGCGGGATTCACCACGCCGACGCACTGGATCAGCCAGGGACAGGCAGGGCAGCCCGGGCCGCCGCCCATTAGAGTGGACGGCAGGTGCAGGATGCGGGACGCCGTACGGGGTAGTTCCAAGAGTTGCGCTACCTATGGAGAGCAGGTAACCACCGATGTTCGAACGCTTCACGGACCGCGCTCGTCGCGTCGTCGTCCTGGCACAAGAAGAAGCCAGGATGCTGAACCACAACTACATCGGCACTGAGCACATCCTCCTGGGACTGATTCATGAGGGTGAAGGTGTGGCCGCCAAGTCGCTGGAGTCGCTGGGCATCTCCCTTGAGGGTGTCCGCAGCCAGGTCGAGGAGATCATCGGTCAGGGCCAGCAGGCACCGAGCGGGCACATCCCGTTCACCCCTCGAGCCAAGAAGGTCCTCGAGCTGAGCCTGCGCGAGGCGCTGCAGCTCGGCCACAACTACATCGGGACCGAGCACATCCTGCTCGGCCTGATCCGCGAGGGCGAGGGCGTTGCCGCCCAGGTGCTGGTCAAGCTCGGCGCCGACCTCAACCGGGTCCGCCAGCAGGTCATCCAGCTGCTGTCCGGCTATCAGGGCAAGGAGGCCGCCGCAGCCGGTGGCCCCGCCGAGGGCACCCCGTCCACCTCGCTCGTGCTCGACCAGTTCGGCCGCAACCTCACGCAGGCCGCTCGGGAGGGCAAGCTCGACCCGGTCATCGGGCGCGAGAAGGAAATGGAGCGGGTCATGCAGATCCTCTCCCGACGTTCGAAGAACAACCCTGTCCTCATCGGTGAGCCCGGCGTCGGCAAGACCGCCGTCGTCGAGGGCCTGGCCCAGGCGATCGTCAAGGGCGAGGTGCCCGAGACGCTCAAGGACAAGCAGATCTACTCCCTCGACCTCGGTGCGCTCGTCGCCGGCAGCCGCTACCGCGGTGACTTCGAGGAGCGCCTGAAGAAGGTCCTGAAGGAGATCCGCACCCGCGGCGACATCATCTTGTTCATCGACGAGATCCACACGCTGGTCGGTGCCGGCGCCGCCGAAGGCGCCATCGACGCGGCCTCGATCCTGAAGCCGATGCTGGCCCGTGGCGAGCTGCAGACCATCGGCGCGACGACCCTCGATGAGTACCGCAAGCACCTGGAGAAGGACGCTGCGCTCGAGCGCCGGTTCCAGCCGATCCAGGTGGGTGAGCCGTCGCTGGCGCAC
>NZ_JAVRPS010000053.1:0-18804 GCF_032162105.1 Mycobacterium sp. | reverse complement strand
GACCTTCGGAACCACCGGCGGCCTGGGGAGCTCACGTAAGACCACCCGACAACGGGCGGCCACGAGCAATGAGGCCAAAACCGGAGTCGCAACCGCGACAAAGGAACTCCGCAAGGAGAGCGCCTGAAATGATCACTATCGCTCACTCAGGTGTAACGGTTCTACAACCTCTTCCTGGCGATCGTCACCGGGATCGGCGTCGGGTTCACGATCTCGGGAGGTATGCCGGTCGGCGCGGCCCTGGCCTTCGCCGGTGTCGGGTCGATGCTGGCTGCCGCCGTCGTTCTCCTGGTGTCGTCGCCGGACAAGGCCCGCTCGGCGGTGGTCCAGGGTGCGTTTCCGTTGGTGGCCGTCGTCCTGCTCGCGGTCGGGCTGCTGACGTAGCCCTCGCCAAGTCGGCCCACGACGTACACCCGGTCGCCGCCCGCGCGCTTGGCCCTGTACATGGCCCGGTCGGCGGACTCCACCAGACCTTGGACGAGGGTTCGCACCCCGGCCTCGGGGACCCGCGCCAGTGAGGCCGTGGCCACACCGATGCTGGCCGTGACGTTCCACGACAACTCGCCGATCTCGCGACGCAGTCGTTCCGCCATCCCGATTGCGCTCTGTTCGGCGTCGACCACTGCGACCACGAACTCCTCGCCGCCGACGCGAGCCGTGACCGAGTTGCCCCGGCGCGTACGCCTGAGGATGCCCGCCACCGCGATCAGGGTCTGATCGCCAGCGGCATGCCCCGCGGTGTCATTGACGCGCTTGAAGGCATCCAGGTCCACCATCACGACCGCAAGGACGGCCGAGCCGTTGCCGATCGACTCCGCCGCCATCGCCCGCACCGATCGGTGGAAGGCGCGCCGGTTGGGCAGATCGGTCAGGGGATCGGTGTCGGACTTGAGTGCGTCGGTGCCAAGGATGTGCACCAGCACCTGGGCGGAGAATGGCACCGCCAGGACGCTCACGAAGAGCACGACGAGTTTGCTCAGGGTGAGCGCAAGGCCGACGGATTCGCTGAGCTGAATGGCCAGGATCGTTGCGGTAATCGTCGCCACGAGAAGAGTCAAGGCGAGATATCGGCCGGTGTGGAAGAACGCGACGTAACCGGCGAGCGCTACGAATGCGGTGGCACCCTGAATGCCCTCTGCGGGGTTGGGCTGGGTGACGCATGACGCTGCGATGCACGCGTTCGACGTGATCGCGAACGTCGTCGATTGAGCACGGGTCGGCCACCGGGCGAGCCACAGCAGGGCCATGACCGCGCAGCACGCGATTATCGCCATTGCGCCGACGCGAAACAGCACGTCGTCGGGGCTGGCGGTGCCCAGCAGCGTGAGCAAGGGTGCGAGGCCGAGCATGAAGACGGTGCAGGCAATCATGTACCGGGTGAAGCGCTGCAGGTTGCGTGCAGCCAGATACCCCGACAGCCAGGCGAAATGATCGGGCTGTCGCCACCACCGACGCATCCAGTCCACTGCGTTGCACTCACTCGTTGTGGTCGTCGCCCTGGCCGCGGAGACGGTGCGGACGCACGGCCTGAATTTGTCCAAGCTCGTCGTGGTAACCCCCCGACGAACGCATGCTACCGAGAAAAACAACCTTTGCTGGCGTGTTGAGCGACATTTGGCCGATGGCGGCGTTCCGGGCCAGGCAGCGGCGCTCCGACCGCCCTGGTTGGCGCCAGCGCCGGATGGGTATGTCTGCAGGCGACTGAGGAGGAACACGTGAACGACATCGATACTCGCGACCGGGTCCGAGGCGGCCGACTGCGCATGCCGCGCAGCCGGGGCGCAGCCAGTGGATTCCTGCTGATCCTGCTTGGCATCTGGGGTGCGGCGGTTCCGTTCGTCGGCCCCCACTTCGACTTCTCCTTCAGCCCCGGCCAGGACTGGTCGGCGGCTCGAGGGTGGCTGGAAGTGCTGCCAGGGGCCGCGACGGCATTGGGCGGCGTGCTGTTGCTGGTTTCGCGCAACCGTGCAGCCGCCATGCTCGGCGGCTGGCTGACCGTCGTTGCTGGGGCGTGGTTCGTGGTCGGCCGCGCGTTCGCCGGTCCGCTGGCGCTGGGGGACGTGGGCACGCCCGTCGCGTCCAGTGACACCCAACGCGTCTGGCTCGAGCTGTCGTACTTCTACGGACTCGGCGCGTTGATCGTGTTCCTGGGTGCATTCGCCCTGGGCCGCGTGTCCGTCCGCTCCGTGCGTGACGTCGAGTACGCCCGTCGACCCGTCGCGATGGAGCGGGAACCGTCAGCGGCCGTGATGGACGACGACGAGCCCACGCAGTCGCTGGGGTGGCGCAACCGGGTCGGCATGTTCGGCCGCCGCCACACCGGCACCGCCCACTAGGACGACCTATCCCGTGTAGACCATCACGTGCTTGATCCGGGTGTAGTCCTCGAGCCCGTACATCGACAGGTCCTTGCCGTGCCCGGAGGACTTGAAGCCACCGTGGGGCATCTCGGCGACCAGGGGGATGTGGGTGTTGATCCAGACGCAGCCGAAGTCCAGCGCGTTGGACATCCGGATCGCCGTCGAGACGTCCTTGGTCCACACCGATGACGCAAGGGCGAACTCCACCCCGTTGGCCTTCTCCAGTGCCTCGTTCTCATCGGTGAACGACTGCACCGTGATCACCGGCCCGAAGACCTCGGTCTGGATCAGCCGGTCGTCCTGCTTGAGGCCGCCGATCACGGTCGGCTCCACGTAGAAGCCGCTGTCGCCCTGGCGGTGCCCGCCGATCGCGATCGTCGCGTGGTCGGGCACGTCGTCGAAGTAGCTCAGCACGCGCTCCATCTGGTTGACGTTGTTCACCGGGGGCACCCAGGCGTCCTCGTCGTCGGCGGGGCGGCCGAAGGTCGTCGTTGCGCCCGCGGCCTGCTCGGCGAGTGCGGCCGTGAGGTCGTCGACCACCGAGGCATGCGCCAGCACCCGGGTCGCCGCGGTGCAGTCCTGCCCGGCGTTGAAGTAGCCCGCCGTGGCGATTCCCTCTGCGGCGGCGGCGATGTCGGCGTCGCCGAACACGATCACCGGCGCCTTGCCTCCGAGTTCCAGGTGGGTGCGCTTGAGGTGGCCGCCCGCGCTCACCGCGACCGCGCGGCCCGCGGCCACCGACCCGGTGATCGAGACCATCTCCGGCGTCGGGTGAGCGACGACGCCTGCGCCGGTCACCCGGTCACCGGTGACGACGTTGAGCACACCGGGTGGAAGGTGCTTGGTGGCCAGTTCGGCCAGCATCACGGTGGTCACCGGCGTGGTGTCGCTGGGCTTGATCACCACGGTGTTGCCCGCGGCCACGGCGGGACAGAACTTCCAGATCGCCATCATCATCGGGTAGTTCCACGGCGCCACCTGGCCGATCACGCCGACCGGCTCACGCCGGATCCACGACGTGTGACCCTCCATGTACTCGCCGGCCGATCTGCCCTCCAAGACCCGCGCAGCGCCGGCGAAGAAGCGGATCTGGTCGACCATCGGCGGAATCTCTTCGGCCATCGTGACGTGGTTGGGCTTTCCGGTGTTGCGACCCTCGGCGGCCACCAGATCGTCGGCGGCGTTCTCGACCTCGTCGGCGAAGGCAAGTAGTGCCTTCTGCCGTTGCGACGGCGTGGTGCGCTTCCAATCCTTGAACGCCGTCGCGGCCGAGGCGTAAGCGTTGTCGATGTCTTGTTCGTTGGAAATCGGTGCGGTGCCGTAGGTTTCGCCGGTGGACGGGTCGACGAGCGGCATCGTCGCGCCGCTCACCGAATCGACCAGCTCGCCGCCGATGAAGTTCTGCACGGTCGTCACGAGACCAGCTCCAATCCAGTCGAGACGGTCAGAGGTCGGCGAGGACCAGAGCCAGCACGTCGAGGCCTTCCTCGAGAAGCTCGTCGCTGATCGTCAGGGGCGGCAGGAAGCGCAGGACGTTGCCGAACGTCCCGCAGGACAACACGATGACGCCTGCGGCGTGCGCGCCCGCGCACAGCGCCTTGGTGAGGTCGGCGTCGGGTTCGGTGGTGCCGGACTTCACCAGTTCGACGGCGATCATCGCGCCGCGCCCGCGGACGTCGCCGATCCGGTCGTCGTCGGCCTGCATGCGGTGCAGCCGGTCCTTCATCAAGGTCTCGATCTGACCTGCGCGCGCGACCAGTCCGTCGGCCTCGATGGTCGCGATGGTGGCCAACGCCGCCGCGCAGGCGACCGGGTTGCCGCCGTAGGTGCCGCCCAACCCGCTGACGTGTGGCGCGTTCATGATCTCGGCGCGCCCTGTGACCGCCGATAGCGGCATGCCGTCGGCGATGCCCTTGGCCGTGACGATCAGATCGGGGTCGATGCCCTCGTGCTCGGAGGCGAACATGGCGCCGGTGCGCGCGAACCCGGTCTGCACCTCGTCGGCAATGAACACCACGTCGTTCTCGCGGCACCAGTCCAGCAGCGCTGGCAGGAACCCCTCCGCCGGAACGATGAAGCCGCCCTCGCCCTGGATCGGCTCGATGATGACCGCGGCCAGGTTGTCGGCTCCGACCTGTTTGTCGATCACGCTCAGCGCCCGCTTGGCGGCGAGCTCGCCGTCGGTGGCCAATTCCTTGCCGAACTCCGCATCCCGGAAGGGATAGGACATGGGAGCGCGGTAGATCTCCGGCGCGAACGGACCGAAGCCGTGCTTGTAGGGCATCGACTTGGCAGTCAACGCCATGGTCAGGTTGGTGCGGCCGTGATAGGCGTGGTCGAACGACACCACCGCCTGCCTGCGGGTGTAGGACCTGGCGATCTTGATCGCATTCTCGACCGCCTCGGACCCGGAGTTGAACAGTGCCGAACGCTTCTCGCCAAGGACGGGAGTCAGCCGGTTGAGGTGTTCACAGACCGCGACGTACTCCTCGTAGGGCGTGATCATGAAGCAGGTGTGGGTGAAGTCGGCCACCTGGGCGCGGACCGCGTCGACGACCCGGGGGGACGAGTTGCCGACGGTGGTGACGGCGATGCCCGAGCCCAGGTCGATGAACCGGTTGCCGTCGACGTCCTCGACGATGCCGCCACCGGCGCGCGCCGCATAGACGGCCATGGTGGTCCCGATGCCGGTGGATACGGCCGCGGCCTTGCGTTCGATCAGGGCCGCCGACTTGGGGCCGGGAATGGTGGTGGCCAGGTAGCGGCTCTGTTCGAGGGTGCTCACGTCTGACTCCTGCGAGGGTGGGGGCGTTGTGGCGACGGGACGCCCAGACGACGTCGAAGCGTCCAGTCAGAGCCTAGTCGGCGGAGGGTTCTGCGCGACCGGAAAGCGTCGGTTCGGGCCGCGGTCGGGCATGGAATGCGCACTCAGAGCGGGTGAATGGCGCGTATTCGGTGGTTGACGGCTGCCGTGGCACATGGTCCACCGGCGCAGACCGGGCCGAGCATTTAGCGGTGCTAACAGCCATGACCGCTGACGGGGCGGTCGGCCGCCGGCTGCCGTGATGGCACACTGGATGACCAAGAGGCCGCCCGGTGACCCGTCCGTCCGGGGGCTGCCACCCGCAAGACCGACACGAAAGACAGTTGCTGAGATGGACCTCGTCGTCTTCCTGCCCCTGCTCATCATCCTCGGCGCGTTCATGTTCTTTGCTTCGCGCCGCCAGAAGAAGGCCATGCAGGCCACCATCGACCTGCACGAGTCGCTGACCGTCGGGGACCGCATTCACACCACGTCGGGGCTCCGGGCCACCATCGTCGGCCTCGGTGACGACACCGTCGACCTGGAGATCGCGCCGGGTGTGGTCACCACGTGGATGAAGCTGGCCGTCCGCGACCGCATCGACGCCGACGACGACTTCGACGATGAGGACGACGACATCGACGAAACGCCCGAGGCATCGTCGAGTCCGTCGGAGATCACCGAGAGTGGTGCCGTCATCGAATCGGACCGGCAGACCAAAGACTGACGACTGACGATTGAGGTCTCAGCCCGACCACGTACCCTTTGCGGTGCTGCCGTACAGACCTGAGGAGACCCAAGCAACGTGGCATCGTCTTCAACGCCGGTGCACCCGTACCGTTACCTGACGCTCTTCCTTGTTCTATTGATCGGTGTTTATCTCCTGGTGTTCCTCACCGGTGACAAGCAAGCCAAGCCCAAGCTCGGCATCGATCTGCAGGGCGGGACGCGCGTCACGCTAACTGCACGCACCCCCGACGGTTCGGCCCCCACCCGCGAGGCCCTGGCGCAGGCCCAGGACATCATCAGTGCCCGCGTCAACGGGCTGGGTGTCTCCGGCTCGGAGGTCGTGGTCGACGGGTCCAACCTGGTCATCACGGTGCCGGGCAACGACGGCAATGAGGCCCGCAACCTCGGACAGACCGCGCGGCTCTACATCCGACCGGTGATCCACGCGATCCCGGCCCAAGGCCAGCAGCCGGCGCCCGGGCAGGCCCCGCCGGGTGGGGCTCCTGGCGCACCGGGACTGCCCGGCGTACCGGGGGGACTGCCTGGCGCACCGGGGATTCCTGGCGGCGCGCCGGGCATGCCGCCACTGATCGCCCCTGCGGAGCCGGAGGCTCCGATCACGGCGCCGAATCCGGGACAACCGCCCCGCCCCGTGCCGCCGGGCGCCGAGGCACCCCCGGCACAGCCCGCGCCTGCGGAGCCTGCACCCCAGCCACGGCCGTACCCGGAGGCGCCGCCGTCGCCCACACCGGCACCTTCGCCCGCGCCCGGCCCGGCTCCCGCCCCGCAAAGTCCGAAGCCGCCGGCGCCGCCGAACCCGCGGGCCGACCTGGCGCAGCGCATCGCCGACGAGAAGGCGCTCCGGCAGAGCACCGATCAGCAGATTCAGGTCCTGGCGTTGCAGTTCCAGGCCACCCGCTGCGGCGGCGAAGACGTGCTGGCAGGCAACGACGACCCCAACCTGCCGCTGGTGACCTGCTCACAGGACCACAAAGAGGTCTATCTGCTGGACAAGTCGATCATCAGCGGTGAGGGGATCCAGAACGCGACCTCGGGGCTGGACCAGCAGCGCGGAGAGTACGTCGTCGACGTGGAGTTCAAGAGCGACGCCTCCAACGTCTGGGCGGACTTCACCGCCGCCAACGTCGGCACCCAGACCGCGTTCGTCCTCGACTCGCAGGTGGTCAGCGCCCCGGTGATCAACGAGGCGATCCCCGGCGGACGCACTCAGGTCACGGGCCACTTCACCGCAGACTCGGCACGCGAACTGGCCAACGTACTCAAGTACGGCTCGCTGCCGTTGTCGTTCGAGTCATCAGAGGCCGAAACCGTCTCCGCGACACTGGGATTGACGTCGCTGCGGGCAGGCCTGATCGCGGGTGCCATCGGCCTGGCGCTGGTGCTGCTGTACTCGCTGCTCTACTACCGGGTGCTTGGGCTGCTCACGGCGCTGTCACTGGTCGCCTCCGGCGCAATGGTGTTCGCGATCCTGGTGCTGCTCGGCAGATACATCGGCTACACGCTCGACCTGGCCGGGATCGCGGGCCTGATCATCGGCATCGGCACCACCGCCGACTCGTTCGTGGTGTTCTTCGAACGCATCAAGGACGAGATACGCGAAGGGCGTTCGTTCCGCTCGGCCGTGCCACGCGGCTGGGCGCGCGCCCGCAAGACCATCCTGTCGGGCAACGCGGTCAGCTTCCTGGCCGCGGCGGTGCTGTACTTCCTTGCCGTCGGACAGGTCAAGGGCTTCGCGTTCACGTTGGGCCTGACCACCATCCTCGACGTGGTAGTGGTGTTCCTGGTCACCTGGCCGCTGGTCTACCTGGCATCGAAGACCACGACGCTGTCCAAGCCGGCGTTCAACGGGCTCGGCGCGGTGCAACAGATTGCACGGGAGCGCCGCGCAGCCGCAACCGTGGCGGGAGGGAGGTAGCGACATGGCCGCCAAGCACCAGAAGGACGTCGACGCCGTCGACGACGTCACCGACGTGGACACCGCCACCGCCGACGACGACCTCGCCACGACGGGTGTGGAGCTGACCGCGCCCACGTCCGGCGCACTGCGACACGGGTTCTTCGTTCGGCTCTACACCGGCACCGGCGCGTTCGACGTCGTCGGCAAGCGCAAGCTGTGGTTCGGCATCAGCGGCCTGATCGTGCTGATCGCGCTAGTCAGCATCCTGATCCGCGGCTTCACGTTCGGCATCGACTTCGAGGGCGGCACCAAGGTGTCCTTCCCCCGCGGTGAGGCGTCGACCCAGCAGGTCGAGGACGTCTTCAGCAAGACGGTGGGCCAGGCGCCCGATTCGGTCGTCGTGGTCGGCAACGGCGCGTCGGCGACCATCCAGATCCGGTCCCAGACGCTGTCCAACGCCGAGACGGAGAAGCTGCGCAACGCGCTGTTCGACACCTTCCAGCCCAAGGGCGCCGATGGTCAGCCCAGCAAGCAGGTGATCAGCGACTCCGCCGTATCGGAGACATGGGGTGGCCAGATCACCAAGAAGGCGCTCATCGCGCTGGTCGTGTTCCTGGTGCTCGTCTCCGTCTACATCGCGGTGCGGTACGAGCGCTACATGGCACTGGCCGCGCTCGCTGCGCTGGTGTTCGACCTGCTCACCACCGCAGGCGTCTACTCGATCGTCGGATTCGAGGTCACCCCGGCCACGGTCATCGGACTGCTGACCATCCTCGGCTTCTCGCTCTACGACACCGTCATCGTGTTCGACAAGGTCGAGGAGAACGTCCACGGCTTCGAACACACCACCCGAAGGACCTTCGCCGAACAGGCGAACCTCGCGATCAACCAGACCTTCATGCGGTCGATCAACACCAGCCTCATCTCGGTTCTGCCCATCGTGTCGCTGATCGTCGTCGCGGTGTGGATGCTCGGTGTGGGCACGCTCAAGGACCTCGCACTGGTGCAGCTGGTCGGCGTCATCGTCGGCACCTATTCGTCGATCTTCTTCGCCACGCCGCTCCTGGTGACCATGCGCGAACGGACCGACATCGTCCGCGCCCACACCCGCCGCGTGATGAACCGGCGCCGCGGCGCGGCCGCCAAGACCGGGGGCGAGGACGCCACCGCCGCTGCCGCCGAGCCCGAGACCGTCGGGGCGTCCGTGGCCACCGCCGTGGCCGCGCCCGACAAGCCCGCACCCGGGGCGAAGCCGATCCGTCCCACCGGGAGGCCGTCGGGTAAGCGGAGTACCAGGCGGTAGCCCCATGACCCCCCGGTCCCGGCGTGCCGCCCTCCTGGCGGCCACGCTGTCGCTGATAGGCGCGCTCGGCCTGTCCGCATGTTCGGGAGGCCCCGCCGACGAGATCGACTACGCCGTCGACGGGACGCTCCTCACCTACAACACCAACACGGTGGCGGGCGCGGCGTCGGCCGGGCCGCAGGCATTTGCGCGGGTGCTGATCGGCTTCAACTACCACGGTCCGGAGGGCCAGGTGGTCGGCGACCGCGACTTCGGCACCGTCGCCGTCGTCGGCCGCTCGCCGCTGGTGCTGGACTACCAGATCAGCGATAACGCGGTGTACTCCGACGGCAAGCCCGTCACCTGCGACGACATGGTGCTGGCCTGGGCGGCGCAGTCGGGACGCTTCCCGGGTTTCGACGCGGCCAGCCGAGCCGGCTACCGCGACGTCGCGACGGTCGACTGCGCATCCGGGCAGAAGAAGGCCAGGGTGACGTTCGCCCAGGACCGCACCTTCGTCGACTTCGGTCAGCTGTTCGCGGCGACGACGATGATGCCGTCGCACGTGATCGCCGACGAACTCGGCGTGGACGTCACCACCGCAGTGCAGACGGGCGACGCGCCGACCATCGATCGCATCGCCGCCCTGTGGAACACCACCTGGAACCTCACCCCGGATCTGGATCTCAAGCGGTTCCCGTCCTCGGGGCCCTACAAACTCGACTCGGTGACGGGTGACGGCGCCGTCGTGCTCGTCGCGAACGACAAGTGGTGGGGCGCCAAGCCCGTCACCGGCAAGATCGTCGTCTGGCCGCGCGGCGCCGACATCCAGGACCGGGTCAACCAGGGCTCGTTCGACGTCGTCGACATCGCCACCGGGTCGTCCGGCACGCTCAACCTGCCCGCCGACTACGTGAGGACCGAGAGCCCGTCGGCGGGCATCGAGCAGCTCATCTTCGCGCCGGCGGGACCGCTGGCCGATCCGGCGGCCCGCCGCGCCGTCGCGCTGTGCACGCCGCGCGACGTGATCGCCCGCAACGCCGAGGTGCCGATCGCCAACAGCCGGCTCAACCCCGCGGCAGAGGATTCGATCACCGCCGCCGAGAGCTCACCCGAATCCGACCAGTTCAACGTCGCCAACCCGGACGCCGCGCGGGCGGCGATCGACGGGCGGCCGCTGACCGTGCGCATCGGATACCAGAGCCCCAACGCGCGACTCGCCGCCACGGTGGGAACCATCGCCAGGTCCTGCGCCGCCGCAGGCATCACGGTGCAGGATGCCGGCGCCGACTCCGTCGGCCCGCAGACATTGCGGGACAACCAGATCGACGTGCTCGTGGCCAGTACCGGCGGGGCGGCGGGCAGCGGTTCCACCGGATCGTCGTCGATGGACGCCCACGACCTGCACAGCTGCAACGGCAACAACCTGTCGGGCTACTCCAACGAACAGGTGGACGGTGTCATCAACGCGCTGGCGGTGACCTCGGACCCCAAGGAGTTGGCGCGGCTGCTGGGGGAGAGCAGCCCCCTGCTGTGGAACGACATGCCGACGCTTCCGTTGTACCGCCAGCAGCGAACCCTGGTCACGTCCACCAAGATGTATGCCGTGAGCAGCAATCCGACGCGCTGGGGCGCAGGCTGGAACATGGACCGATGGGCGTTGAAGTGAGCGCCGGTGCTGGGGGTCCCCCCGCTTGCGGGGGAGAGCGAAGCGACCCGGGGAATGTGATGGGCGGGGAGCGAGATTTCAGCGACGTGGCGGCGGTGATCGCCTCGCTCACCCGTGAGGTTCCCGACTTTCCGGAGCCCGGCGTCCAATTCAAGGACCTGACCCCGTTGCTGGCCGACGCGCGGGGGCTGGCGACGGTGACCGACGCACTGGCGGCCATCGCCGAGGGCGCCGACCTGGTCGCGGGCATCGACGCGCGCGGCTTTCTGCTCGGCGCTGCCGTCGCGACCAAACTCGGGACGGGCGTGCTGGCCGTCCGCAAGGGCGGCAAGTTGCCGCCGCCCGTCCACTCCGAGTCCTACAGCCTCGAATACGGGACGGCCACGCTGGAGGTCCCCGCCGACGGCATCGACCTGGCCGGACGCAGGATATTGATCATCGACGACGTGCTGGCCACCGGAGGCACGATCGCGGCAACGGTGCGGCTGCTCGGCAAGGCCGGTGCGGTCGTCACAGGTGCCGCCGTGGTGCTCGAGCTGAGTGCGCTCGGTGGGCGTGAAAGGCTGCAACCGCTGACTGTCACCAGCCTGTACGTGGGGTGAGGGATATCCTCGAGGAAGTGATCGACCTGGCAGGAGGTGTGTGCGATGGCGGATGACGCCTTGACGCAGACCCAGCCGATGCCGGTCATCACGCCTGAACCCGCCCTCACCGATTCCCCGAAGACCACCACGAGCGCGTCACGGCGGGTACGGGCCCGGCTGGCGCGGCGCATGACGGCGCAGCGCAGCGCGGTGAACCCGGTGCTCGAACCGTTGGTGGCCGTGCACCGCGAGAACTACCCCAAGGTCGACCTGGCGATCCTGCAGCGCGCCTACGAGGTCGCCGAGCAACGGCATGCCGACCAGTTGCGCCAGTCCGGCGACCCCTACATCACCCATCCGCTGGCGGTGGCCAACATCCTGGCCGAGCTCGGCATGGACACCACCACGCTGATCGCCGCGCTGCTGCACGACACCGTCGAGGACACCGGCTACACGCTGGAGGCGCTGACCGCCGAGTTCGGCAGCGAGGTAGGCCATCTGGTCGACGGTGTCACCAAGCTGGACAAGGTGGTGCTTGGCACCGCGGCCGAAGGCGAGACCATCCGCAAGATGATCATCGCGATGGCCCGCGATCCGCGGGTGTTGGTGATCAAGGTCGCCGACCGCCTGCACAACATGCGCACGATGCGCTTCCTGCCGCCCGAGAAGCAGGCCCGCAAGGCCCGCGAGACGCTGGAAGTCATTGCGCCGCTTGCCCATCGGCTGGGCATGGCCACCGTCAAATGGGAGCTCGAGGATCTGTCGTTCGCGATCCTGCACCCGAAGAAGTACGAGGAGATCGTGCGTCTGGTGGCCGACCGGGCGCCGTCGCGCGACACGTACCTGGCCAAGGTGCGTACCGAGATCAACGCCACCCTGTCCGCGTCGAAGATCAACGCGGTCGTGGAGAGCAGGCCCAAGCACTACTGGTCGATCTATCAGAAGATGATCGTGAAGGGCCGCGACTTCGACGACATCCACGACCTGGTCGGCGTGCGGATCCTGTGCGAGGAGATCCGCGACTGCTACGCGGCCGTCGGCGTGGTGCACTCGCTATGGCAGCCGATGGCCGGCCGGTTCAAGGACTACATCGCCCAGCCCCGCTACGGGGTGTACCAGTCGCTGCACACCACCGTCGTCGGTCCCGAGGGCAAGCCGCTGGAGGTGCAGATCCGTACCCGCGACATGCACCGCACCGCCGAGTACGGCATCGCATCGCACTGGCGCTACAAGGAAGTCAAGGGGCGCAACGGAGTTCCGACCGGGCACGCCGCCGCCGAGATCGACGACATGGCGTGGATGCGTCAACTTCTCGACTGGCAGCGGGAGGCCGCCGACCCAGGTGAATTCCTCGAGTCGCTGCGCTACGACCTCGCGGTGCAGGAGATCTTCGTGTTCACCCCGAAGGGTGACGTCATCACGCTGCCTGCCGGGTCGACGCCGGTCGACTTCGCATACGCCGTGCACACCGAGGTGGGGCACCGCTGCATCGGTGCCAGGGTGAACGGCCGCCTGGTGGCGCTGGAGCGCAAGCTCGAGAACGGCGAAGCCGTCGAGGTATTCACGTCGAAAGCGCTCAACGCCGGGCCGTCGCGCGACTGGCAGAGCTTCGTGGTGTCGCCGCGCGCGAAGGCCAAGATCCGGCAGTGGTTCGCCAAGGAACGGCGCGAGGAAGCGCTGGAGTCGGGCAAGGACTCCATCGCCCGCGAGGTACGCCGTGGTGGACTTCCGTTGCAGCGCTTGATGAATGCCGAATCAATGGCGGCCCTGGCCAGGGAACTGCGCTATAGCGACGTGTCGGCGTTGTACACCGCGGTAGGCGAGGGGCACGTGTCCGCGCGCCACGTGGTGCAGCGTCTGCTGGCCCAACTCGGTGGTGACGAGGAGGCCGAGAACGAGATCGCCGAGCGGTCCACGCCCGCCACCATGCCGGTGCGGCAACGCACCAACGACGACGTCGGTGTCGCCGTGCCAGGGGCGCCCGGCGTGCTGACCAAGCTGGCGAAGTGCTGCACTCCGGTGCCCGGCGACAACATCATGGGCTTCGTCACCCGCGGTGGCGGTGTGAGTGTGCACCGCACCGACTGCACCAACGCCACGTCGCTGCAACAGCAGGCGGAGCGCATCATCGAGGTCCAGTGGGCGCCGTCGCCGTCGTCGGTGTTCCTGGTGGCCATCCAGGTCGAGGCACTCGACCGGCACCGGCTGCTGTCGGACGTCACCCGCGTGCTGGCCGACGAGAAGGTCAACATCCTGTCCGCATCGGTGACCACGTCCAACGATCGGGTGGCGATCAGCCGGTTCACCTTCGAGATGGGCGACCCCAAGCATCTGGGGCACGTGCTCAACGTGGTCCGCAACGTCGAGGGCGTGTACGACGTCTACCGCGTGACGTCTGCGGCCTGACGACGCCGGGTGCTGATCGCACCCACCACCGCCGCGACCAGGCAGGCGACGGCCGTCCCTCCCGCGAACCAGGGGAACACCGCACTCAGCGCCCACCGCGTCGCGGCCCAGCCCGCCACGATGGTCGGGACCGCCATGGCCGTGTAGGCGAGCAGGTAGTACGCGGACATGGTCTCGCCGCGCCGGTCGGCCGGCACGACGTTCGACAGGTGCCGCAGCGAGCCCCCGAAGCCGAGACCGAACGTCCCGCCCAGCAGCGCGGCGGCCGCGAGCACCAGAGGCCAATTGTGGGTTGCCAGTACGGGAATCGTCAGCACCAGCGCGAGCGCCATGCCGACGTCGCCGACGATCGCCGCCCGGCGCGCGGGCACCCGGGTGGCGAACATCTGGGCCAGCGCGGCCGCGAACGCCGTCATGCCGACCACGGCGCCGCCGAACACCAGGTTGTGCACGTTCGTCTGCTGGGCGGCCAGCGACGGGTACAGCGAGAGCAGAACGCCGAGCACCGACCAGGACGCCATGACGCCGAGTGCAGCGAACCAGAAGTCACCGCGGATTTCGCGCGGCACGGCCGGTTTGGCGATCCGGATGGGGCCACGCGTGCGCGCTGAGTGTGGCTCGCGCAGGGCGATGATGCCGACGCCGACCACGGCGCAGATCACCGCGACGACCGCGTACGGCGTGCGCATCGGATGCGGGGCGTACTGGGCCAGCAGCGCCGAGCCCACGATGGCCACCGTCATCCCGATGTTGAAGCTGATGCCGCTGAGTTGGCCGGATCGCACACCGTGGTCGGGTCGCAGGTCGAGCAGCGCCGCCGCGCCTGCCACCACGATGGAACCGACCGCGGCGCCGTGGATGGCGCGCGCAACCATCAGCAGGGCCATGTTGTCGGCGATGAGGAACACGCCAAGACCCACGATCATCGCCAGCAGGGCGCCAAGCAGGACCGGCTTGCGGCCGATGACGTCGGAGATGCGGCCCGACACCAGCACCGCTCCGAGCGCGGCCACCGCGTAGACGGCGAACACCACGGTGGTGGACAAGGGGGAGAGGTGCCAGACCTCCTCGTACATGCCGTACAGCGGCGCGGGCAGACCGGAGACGCCCAGCGCGACGCCGCTGAGCACGAGCAGCAGCGAGTAGGCCCCACGCTGTGTCTGGCCGGTCAGCCGGTCGGCTACGACCACCGTCACGATCCCTCCAGCCGAGGTAGGTTTGATGAACGTCGAACCGGATCGAATGTACGCTCGGTTCGATGAACGTCAAACCTGCGGTGACGGAGGCCACAGCATGACGCAACCGCAGCTCGGCGAGCTCGCCGAGAACCGCGTCGGCAGCGTGCAGCAGGTGCTGGCCGCACTCGCCGATCCGGTCCGGCTCGAGATGGTCCGTCGGCTGCGCAACGCGGGCTCCCCGATGGCGTGCGCCCGGCTGTACGACGGGATCAACAAGTCGACCGCGACGCACCACTTCAAGATCCTGCGCGAGGCCGGGCTGACCGAGCGCCTTGTCATCGACGGGCAGACCCACCAGCGCCTGCGCACCGATCAGGTCGACGCCGCCGTGCCGGGACTGCTGACTTCCGTTGTGAGAAGCGCGAACCGGGAAGCCGGTCCGGCCTAACCCAGCCGAACCGATTCTATGGTCACGTTCGTCTTGGGCTTGCCGTCGTCGGTGCCGTTCTCAACGCCTCCGGCCGCGACGGCCTCCACGGTGGTCAGGCCCGGTTCGTCGATCGTGCCGAACACCGTGTACGTCGGCGGCAGCATCGAGTCCTGGTACACCAAGAAGAACTGGCTGCCGTTGGTGCCCGACCCGGCGTTGGCCATCACCAGCGTGCCGCGCGGGTACACCACGGGCTCCCTCAGCGCGGGGTCGGACAGCTTGTACTGATTGGTGGGGTACTCGTTGGGGAACCGGTAGCCGGGCCCACCCGTGCCCAGCCCCGTCGGGTCGCCGCACTGCAACACGCCGAGAACACTCGACGTGGTCAGCCGGTGGCATGGCGTGCCGTCGAAGTAGCCCTGCTGCGCGAGGCTGACGAAGTTGTTGACGGTGCACGGCGACTTGGCGTTGTCGAGTTGCAAGCCGATGGGACCCTCGTTGGTGACGACCGTCGCGTCGATCGTCGCCGGCGTCGTCGACACCCGCCCCTGCTGCGGCGGCGTGTTCGGCTTGCTCGCCTTCTCCGTCGTGGCCGGATACTGGCAGTTGGAGCCCAGCGTGGCGGGCGGCTTGAACGTCGGCAGGGTGCTGTCGGGCATGGGCGAGCCGGTCGGACCGGGGTAGTTCGGGTTGGGCCTGAAGGGCACTCCCAGCCAATTGGTCATCTGTACCGCCAGCGCCGCGAAGACGATGGTGGCCACCACGAGCAGCACGGCAAGGACGGTCAGCAGATAGCTGATCACCAGGCCGGCGATCGCCAGCCCCCGCCCCTCCTCACCGGTACGCCTGATCTGCGACAGCGAGACGTGCCCGAACACGATGCCAAGGGGCGCGAACAGAAACGCGCAGACCAGCGATGCGATCGCCATGCCGTTCGTGGGCCGCGGCTGGGGATACCCGTAGGGGCCGCCCGCCGGGCCGTACGGCGGTGGCGGCGGGTACTCGTACGGCGAGGGCGGGGTGGTCACGGTGACATTGTTGCCGACGGCGCGGTTCGGGGAGCCTCACCGGCGCATACCGCCGGTCACATTCCACGAATCGCGCCGAATGCGGCGTCAGTCCAGCTGGATCGACTTGACCTGCACCGGCAGCTTCGGCTTGCCGTCGCCGCCTCCGCCGTCGACACCGGCCGCGGCGATCTTGTCCAGGGTGGCAAGGCCCGTCTGGTCGATGGTGCCGAACACGGTGTAGTTCGGCGGCAGGTGCGAGTCCTGGTAGACCAGGAAGAACTGGCTGCCGTTGGTGCCCGGTCCGGCGTTGGCCATGGCCAACGTCCCGCGCGGGTACAGCACCGGCTGTTGCAACGCCGGGTTGTCCGGTTGGTACTGGTTGGTCGGGTACTCGTTGGCGAACTGGTAGCCGGGTCCGCCGGTGCCCTGCCCGGTCGGGTCACCGCACTGCAGGACCGCGAGCCCGCCCGTGGTCAGCCGGTGGCAGGGGGTGTCGTTGAAGTAGCCCTGCTGTGCCAGGTTGGCGAAGCTGTTGACGGTGCACGGCGCCTTGGCGTTGTCCAACTGCAGCCCGATGTTGCCCTGATTGGTGGACATGCTGGCGCTGACCTGCGCAGGATCGGTCGGTACCTTGCCGGTCCGCGGCGGGTTGACCTTCTTGCTCGCGGCCTCGGCCGCCGGGTACTGGCAGTTCGCGCCGAGATCGGCCGGCGCGGTGAACGGTGGGAGCTTTCCGTCCGCCGGGGGCGCAGGCAGCGCCGAGGTCGACGACGTCGGGGTGTCCGCCGAGGCGGTGTTGCTGTTGGAGCCCTTGTTGGTGACGATCACGGTGGCCACCACGGCCCCGATCAGCAGGATCGCGCCGACCGCTGCGCCGATGATCGTGAAGAGTCGCCGTCGGCGTGCCTGGGCGGCCCTCCGTTCGAGCTGCCGCTCGAGTTTGCGCTTGGCCGTCGCTCGCCGCTGTTCGTTGGTCGGCACTGCAGCAGTCCTCCTCAGTCGTCGTCTCCCGTGCTCACGGTCGGCAACGAGTGTGCCAGGCAATGCTGAGCGTAGGTGCCGCGACCCATGGGATCGCGAGGTGGGAAACTGGGCGACGTGTTGCTCAAGGGGTTTCCTGCCGGGATGTTGCAGTGCAACTGCTACGTCTTTGCGCCACGGGCCGGGGCCGACGCCGTCGTCGTCGATCCGGGCCAGCGTGCCTTCGGGCCGCTGCGGCGCATTCTCGACGAGAACCGGCTGACTCCGGCGGCGGTGCTGCTGACCCACGGCCACATCGATCACATCTGGTCGGCGCAGAAGGTGGCCGACACGTACGGCTGCCCGGTGTACATCCACCCCGAGGACCGGCACATGCTGATCGACCCGATCAAGGGTTTCGGTCCGCGGCTGGCGCAGGTCGCCTTCGGCGCGTTGTTCCGCGAACCCCACCAACTCGTCGAGCTGGACCGCGACGGCGACAAGATCGAGCTCGGCGGCATGACGGTGACCGTCGACCACACCCCTGGCCACACCAAGGGGTCGGTCGTCTTCCGCATTGCGGATGGCCCGACCGACATGGCGTTCAGCGGCGACACCCTGTTCAGGCAATCGATCGGCCGCACCGACCTGCCGGGGGGTAGTGGCCGCGACCTACTCGGCTCGATCGTGACAAAACTGTTGGTGCTCGACGACGACACCGTGGTACTACCTGGGCACGGCCCGAAGACCACCATCGGCGCCGAGCGTCGTACCAACCCATTCCTCGAAGGTTTGTCGTAAGTGACTGAGTTTCAGGCGCCCAAGGGCGTCCCCGATTACCTACCGCCCGAGTCCGCGCAGTTCGTCGCGGTCCGCGACGGGCTGCTCGAGGCTGCGCGCGTGGCCGGCTACGGCTACGTCGAGCTGCCGATCTTCGAGGACACCGCACTGTTCGCGCGGGGCGTCGGCGAGTCGACCGACGTCGTCAGCAAGGAGATGTACACGTTCGCCGACCGCGGGGAACGGTCCGTCACGCTGCGGCCGGAGGGCACCGCCGGGGTGATGCGCGCGGTCATCGAGCACGGCATCGACCGCGGGCCACTGCCCGCCAAGCTGGCCTACTCAGGCCCGTTCTTCCGCTACGAGCGCCCGCAGGCGGGCCGCTACCGGCAGCTGCAGCAGGTGGGCATCGAGGCCATCGGCGTCGACGACCCGGCGCTGGATGCTGAGGTGATCGCCGTCGCCGACGCCGGGTTCCGGTCCCTCGGGCTGGACGGCTTCCGGCTCGAGATCACCTCGCTTGGCGACGACACGTGCCGCCCGCAGTACCGGGAACTATTGCAGGACTTCCTGTTCAAGCTGGACCTGGACGAAGAAACACAGCGACGCGCTCGGTTGAACCCGCTACGGGTGCTCGACGACAAGCGTCCCCACGTCCGCGAGATGACGGCCGACGCGCCGTTGATGCTCGATCA
>NZ_JAVRPS010000052.1:0-5383 GCF_032162105.1 Mycobacterium sp. | reverse complement strand
TGGCCCGAATGGGTGGAGTGGATCCACGGTGTCGTACACGAGCTCGCCACCAACCCCGAAAAGAGCGCGGCCGCGGCGGTCGAGATCTACACCAACATCACCACCGAGATCACGAGGCGACGCACTGACGGATACGGCGACGATCTGCTGAGCACGTTGATGCAGGGACAGGTCAACGGCGAGCCACTCGATGACGGGCAGATCCTGGGCTACGCGTTCTTGATGCTGCTGGGAGGAATGGACACCACCAGTGGATTGACCGGCAATGCGCTGGTGCGGCTGCAGGAACAGCCTGAATTGCGACACCGCCTGATCAACGAGCCCGAGCTGCTACCCAAGGCCACCGAGGAGTTCCTGCGCCACGACACGCCCACCCAGGGCCTGCCCCGCATCGTTACCAATGACTGCGAGTTCAAGGGCCAGAAGTTCGCCGCGGGTGAGCGGGTCCTGCTGATGTTTGCGGCGGCCAACCGCGATCCCAAGGTCTTCGAGGATCCCGACCGGATCGACTTTGACCGAGTCGGAAACCGGCACTTGGCTTTTGGCGCCGGACCCCACCGCTGCATGGGCTCCAACCACGCCCGGATGATGTTCCAGGTGATGATGTCGGAGATCTTGACCCGCATGCCGGACTACACGATCAGCGGCGAAGTCGAACGGTTCGCCGACGCCGGCTCGGTATATGCGGTGCGCCGCTTGCCAATCCGGTTCACCCCCGGGCCGCGGGTCGGCGTCGATGCCGGGGCGGCCTGACCGTGGGTGAAGTCCGCATGCTCATCGACGGTGAGCTCGTCGAGGCGGGGTCAGGCAAACGGTTCACCAACGTCAACCCGGCCACCGAGGAGATCCTCGGCGAAGTCACCGACGCCGACGCCGCCGACGTGACGCGCGCCATCGGTGCGGCGCGGCGCGCGTTCGACCGCACCGACTGGTCGACCAACAGGGCGTTGCGCAAACGCTGCCTGCAGCAGTTGCATGACGCCTTGGTGTCCGAACAGGAGCAGCTGCGCCAGGAACTCGTCGAAGAGGCCGGCAGTCCGGTCATGATGACCTACGGCGCCCAGCTGGATTGGCCGGTGGCCGATGCGCTGACCTGGCCGATGGAGTACATCGACGAGTTCGAGTGGGAACGGTCGCTGCCGATCAGCAATCAGATCGGCATGCCCAGCCGGCGCGGGGTGTACAAGGAGGCGATCGGGGTCATCGGCGCCATCGTTCCGTGGAACTTCCCGGTCGAGGTGACGCTGAACAAGCTGGGCCCGATCCTGGCCACGGGCAACACCTGCGTGCTGAAGCCGGCGCCCGACACTCCTTTCAACGCAACGCGTCTCGGGCGCCTCGTCGCCGAGCACACCGACATTCCCGCCGGGGTGCTCAACGTCGTACCGTCCTCAGACCACCTCGTCGGCGAAGTGCTCACCCTCGACCCGCGCGTGGACATGATCTCGTTCACCGGCTCGACCGCCACCGGCAAGCGCATCTCGGAGAAGGGCGCCAAGACGCTCAAGCGGGTGTTCCTCGAGCTTGGCGGTAAGTCGGCGATGGTCGTGCTCGACGATGCCGATCTGGGCGGGGTGCTGGCCGCAGCGCCGATGATGGCGTGCACCCACGCCGGGCAGGGCTGCGCAATCCAGACCCGCGTGCTGGTGCCGCGCCGGCACTACGACGAGGCCGTGCAGATCCTCACGGCCGGCTTCCAGACGGTGCCCTACGGCGACCCCACCGACCCCGCGAACATCAGCGGCCCGCAGGTCAGTCGCAAGCAGCAGGAGCGGGTCCTGGGTTACATCGAGAAAGGCAGGGCCGAAGGCGCCGAGGTCGTGGTCGGTGGCGGGCGTCCCGCCCATCTGCCTAAGGGGTTTTTCGTCGAGCCCACATTGTTCGTCAACGTCGACAACACGATGACCATCGCCCAGGAGGAGATCTTCGGTCCGGTGCAGGTCGTCATCCCCTTCGACGACGACGAGGACGCGATCCGAATCGCCAACGACTCCGCTTACGGCCTGTCGGGTGGGGTGTTCTCCGCCGACGAGGAGCGTGCGACCGGCGTCGCGCGCCGGATCCGCACCGGGTCGATCGGAGTCAACGGTGGCATGTGGTACGGAGCCGATTCGCCGTATGGCGGTTACAAACAGAGCGGCGTCGGCCGCCAGTGTGGCCGCGAAGGTTTCGAGCAGCACCTCGAAACCAAGGCGATCGCCTGGATGTCGGCCTAGCCCGGATCAGCGGGTGTCGTGGCGTCTGACGTCGGCCCTGACTCAGACGCGCCGGGCTGGTTCGAGATGCGCGAGCAGAGGACCGCCGGGATGCAACCGATGTGGCCCGCGCCCGTGCCCGGCGACCACGCGCCCCCACGTTTGCGGTCCTTGATGTTCAAGGGCGCGGAAGTGTATCGACCGCGGCTTCGGCGATCGAGCGCAGCGACTGCCTGCCCACGCTGCCCTTGCCCAGGGCTTCGATGCCGCGTAGAACGGCCAGTAGCAGCAGGGCGTGTCGGCGCGCGTCGGCGGCGGGGTCGATATCGCCCTGTCGCTGAGCCTGTTGGATGCATTCGACCAGAGCGTCTTCAAGGGCTTTGAAGGTCCGGCGGGCCCGAAGGGTGACGGCGGGGTCCTGGCCGGCCAGCTCGGCGGTGCCATTCGCGAGCAGGCAGCCGAGGTGGTCAGTGTCGCGCGCGGTAGCTCTGGCGACAGCCAGGACATGTGCACGTAATCGGGCGTATGCGCCCTCGTCCGGCCCAGTCAGCGACCGTACCGTCGCCTCGGTTACCTCCGCGCAGTACCGATCGAACACGCGCAGGTAAAGCTGGCGCTTATCGCCGAAGGCTCCATAGAGGCTGCCCTTGCCCAGGCCTGTCGCCGCCGCGATGTCGTCAATGCTCGTGCCGGCGAACCCGGTGGGCCAGAACCGGTCTCGAGCGCGCCGCAGCACCGTCGTCTCGTCGAAGCCGCGCGGTCTTGCCATGCAGATCAGTCTACACAATTCTTGACGCAACAGTCCAGAACAACTAGTGTTCTGGACGAATGAGTCAAGAACGGTCGGAAGGAAGAAATAACATGTCAAAAGCTCTGCAAGGCAAGGTCGCCCTTGTCACAGGTGGTTCCCGAGGACTGGGCGCCGCCACCGCACGGTCCCTGGCCGACGCAGGCGCGGACGTCGCGATCACCTACACCGCCTCAGCCGACAAGGCCGCCGAGGTGGTCAAGCAGCTGGAGGACCAGGGCGTGCGGGCGGCGGCTTTCCAGGCTGACCAGGCGGACACGGCACGAGCCCCGCAGTTGATCGAGGACGTGGTCGCCCGGTTCGGCGGGCTGGACATCCTGGTCAACAACGCCGCCATCGGGGTGGAGTCGGGCAAGACCATCGACGATCCCAGCATCGACACCGCCGAGCTCGACCGGATGCATGCCACCAACTACACCGGCGTAATCGCGACCATCCGCGCGGCCGCGAAGGTACTGCGGGACAACGGCCGGATCGTCAACATCGGCTCGGGCATCGGCTCCCGCGCCGGGAGCCCCGGCTTCACCGACTACGCCGCCACGAAGGCAGGTCTGATCGGTTACACCAAGGGCGCGGCACGCGACTTGGCGCAGCGAGGCATCACCGTCAACATCGTGCAAGCCGGACTCATGCAGACCTCTATGGAGCCGCCGAGCCCGGAGGCCCTCAAGGTCATGGTGTCGGCCCTGGCCATCCAGCGGGTCAGTGACCCGGCCGAGACCGCGCCGGTCATCGCGTTTCTGGCCAGCCCAGCCGCGTCGTACATCACCGGCGCCGTGATCGATTCCAACGGCGGGTATACCGCCTGACTGCGGGTAAGAGCCACCTTCGTCGTCGGTCGGTAGACCGACTACAGCGAACACCGGCCGGCATCAACAGAATTCACGTCGTCGTTGTTCCGGCCGCATGAACAAGGCGTTGAGGTGCTGAACACCGCCCGGGCTCACCGCACCTCAGCCGCGGCTTGACGAGTTACACCCCTGGGATGTCTCTAGCCGAGATCAGCCACGCCTGAGCCGTACAAGGCGGTGCAATCGGCGACACCACCTCGACCACGAGGCAAAGACCGCCTAGTGAATGCGTGTGCATAATGAGTGGTCAACCGCATTGGGAGGTGACCCATCGCCGCGCGGAGGCCAGCTCCACCCGACCATGTCCGCACTCGAGATCCCGAACGCAGGAACCGGATCTTGGCTGCGGCTGCGGATCTGGTCGCCCACAGAGGCTTTCACGCAGTAACGGTGGCCGAGATCGGCGCCGCCGCGGGCATCACCGGCTCTGGCGTATATCGGCACTTCGAAGGCAAGTCGGCGGTACTTGTCGCGTTGTTCGACCGGATCATCGACGACCTACTGCGCGACGAGGCGGAAATCCTGGCGTCCGGAACCGATCTGAGCGCCGCGTTGGACCAGCTTATCGCCGGCCAAGTCGAATTCGTCGTCGGTGATCGTGAGCTCGCCCAGGTCTACTACAGCGAAATCAACAATCTGCCCGACGACGACCGTCGCCGGCTGCGCCGAAAACAGCGGTTGTACCTCGAAGAGTGGGTGCACCTGATCAGCGAGTTGCGCGGGGACCTGTCCGACGCTGACGCACACACCATCGTGCATGCTGCGGTCGGTGCGATCCAATCACCGCTATTCCACAACACGGGCCTGGCGGCGGACCGGCTGCGCGAGCTGCTCACCGCGGCCGCGCGCGCGATTTTGGGCATCGGCCACCAGCCGCGTACGGCTACTCGGTAGGCGGCCCGCCTACACGAGCCCAGCTCGGCCGACTCCTAGCTCGCGGCCTTGATCCCCGCGACGACGGTGGCGCGAGTGTCGTCGTCGACGGGGTAGGGGTGTCGACAGCGTGAACCGGCGCGCTAGTCTGCCACGCAGAGGTCGATACTGGCCGGGTGCTCGATACCGATGAACGCGCTGAGTTGGAACGCCTGCGCCATGAGAATGCTCAATTGCGTTTGGACCGTGAGTTTTTGAAAATGCCGCGGCCTTCTTCGTCTCCGACGCGATCTGGTCACCGAGGTGCGTTCGGCGCCATGTTGATCGGCGCTTTCTTACCCCGTTGCGTCCATCGCCGAGGTGCCGAACTCAGTCGACCTGCAGTATCGTTGCGGTGCGGCTAGCGCTGACCAATGCTGTGCGGGCACCTGCGATTTGATTGATCGCGGTGCCGCGCAGCTGACGAACTGCTTCCAGAGTCAGATTCAGTCCGTGAATGTAGCCTTCGCCAATCAGCCCGCCGTTGGTGTTGCACGGCAGTTGACCGTCTGGTCCGAGTTGCCCATCGGCGACGAAGTCCTTGGCCTCACCGAAGCCGCAAAATCCCAGGCCCTCAAGCTGCATCAGCAGCATCGGCGAAAACGCATCGTAGATCA
>NZ_JAVRPS010000051.1:0-2919 GCF_032162105.1 Mycobacterium sp. | reverse complement strand
GCACCCACACAGCCAGCCCCGCACCGGCGGGAACCACCATGTGGGTCGGCCTGTTTCTGAACTCCACGACACCCATTCAACTCGCCGTGACAACGGGCACGGTCGAGGACGTGGCTGGAGTTGGAGTTGGAGTCGAAACTATCTATCACCCTGGGTGAGGAGGACCGACCTGGGACCGTCACCGTCGACCACTAATTGTAATGACGAGTGTCCACGGAGATGTCAGATATCGAGTGCTGCAGAATCTTTCATGGATACCGGGGCTCCGTCCGCTGTGCTGACCAAACATTCGCGTCAACCCGTGAGACCCGGATCCTCCCAGAACCACAGACGAACACCAACCAGCATCCCGAGACGCTAGGGCCCCCCGCTGGTCATCCAGTCGCGGTGACCATTCCAGCTCGGCGCTCGCTTCGCCGTGAACGCCTCGACCGCGTTCCGGAAGTCAGCTGAGCCGTAGACGCGCGACACGATGTCGGTCATGTCAGCGTCGCGTCCGCTGCGGTGCAATCTGCGCAGGCCCTCTTTGGATGCCCACATGCTCAAGGGCGCGTGGGCCACGATGCCGTCGGTGAGCTTTTCGATTGCTTCTTCCAGATCGTCCGCCAGCGCCACGAGGAATCCCGCCGAATGGGCCTCCTCGGCGCTCATCAACTCGGCCGTCAGCAACAGCGCGATCGTGCGTGAGTGACCGAGGTTCTTGACGAGCAGGTCAAGGGTGGCCACCGAGACGCAATTCCCCAGTGTGCGTGCGATCGGCACTCCGAATTTCGCTCGGGGTGTCGCGACACGGAGGTCGACCGCGCAGGCGATGCCGAAACCGCCGCCCACGCAGTAGCCGTCGATCGACGCGACGGTGGGGATCGTCACGGCCTGCAGCCGGTCGAGCACCGCGGTCACCCGGCGCTCGTAGTCCACCCCATCCTGACCGTTGGAGAACCGGGCGAACTGGCTGATGTCCGTACCCGCGACGAATGCGCGGCCCCCGGCGCCGCGCAAGACCATGACTCGGATCTCGCCGTCGGAGTCGGCTCGGTCGCAGGCTTGCTCAAGCGCCTCATACATGGCCCAGGTCATCGCGTTGCGCTGCTCCGGTCGGTTGAACGTCACGGTGAGTACGTGGTTTTCGGCGCTGAGCTCAACTTCGGAGGTGTTCATCGCTGTTCATCACCTTTTCGGTCGACGTGGCTGATTTCCGCAAGGACTTTCGCGGTCGATTCGCCAAGAGGCGGTCCGGCATTCGCCCGCCGCACGGGCGTGCGGGAGAATCGCATCGGGGATCCCAGCTGCTCGACCGGGCCCAGCGTGGGGTGTGGTGCGTCCCAGAAGAAGTCGCGTTGTCGCAACGTCTCGTCGGTGAACACCTGTGAGTAATCGAGGATCGGCGCGCACGGCACCCCCGCCAGCTCGAGGTCGTCCACAATGGACCGCGTAGTCCGGGTTGTAGTGATCTCTTCAATGGTCTCCACGAGCTCTTCGCGATGTTGCCGCCTTGAGTAGGCATCGACATATCGCGGGTCGGAGAGCAGGTCGTCGAGGCCCAGCGTGTGGCAGAACGCCGGCCAGGTCTTTGCAGTGGTCGCGCCGATGGTGACGTGTCCGTCAGCAGTCCGCACGGCCTGGTAGGGCGCGTTGTTCTGATGCGCGGATCCGTGCGGGCGCGGGACGGTTCCTTCGGCGAAATACAACCCGGCTTCCCACACCGCGAAGGAGACTCCGGATTCCAGCAGGGAGACATCGATGTGCTGCCCTTCCCCCGACCGGTCGCGCTCGCGCAACGCCGCGGTCACCGCCAAGGCGAGGTACAGGGCGCAGACCAGGTCGCAGATCGGGACGCCGACCTTGGCTGGCTCGCGATCGGGAAAGCCCGTCACGCTCATCAGGCCGCTGCGCGCCTGCGCCATGATGTCCAGACCAGGGAGGTGGGCGAGCGGGCCGTCCTGGCCCCACCCGGACGCCGAGGCATAGATCAGCCGCGGGTTCTCCTGGCGCATGGCCGCATAGTCGAGTCCCAACCGGCTCATCGCCCCCGGCCGGAGGTTCTCGACCAGGACGTCGGCCGCCCGTACGAGCTCCCGGAATGTGGCATTGTCGCGCTCAGCCTTGAGATCGAGCGTGACCGATTCCTTGTTGCGGTTCAGCCGCACGAACGGGGAGCTTTCCCCGTCGATGAACGGCCCGCTGGCGCGGACGGGATCGCCTCCGTCCGGATTCTCTACCTTGATCACGCGGGCGCCGAGATCGGCCAGTTGCATCGTCGCGTACGGAGCGGCCATGAACGCGCCGACCTCGAGCACTGTGACGCCGGTCAAGGGTGGGTTCGATCCTGTCGTCAATTTGTCCTCCGCCTTCATGGTTCTCACCGTACGAAGTGAATCGGGGTTCGATCAGCCCCGGTCCGCCACCGTGTTGCGAAGCGTGCCGATACCGGAGATTTCGACCTCGACGATGTCACCGGGCACCATCGGACCTACCCCGGCAGGACTGCCCGTCAGCAGCACGTCCCCGGGTTCGAGCGTGATCCATCGAGTGACGAACGCCAGCAGCTCGCCTATCCCGAACACCATGTCCGAGGTCGATCCGTCTTGGACGACTCGGCCGCCGACCCGGGTGGTGATCTGCAACGCCGACGGATCGGCTACGTCGGTCTCGATCCACGGTCCCATTGGGCAGAAGGTGTCGGCGCTCTTCGCGCGGGTCCACTGTCCGTCGTCACGCCAGTCGTGCGCAGTGACGTCGTTCGCGCAGGTGTAGCCGAGCACGAAGTCCGCGGCACGATCGGCAGGCACGTCCTGGGCGGTGCGGCCGATGACGACGGCCAGCTCGCCCTCGTACTCCAGGCGCCGGACCTCCGTAGGCCGCAGTATGACCGAGTCCGGGCCGGTGATCGCGTTGTGGGACTTGAGGAACAGTGGTGGC
>NZ_JAVRPS010000050.1:0-34446 GCF_032162105.1 Mycobacterium sp. | reverse complement strand
CTTGGCGCCGTGGCCGACAGTGCGTTCGGGCCGACATGGGGCCGGCTGGTCCAGTCGGCTGCGTTCGGGCTGTCGCATGTTGCCGACGCCCGCCGATCGGGCGAGCCCGTGCTCGGCACCGTGCTGGCGACGGGCGCCGCCGGGTGGGCCTTCGGCTGGCTGTACGCGCGGTCGGGCAGCCTGGCCGCGCCGATGCTCGCGCACCTGGCGATCAACGAAGCCGGTGCCGCGGCCGCGCTGGCCGTGCAGCGGACCAGGCGGACGCGCTAGACGTCGCGTGCGTCCATCTCGAGCAGATGCGGGTCGGTGTCGATGTCGTCGATGCCGAAGCTGATGATCCGGCGCGGCGTGATCCGGATGATCGCCTTGTCGAGTTCGTCGCCTGCCGCTCCCTGCGACGGCGGAGCGTCCGCCTGCTCGGCGGTGCCGCGGATCTCCAGGCAGCGCACGCGCCACGGGTCCGTCGAGACGATGTCGTCGACGACGAACGCCACCGTGGGGTTACCCGCGACGTTGCGGTACTTCTGGCTCTTCGACATGTGGAAGCCGAAGATGTCGATGGTGCCAAGGGTTTCGTTGTAGGCGAACCCGACCGGGCTGTTCTGCAACGTCCCGTTGGGCTGGATGGTCGCCAGCCGACCGAGGGCCGTGCCGCGCAGGAACTCGATCTCGTGCGGTTTGAAGGTCATGGGCTCAACGTAGAACCTCAACGTCGGTTGACGTCAAGTCTCAGGGGTTGATGCTGAGCTCGCCGACCTGGCGGCCCCACACGTATTCGGTGAACATCGGCTGGCCGAGTTCCATGTGGTTGTACGGCGCAATGCTGTAGCCGGTGTCCGTCACCAGATAGGGGTTCGGCCACAGGTCGCGGGTCACCTTCTGCCAGCAGCCGGGCCTGCCCTCGGGTCCGCCGTGCGCGTTGATCCGAGGCAGGTTGTCCGGGTAGATGTAGGGGTTGCCCACACCCGTGACGGCGCCGTAGGCCGCCAGCGAGTAGCCGTTGTCGCCGCCGAGGGCCATCCTCACCCTCGGCTCGACGTCGTGGAAGTTGCGTGTGGTGCAGAAGATCATTCCGCGGTAGTCGTCGAGCAGTTTGGTCGTCGGCACGAGGTCCGCGGCACCGCGCACCAGATACGGCGCCGCCTGCTCGATGGGCCCGTTGGCGGTGTTCGCGAACCCGAGTGCGGCCATCAGGGCGGCGTCGACGTCCTCGGCCCGTGCGTTGAACGTGCGCGCCGTCGTGACCGCGGAATCCAGGCCGTCGAACAGGTCGGATGATGCGCCTGCGTAGACGTCGGCGAGGTCGGCCACCCGTGCGGTGTCCTCGTGTAGTCGTGGCATTCGAGGATTGAGGTCGTCGAGGATCACGTTGGCGTGCTCGAGCGACTCGCCGAACTTATCGCCAACCCCGCCCAACGCCTGCGCCGCGGCCGTCAGTGTCTGGTTCAGCTTGATCGGATCGACCTGCTCAGAGATCGACGTGACCGTCTCGAACAGCGTGTTGAACTCGGTGGTCACCGACGCTGCGGTGATGACGTCGCCGCTCGAGATGTGTTGTGGCGATGGGTCCTTCGGTGAACTGAAGGCTACGTACTTGTTGCCGAATACCGTGCTGGCCTTGACGTCGGCCACTACGTTGACAGGGATCAGCGACAGGTAGTCAGGATTGACCTCGAGGGCCAGTGCGGCCTGTTCGGTACCGTCCCGGTGGACGGTGGAGATGGTCGCCACCCAGCCGATCTCCACCCCGTTGAGCGTGACCTTGGACCCCGGGTCCACCACCAGGCCGGATCGGGGTGAGACCACGGTCAGGTCGGTGCGCGACCTGAAGACCCCACGGGACTGCAGGGAGATCAGTACAAAGACGGCGGCGAGGATGACCAGCAACACCGCCCCGGCCACCTTGTACGGCGGTTTATGCCGGTCGATGACCACTTTGCGACACTAAGGTATGGCGTCTCGCCGTACTGCGGATCCGACGAAGACCCGCGAAGCCGTGTCGGCGCTGGCCGACTGGTTGCGCGACGAGGCAACGTCCGCACCCGATCGCAACGTGCTCGCCGAGGCCGTCCGCCTGACTGCGCGCACCCTCGCCGCGCAGGCGCCCGGCGCCAGTGTCGAGGTGCGGGTCCCGCCGTTCGTTGCGGTGCAATGCATCTCGGGTCCCCGGCATACCCGGGGCAATCCGGCCAACGTGGTGGAGACCGATCCGCGCACCTGGCTGTTGCTCGCCACCGGTCTGGCGACGATGGCCGACGCCACCGCCAACGGAGCGCTGCAGTCGTCCGGGTCGCGGGCCGGCGAGATCGCCGACTGGCTGCCGGTGGTCCGGCTTCCCGACTGACCGTGCTTCCCGACTGAGTGGTGAGGCGCCGGGAAATGCGCTCGTCGCCGCGGTTGTTGAAAGGATCGCGACACCGCCCGCCGATTCCATCTTCGACGGGGGTTGACCGTAGACTGAGTAACGTCACCCACCGCCCCCAGGGAGCCAGCTGATCGTGACCGTCGAGCAGATCGCACCACCGGAGAACGAACCCCGAGAAGAGTGCGGCGTCTTCGGCGTCTGGGCTCCTGGCGAGCAAGTGGCCAAGCTCACATACTTCGGCCTCTATGCACTGCAACACCGTGGCCAGGAAGCGGCGGGCATCGCCGTCGCCGACGGTTCGCAGGTGCTGGTGTTCAAGGACCTCGGGCTGGTCAGCCAGGTGTTCGACGAGGCGACGCTGGCCGCGATGGAGGGACACGTCGCGATCGGGCACTGTCGCTACTCCACCACGGGCTCGACGACGTGGGAGAACGCTCAGCCGGTGTTCCGCAACACTGCGGCGGGCACCGGTGTCGCGCTTGGCCACAACGGCAACCTGGTCAACACCACCGAGCTGGCAGCGCGCGCCCGCGGCGCCGGCCTGATCAACACCCGGGGTGCCCCAGCGGCCACCACCGACTCCGACATCCTCGGCGCTCTGCTGGCCCACGGCGCCGCCGACGCCACGCTCGAGCAGGCCGCACTGGAACTACTGCCCACCGTCCGGGGCGCGTTCTGCCTGACCTTCATGGACGAGAACACCCTCTACGCGGCGCGCGATCCCTACGGTGTGCGCCCGCTGTCGCTCGGACGTCTCGACCGCGGCTGGGTCGTCGCGTCGGAGACGGCCGCCCTCGACATCGTCGGCGCCTCGTTCGTCCGCGACATCGAACCCGGTGAGCTGCTGGCCATCGACGCCGACGGCGTGCGCTCCACCCGGTTTGCCAACCCGACGCCCAAGGCCTGCGTATTCGAGTACGTCTACCTGGCCCGGCCCGACAGCGTCATCGCGGGCCGCTCGGTGCACGCCACCCGCGTGGACATCGGCCGCAGGCTGGCCAGCGAGATGCCCGTCGACGCCGACCTGGTGATCGGCGTCCCCGAATCGGGCACCCCGGCCGCGGTCGGCTACGCCCAGGGCTCCGGCATCCCCTATGGGCAGGGGCTGATGAAGAACGCCTACGTCGGGCGGACCTTCATCCAGCCGTCGCAGACCATCCGCCAACTCGGAATCCGGCTCAAGCTCAACCCGCTCAAGGAAGTGATCCGCGGCAAGCGGCTCATCGTCGTCGACGACTCGATCGTGCGCGGCAACACCCAGCGGGCCCTGATCCGGATGCTGCGTGAGGCCGGCGCCGTCGAGGTGCACGTGCGGATCGCCTCACCGCCGGTGAAGTGGCCCTGCTTCTACGGCATCGACTTCGCCACTCCGGCCGAGTTGATCGCCAACGCTTCTAGCTTCGAGGCCGACGAGGAAGAGATGGTCGAGGGCGTGCGTCGGGCCATCGGTGCCGACTCCCTTGGCTACATCAGCCGCCAGGGCATGATCGCCTCCACCGAGCAGCCCGCCTCGCGACTGTGCTCGGCGTGCTTCGACGGCAACTACCCGATCGAACTGCCCGGCGAGAGCGCGCTCGGCAAGAACGTCGTCGAGCAGATGCTGGCCACCGCGGCGCGCAGCGGCATTCCGATTCAGCCGGTCCTGGCCGACAACGACAACGCATCGGCGTTGCGGCGACCCTGAAATTACTGCGGCTCAGCTGAACTGAACCGCCCTACTCGAACGGGCAGCCGGGATTCGGTACGGCATTGGAGAGCGGGCTACCCGCTGGAACGATGTAGGACACCCACATCACCACAGGGTCCGGGCCGATATTGCGGCCGATGTGCACGTTGTCAGGACCGGTGCCCTCGGTGACGGGGGAGCCCGCCGGATAGATGCCGTCCTCGGAACAGTTCGCCATGTCGTGCGTCAGCGTGCCCTCGCGGATCACGCCGAACACCCGGCCGGGGTGCCAATGCCAGCCAGTGCTGCCGCCTGGCGCGATGGTGATCTGTTTGGTGATGTAGTCCTGGCCACCGACGCTCGACTGGGAGAGCGTCTCGACCTCGACGCCCACTCCCGGCGTTGCTGACGCCGTCGCGCCTGGACCCATCGAGACCAGGATCGCCGCTGCCGCGGCCGGTGCCAACCAGCGAACTCCGTTCATGATCGGTCAGGTTGTCACACACAACTGGTTCCCGGGCGGCGACTGGCCGAATTAGCTTGAGGAGAGGCGCGTGCACCCACGTCGTGCGGACCGGTAATCTTGGGCGCGATGAGCGAGGGTCAGCGGGCGAATCAGCGATGACGGCCAAGGGCGGGCAAGCCGAACCGGGCGGCGCCTCCTACGCATCGGCAGGGGTGGACATCGAAGCGGGCGACCGCGCGGTCGAACTCTTCAAGCCTTGGGCCGCCAAGGCGACCAGGCCCGAGGTCCGCGGCGGATTGGGCGGATTCGCGGGCCTGTTCGCGCTACGCGGCGGCTACCGCGAACCGCTGCTGGCCGCCTCGACCGACGGCGTGGGAACCAAGCTGGCCGTCGCCCAGGCCATGGACAAACACGACACCGTGGGACTCGACCTCGTCGCCATGGTCGTCGACGACCTGGTGGTCTGCGGTGCCGAGCCGCTGTTCCTGCAGGACTACATCGCCGTCGGGCAGACCGTCCCGGAACGGGTCGCGGAGATCGTGTCGGGCATCGCGAACGGCTGCGTCATCGCCGGATGCGCGCTGCTGGGCGGCGAGACCGCCGAACATCCCGGCCTGATGGCGCCCGACCACTACGACATCTCGGCCACCGGTGTCGGCGTCGTGGAGGCCGACGACGTGCTCGGGCCCGAACGCGTCAAGCCCGGCGACGTGCTCATCGCGATGGCGTCCACCGGGCTGCACTCCAACGGCTACTCGCTGGCGCGCAAGGTGTTGCTGGAGATCGACCGGATGGACTTGGCAGGCCACGTCGAGGAGTTCGGGCGCACATTGGGCGAGGAACTCCTCGAACCCACCCGGATCTACGCCAAGGATTGCCTCGCGCTGGCCGCCGAGACCCAGGTCCGGACCTTCTGCCACGTCACCGGCGGCGGTTTGTCAGGCAACCTGGAGCGGGTCATCCCCAATGGGCTGGCGGCCGAAATGGACCGGGGTACTTGGACGCCCGCGCCGGTGTTCGGGATGATCGCCCAGCGTGGACGGATCGACCGCGCCGAGATGGACAAGACGTTCAACATGGGGGTCGGCATGGTCGCCATCGTGGCGCCGGAGGACACCGACCGCGCGTTGGCGATTCTGACCGCCCGTCACCTCGACTGCTGGACCCTGGGCACCGTCAAGAAGGGCGCCAAAGGGGAGTCTCGGGCGCACCTGATCGGACAGCACCCGCGATTCTGATCAAGCGACGGGGCGTAACCGGAAACGGACTAGCGGCGCCAGTCGTCCTCTTCGATGAAGTCATCGGGTACATCACTGCTGCCGATGGGGTCATCTGGAGCGTGTGACAGCTCGCGCTGCAACTGCCTCAAATCGGTCTGCGGTGAGCTGTACTTAAGCTCCCGAGCGACCTTGGTCTGCTTTGCCTTTGCCCGGCCGCGGCCCATAGGGGGACCCCCTCGCGCAATAACGGAGCGGCCCGATTAGCAGGCGGCTCCGATCTGAGTGTGTTTTATCGTCCTGTCGTCACTTTACCGTGCCCTCCGGCTCCGTGCTGGCAGGCCCGGCCCAGCGCTGGCCGCCGAGCCACCGGGTTCAACGCGATTGGCCCCGCAGTCGTTCCACGGCAAGCCGCCCGGCGCCCACCTGATCGGTGTCGGGCAGCGAATCGGGGTCGATGACGGCCGCCACCTGGGATTCGCCACCGGTGGTCAATTCGATGTCGGCAGGCAGTCCGCGCTTGACCAACGCGAGTGCGATCGGGCCAAGGTCTACGTGGTCGACGACGGTGCCGAGCCGCCCGACCGCGCGCCCGGCGGCCAGCACCGGATCGCCTGTGGCGGGGCGGTCGGGGTCGCCGTCCAAGTGCAGCAGAACCAGCATGCGTGGCGGTTTGCCCAGGTTGTGGACTCGCGCGACGGTTTCCTGGCCGCGGTAGCAGCCCTTGTCCAGGTGGACGGCACCCTCGCCGGGTCCGCCGATCCAGTCGACTTCGTGCGGGATGGTTCGCTCATCGGTGTCGACGCCCAGCCGGGGCCGCAGCGCCGCGACCCGGTGCGCCTCGTACGCCCAGACGCCCGCAGGCCGGACACCCGCCGTGACCAGCCGCGCGTGCCAGTCGGTGGCGGTGTCGCGGGGCACGACCAGGTCCACCTCGTCAGGACCCATGGTGCGAACGAAGCCGCCGCCGGGCAGGGGCGCGGCGGTGGACGGCGCGGGCAGGGAGTCGACCCCCACCGCGGCGAGTACTGCCTGGTCACGCACGCCAGGGCCGAGCAGTGAGAGCACCGCCAGATCAACGGGTTCGACGACGACGTCGGCCCAGAACACCATCTTGCGGAGATAGGTCAGCAACGGCTCGGCGCGCCACGGCTCGGTGTCGATGATCGTGGCGCCGTCCAGCTGAGTCTGCACCCAGTGATCTTCGACACGCCCCTGGCCGTCGAGGCTTAGATTCTCGACCACGGCCCCGTCGGGAAGTTCGCTGACGTGCTGGCTGGAGATGGTGTGCAGCCAGGTGCGCCGCTCGTCGCCGGTCAGCCGAATCGTCGGGCGGTGGGAGCGATCGACGATCACGGCGGACAGCGCCGCGGCGCGTTGCTCGCCCAGTGGATCGCCGTAGTGCCACACGGCGCCTGCGTCGGGGCCGCCGTCGGGGGCGGGAACTGCGGACATGCCCCAACTCTACGGAGTTCGCGGCGGCGGGCCGCCAATGCACCGGGCCGCACTACCGTCAGTGCTCGTGGTGGACGGATTCGACATCGTCGTCACCCTCGACGGGGCGACGATCGACGCACGGGCACCGTCGGTGTACGCCGACGATCCGATGCTGCTGCGTGGCGACGGCGTGTTCGAGACGCTGTTGCTCCGCGGCGGCCGGCC
Organism: Mycobacterium sp.; assembly: GCF_032162105.1. Classification (GTDB taxonomy): domain Bacteria; phylum Actinomycetota; class Actinomycetes; order Mycobacteriales; family Mycobacteriaceae; genus Mycobacterium. The sequence goes on along the minus strand of NZ_JAVRPS010000050.1, from coordinate 27,070 downwards.
GTGCCTGCTGGGGGCGCACCTGGCCCGGCTGGCGACGTCGGCGGCGATCGTCGGTTTGGCGGCACCCGAGCCCGCACGCTGGCGGCACGCCGTCGCCGTCGCGGTGGAGGGCTGGACCGGCGACGGGGACGCGGTGCTGCGGCTGGTGCTGGGCCGCGGACGCACAGCGAGGCCGACGGCGTTCGTCATGGCCTCGGCGGTACCTGACCGGGCCGTCGCGGCGCGACGGGACGGCGTCGCGGCGGTGACCCTCGACCGCGGCATGGCCGCCCCAGCCGGCGCACGCTGGTCCTTGGCCGGCGTGAAGTCGCTGTCCTATGCGCCGAACACCGCGGCGTTGCGGCACGCCGAACGTCTCGGCGCACAGGACGTGGTGTTCGTCGGCTCCGACGGTTCCGTGCTGGAGGGGCCGCGATCGAGCGTCCTCATCGCCACCGACGACGGCGCGCTGCTGACTCCGCCCGCGTCGCTGCCGATCCTGCCGGGCACCACGGTCCACGCCGTGTTCGACGAGGCACGCGGACGTGGCCTGCCGTGTCGGGAGCATCCGATCGACATCGCTGATCTCGTTGCCGCACAGGGTGTCTGGTTGCTGTCGAGCGTCACGCTGGCCGCGCGGGTGCACACGCTGGACGGCGTGACGTTGCGGCGGTCGCCCAGGGTGGTGGAGGTGGCCGACCTCGTCGACGCCGCGATCCTGCGCGCCGATTGAGCGGAAGGCAAAACCCGGTTGTCGGCCTCGGGCTTCGGGAGTACGGTCGCTCGTACACACGGAAGGAGGTGGTCCGACAAATTGATTGACTTATGGACATGTGAGGTGGCTGCCAGCTAGCAGCGCCAGGCGTATTCGTTGCTCAACGCGCAAGTGAATCACCTGCGCGCGCTGGCGAATTCCCTGCAGCCACCCGGCCCCCGAGCCCCTCGGTCCGTCCAAACCAGGAACCAAGGCTCGGGGGCCGTTCCATGTTTGGGGCTGGTGCCTCCCTACCGGGTGCGCGATGATGCGGCGATGCGCAATGTGCTGGTCCCGGTGGTTGCCGTGGCCATGCTCGCGACGGCCTGCGCGGCGCCGGCCGAGACGACGACGCCACGGTCCGAGCGGTGCACGACTGACTCGCTGGAGACCATGTACCCGGGCGTGCTGACCGTGGGAACCGACCAACCCGTGTATCCGCCCTGGTACATGGGCGACAACCCGGCCAGCGGCGAGGGCTTCGAATCCGCCCTAGCCTATGCGGTGGCCGATCACCTGGGCTACCAGCGGGACGACGTCCGGTGGGTGCGGGTGCCGTTCAACGCCGCGTTGAACCCCGGGCCGAAGTCGTTCGACATCAACCTCTCCGAGTTCTCGATCACCCAGCAGCGGCGCGGTGCCGTCGACTTCTCCTCGCCGTACTTCGACGTGACGCAGGCCGTCGTCGCGGTGAAGACGTCGCCCGCCGCCAACGTCCGCGATCTGGGCGGCCTCAAGTCGTTGAAACTCGGTGTGCAAGTGGGCACTACGAGCTACACGGCCGCGACGGCTGTGGGCGCCAGCATCCCGGTTTCGGTGTACGACACCAACGGCGACGCCAAGATGGCGCTGAACACCGGCGAGATCGACGCGCTGGTGGCCGACATGCCGACCGCGTTCGCCGTTGCAGGGGAGCTGAGCGACGGCGTGATCATCGGCCAGTTGCCGAACGTGTCGGGCGAGGTCGAGCAGTTCGGCATCGTGCTTGGCAAGAACAGTCCGTTGACCCGGTGCGTGTCGTCCGCGGTCGATGCGCTGCGGACCGACGGCACGCTGACCACGCTGCAGGAGAAGTGGCTCGCCGACGCTGGGAAGGCCCCCGTGCTGTCCTAGTGCGTCACGGTCAAGATGCCGGTCCCGGCGCCTTGTCGGCACAGGCCTCGCGAGCCTTCGCCCAGGTCTGCGGATCGACGCCGGGTGGTGCACCGGGCCCGGCCGGCGGGGTCGGCACCCCGTTGTCGGCAAGGCAGGACGCGTAGGAGCCGTGGCCCATCGTGGTTTGCGTTGCCGGTTGCGTCGTGGGTGCAGGCTGCGGTTCGGCCGGGGACGCGCAGGACGCCGTGAAGAGGGCGGCCGCGGCGCCGGTGCCCGCGGCCAGCAGGGTCAACCGCACTAGCCGACGAACCTCGTCAGCCGGGCGGACAGATGCGGCACCAGACCGCCGTCGGCGTCGACCCGTTCCTCGACGTAGGCGAGATCACCGCCCTCGACGATGCCGTAGAGGCGCTTGGCGCCGCCGACGAGGACGCCGGACTTGCTGCGGGCCAACGCATCGGTCACCAGCTCCCAGGACGACTGGGTGAGCGGGCTGCCGTAGAACAGTTCGACGTAGCCGGCGGAATGGGCCAGCAGCAGTTCGATGGCCTGTGACTCGGCGACGTCGTTCGGGTCGTCGACGAAACGCCAGTAGCCGGTCTCACGCAGACTCGGCCCTTCGTACTCGCCGGTCTCGGAGAGCCGCCAGGAGCGGGCTTCCCAATTCAGGTAGTCGCCGCCGTCGTGGGACACGATGATCTGCTGGCCGAATCGGTAGTCGCCCTGCGCGTCGCGGCCCTTACCCTCGCCGCGCCACACACCGACCAGAGGCAGCAGCGCGAGGAGAGCGTCGTTGAGCCCGACGCCTTTGCGGAGGTTGGCAGTGTCGGCGGGAAGCGGAAGGTCCTCGAAGCCGGGCACATTGCGCGCCGCCGTGGTCTTCGCCCGCTCAGCGGCCGCCGCGACGGCGCGGTCTCCGGAAAGCGGCGGGAACGGACCCGCCGGGATGTCCTCGGCGGTCACTAGTCGTCAGTGACCAGCCGGTACAACGCGTACAACGCGAACCAGGTGATGACGACCGTGGCCGCGACGAGCATGATCTCGAAGAAAAGCACCACGTTGGTCAGTCTAGTTCGTCGGTGTCGCCAGGGCAGTGGGGGTCCCGTTGCGGACCCAGCCGACGGTGCGGTCAGGCGACCTTGACGTCGACCTCGTGGATGCCCGCGCCGGACGGCGCGACGCTGGCGTCGCCGTTGCCCGCGGGCGAAAGGGCGCGCAGCGTCCAGGTCCCGGGTGCGGCGAAGAACCGGAAGTCACCGGTGGCAGACGCGACGACCTCGGCGGTGAACTCGTCGCTGGAGTCGAGCAGGCGCACGAACGCACCACCCACGGTCTGTCCGGAGCCGTCGACGACGCGACCGGTGATCACCGTTTCCTTCTCGAGGTCAACGCTGGCCGGCAACGTCAGTCCTTGCTTCGGTGCAGAGCACATATCAACTTCCCAACTCGATCGGGGCCCCAACAAGGGAGCCGTATTCGGTCCAACTGCCGTCGTAGTTCTTCACGTTTTCGTGGCCGAGGAGCTCCTGAAGCACGAACCAGGTGTGCGACGAACGCTCACCGATCCGGCAGTAGGCGATGGTCTCCTTGGAGCCGTCCAGGCCGGCCCCGGCGTATAGCTTGGCCAGGTCGTCGTCGGACTTGAAGGTGCCGTCCTCGTTGGCCGCCTTGCTCCACGGCACGTTGATGGCGCCGGGGATGTGTCCCGGACGCTGGCTCTGCTCCTGCGGCAGGTGCGCAGGCGCCAGGATCTTGCCCGAGAACTCGTCAGGGGAGCGGACGTCGACCAGGTTCTTGGCGCCGATGGCGGCGATGACCTCGTCGCGGAACGCACGGATGGTGTTGTCCGGCGCCTGCGCGGTGTACGACGTCGATGCGCGATCGGGTACATCCTTGACGAGGGGGCGCCCGTCGAGCTCCCACTTCTTGCGGCCGCCGTCGAGCAGCTTCACGTTCTGGTGGCCGTACAGCTTGAAATACCAGTAGGCGTAGGCGGCGAACCAGTTGTTGTTGCCGCCGTAGAGGATCACCGTGTCGTCGTTGCCGATCCCGCGGTCGGACAGCAGCTTGGAGAAGTGCTGGGCATCGACGAAGTCGCGAATGACGGGGTCCTGCAGGTCGGTCTTCCAATCGAGCTTGACCGCGCCGGCGATGTGACCGCCGGCGTAGGCGCTGGTGTCCTCGTCGACCTCGACGAAGACGGTGCTCGGCGCGTCGAGATTGCTCTCGGCCCAGTCAGTCGTGACCAGGACGTCGGAGCGTGCCATGGATGAAATCCTTTCGATTGCTTCGTGATTCGGCCGTTAGGCCGGGCTGGGGGTACGGCGGAAGCGGGCGACGAGCGGGTAGAGCTGGCAGCCAAGGCAGATACCGAACGCCGCATTGAGGAAGGCGGCGACCAACGCGAACGCGGTGGCCGTAAGACCCAGCGCCGTCACCCCGAACGCGAAACCGGCTGCGCCGACCACCGCGAACAGGAACCCGACGAGCTGGGCGAACTTCAGCGGCGGCACGGGCTCCCGATCGGTCACGGGGCCGAGCCGCGGAGCCACGAAGGTGGCGAAGATTCGGCCGTAGGGGTGCTGACGTGGACCGCCTACCGCGCCGATGGCGAACACCACAGCCTGCAGGCCGAGGATGACGGCCGCTGCGACATTGCTGAATGCCGAGGCGATGAGCGTGGCCACGATGACGACCGTGGTCACCCACGCGGTGAAGCGCGGACCGCGGACGTCCACCTGCCGCAGTTCGGTGGTCTTGTTCGACACGAGAATGCTCCTGTTGTTGTCAAAGAGGGGTTGTGGGGCAAGCCACAGGGGCTGCTCCGAGCGCGGCGCGAAAGAACGGGCGCGGCTACTCAGCAGCTACAACAACAACAACAGCAACCCGCGACGCGGCACAGGTCGACTGCGCGGCGCTTGGTGAGCACGAGCTCGAAGCGGGTTGGCACGCCCGACAGCTTACCCAATGACACGGCCATCAAGCCAATAGTGGTTCGAGCGCAGACCGCAGGTCAGCAGGCTTGGGGACGCCGGGGGCGCGGAACCGCTGCCGGCCGTCGGCGTCGAAGATGAAGGTGGTCGGTAGCGACAGCACCGAAAGCCGACGCGCCGCCTCGGGATTGGCGTCCATGTCGATTTCGACGTGGGCCACTTCGGGCAGCTCGGTGCACACCTGGTTGACCACCCGCCGCACCCCGGCGCACGGGCCGCACCACACCGCGCTGAAGTGCACCACGGTCGGTCCTGTGCCCGACAATCCCAGGTCGGTGGTGTCGACGTCGGCGGCGTCCTCGGCGGTCTGGCGCAGCATTCCGGAGCGCAGCGTCAGCAACCGGCCGATCACATACGCCACCCCGAGCGCGGCGATGAGCACCGCGACGACGACGCCCAGTGAAGAGCTCATGACTGTCTGAACCCGTCGAGCGCCACGGTTACTCCCGCCGCGATGCCTTCGATGATGATGTCGGAGCCCCTGGCGCCTTCGCTGGTCGGCGCGATGGCAAACGGCAGCGTCATCCCCGGCATGCTGCCGCTGAACGACTTGAGCACCGCCGCCAGCTTGTCCTCCGGCACCTCCTGGTCGGCCGTCCCCGCACCGGTGAGCACGCCGGTGGCGGTGAACACCAGGGTCGTCGACTCTTCGCCGGCCACGGACAGGTCGACCGACACGCTCACCTTCTCGTCGTAGTCGGCGGCCGCCGGGGTCCCGGTGAACACCAGCCCCTTGCTGGTGGAGATCCCCGACTCGGTGGTGCCGCCGGTCGCGTCGTTGGTCTCCTTCGGTGGCGCCTCGACCAGCAGGTCTTTGATGCCCATGAATCGCCCCACGTGGGTCGAGTCGACGATGATCCGGCTCTCCAGCTTGCCGACCGAGAGCTTTGCGTCGGGTCCGATCAGCCAGGACGCGTCGGCCAGGTCGACGTCGTGCAGCGTCGCCTCGAGCGATGCCTTGCCCGCGACTGGGTGCTCGACGGCGCCCGCGCGGATCTCCACCTCCCGGTACTGATGGCCCGTTGCCTGCGTGACGAACGGGAACCCCAGGATGCTCACCCAGGGGTCGAAACCGAGCCCGTTGGCCGTGCGCACGCTGCGTGCCCAGCGGTATTCTGCGTAGATTGCCGCGCCGAAGTCGGCGCCCACGGCGGCCACTACCAGCGACGTCACCGCCGCTAGAAGACCGATCAGCACCCTGCGCACCCGCACATTCTCGCCCACCGGAACCCGTCCTCGACGCTCAGCGCGGCTAATTAGCAGGTAGCACGCTATCGTTACACCATCGATGGCCGGTAACGGCCGCGTGTCAGCCATGAATCTGGGAGATGACCCGGACACCGACGTCGGGTGATCTTCCTAGGGGTGCTGGGGGACCGGGGGTGCTGGAGGACCGTTGGACCTATTACTACTGACCGTCGACCCACATCCCGAATCGGTACTGCCTTCGTTGTCGCTCCTGGCGCACAACGTGCGGTCGGCACCGACGGAGGTGTCCTCTCTCTTGGAGGCGGGCACCGCCGACGTGGCGATCGTCGACGCTCGCACTGATCTGGCCGCTGCACGCGGTCTGTGTCGGCTGCTCGGCACCACCGGGACGTCGGTACCCGTCGTCGCCGTGGTGAACGAGGGCGGACTCGTCGCCGTCAACGTCGAGTGGGGCCTTGACGAGATTCTGTTGCCCAGCACCGGGCCCGCCGAGATCGACGCCCGGCTGCGCCTGCTGGTGGGGCGTCGCGGTGGCGTCGCCGACCAGGAGAGCCTCGGCAAGGTCAACCTCGGCGAACTCGTCATCGACGAGGGCACCTACACCGCGCGGCTGCGCGGGCGTCCGCTCGACCTCACCTACAAGGAGTTCGAGCTGCTGAAGTATCTGGCGCAGCACGCAGGCCGGGTGTTCACCCGCGCCCAACTCCTCCAGGAGGTGTGGGGCTACGACTTCTTCGGCGGCACCCGCACGGTGGACGTTCACGTGCGACGGTTGCGCGCCAAACTGGGACCGGAGTACGAGTCGCTGATCGGCACGGTGCGCAACGTCGGCTACAAGGCGGTGCGGCCCGCGCGCGGACGGCCACCCGTGCCCGGCACCGAGCTTCCCGACGACCTCGAGGACCCCGACGGGTACGACGCGGCGCCCGACGGGATACCGGAGTCGTTCAGCGACCCGTTGCGCAGTCAGTGAGCGACCCGGCGATCAGCATCGGCAGGGTCACGGCGCTGTCCAACGTCGACCAGCACCGGATCCGGGACCTGATCGACGCGGCCACTGCGTACGACGGCGTCGCACCCGTCGGCGATCAAGTGCTGCGGGAGCTACCCCACGATCGCACCCGGCACCTGGTGGCCCGTGCCCGTGACGGCATCGTCGGCTACCTCAATCTCGTTGCGGCAAGCGAGGATTCGCCCGCGATGGCCGAAGCGGTGGTGTCGCCGAACGTCCGGCGGCGCGGCATCGGGTCGGCGCTGATCGAGACCGGTCTGGCCGAGGGCGGCGACGGCGCGCGGGTCTGGGCGCACGGCAACCTCGAGCCGGCCAGGGCGACGGCTGCCGCCATGGGCCTCACCGTCGCGCGCGAGCTGCTGCAGATGCGCCGTAGCCTGACCGACCTGCCGCCGGTGACCGGCCCGCCCGACGTCCGGCTGGCCACCTACTCGGGCCCCGAAGACGACGACGAACTGCTGCGGGTGAACGACGCCGCCTTCGCGTGGCACCCCGAACAAGGGGGGTGGACCGAGACCGAGATCGCTGAGCGTCGCGGCGAGCCGTGGTTCGATGCCGACGGGCTGTTTCTGGCCTTCGAGAGCGACCGGCTGCTTGGCTTCCACTGGACGAAGCTCCACGAGGACGGCTTAGGTGAGGTCTACGTGGTGGGCGTCGACCCCGACGCGCAGGGCCGGGGCATCGGCGCCATGCTGACTCTGGTCGGGTTGCACCACCTTGCGAAGCGGGGCGCCGACACCGTCTTGCTTTACGTCGAGGCAGATAACTCAGCGGCGGTCAAGACGTATCAGCGGCTGGGATTCGACGTATTCAGCACGGACGTGGCGTACACCCGCCGTTAGCCCCTCAGCTGTGAAATCGCTGAGGCTGTTCACCGCTCGTTCACCTTTCATCCGTCAGCCGTCCATGACGGCCGCATACGTTGCCGGAGGGTCTGAAGCCGTCAATCGAAAGTGGGATAAGTGAAGCTGAATCGCTTTGGCAAGAGTGTTGGCAAGCCGCTTGGAATAGCTCTGTCCGCCACGGCCATCGCTGCCATGTCGCTGACCGCCTGCGGCAGCGACAACAACGCGGGAACGTCGTCGTCCTCAAGCGCTTCCGGCTCGTCGTCGTCGGCGGCAGCCGCTGACTGCGGTGGCAAGAACTCGGTGACCGCCGAGGGCTCGACCGCGCAGCAGAACGCCATCGCCGAGTTCAACAAGGTGTGGGGCCAGACGTGCTCCGGCAAGACACTGGCTTACAACCCGACGGGTTCGGGCGCGGGCGTTGACCAGTTCATCGCCAAGCAGGTCGACTTCGCCGGCTCTGACTCGGCGCTCAAGGACGATCAGGTGACCAAGGCAGCGGAGCGCTGCGGCGGCAACCCGGCCTGGAACCTGCCGCTGGTGTTCGGCCCGGTCGCGCTGGCCTACAGCGTCGAGGGCGTCGACAAGCTCGTCGTCAACGCCGACGTGGTGGCCAAGATCTTCCAGGGCGAGATCAAGAAGTGGAACGACCCCGCCATCGCCGCGCTGAACAGCGGCGCCACGCTGCCCGACGCCGACATCAAGCCGATCTACCGGTCGGACTCCTCGGGCACCACCGACAACTTCCAGAAGTACCTGGGCGCCGCTGCGCCTGCCGCGTGGACCAAGGGGGCAGGCAAGGAGTTCCAGGGCGGCGCGGGTGAGGGTGCCCAGAAGTCGTCGGGTGTCGTGCAGGCCATTCAGGCCACCCCGGGCGCCATCGGCTACGTCGAGAAGGGCTTCGCGCAGCAGGCTGGCCTGAAGTTGGCCCAGATCGACAGCGGTGCGGGTCCCGTCGAGCTGACCGACGAAACCACCGCGAAGGCCGTCGACACCGCCAAGTTCAAGGCCGAGGGCAACGACCTGATCCTCGACCTGGACGGGCTGTACGCAAGCAAGGAAGCCGGTTCCTACCCGCTCATGCTGGCGACCTACGAGATCGTCTGCTCGAAGGGCTATGACGCCGATACCGCCGCAGCTGTGAAGTCGTTCCTGACCGTCTCGGCGAACGAGGGCCAGGCCAACCTGTCCGCGGCGGGCTACGTTCCGCTGCCGGCCGCCTTCAAGGAGCGTCTGCTCAAGTCCGTCGATGCAATCGCCTAGTCACCTAGCGCGAGAGTGGGATATTGGTGAGGATGGGGTCCGGACCGAATGACCGATAGGGTCTCCGACGGGATTGCAGTGACGACACCAAATCCGACCGACGCGGGATCGGGTGAAGTAATCGCTTCACCCTTTCCCGCGCCGGAACCCATCTCCACCAACCCCTCCAAGGGCGCGAAGGTTCGGCTGGGAGACAAGATCTTCCGCGGGCTCTCGGAGGGTTCGGGCGTTCTGATCGTCGTTCTCATCGGGGCGATCGGGGTGTTCCTGCTGTGGCGGGCCATTCCGGCTCTGGCCCGCAACGACGAGAACTTCTTCACCTACGGCGGCAACTGGGTCACCACTGACACGTCGGCGATGAAGTTCGGCATCTTCGACCTGCTCCAGGTGACGGTGTTCGTCTCGGTGTTCGCCCTCGTCCTGGCCATGCCGGTGGCACTGGGCATCGCGATATTCCTCACGCACTACTCGCCTCGTCGGCTGTCGGGCCCGCTCGCCTACATGGTCGACCTGCTGGCCGCCGTGCCGTCGATCGTCTATGGCGTGTGGGGACTGTACGTGCTGGCACCCGTGCTCAAGCCCTTCGCCCTCTGGCTCAACGAGAACCTGGGCTGGTTCTTCCTCTTCGAGACGGGCAACGCATCGGTGGCCGGTGGTGGCACCATCTTCACGGCCGGAATCGTGCTGGCGGTGATGATCCTGCCGATCATCACCGCGGTGACCCGTGAGGTCTTCATACAGACGCCGCGCGGTCAGATCGAGGCGGCACTGGCACTGGGCGCCACCCGGTGGGAGGTCGTCAAGACCACGGTGCTGCCATTCGGCCTGTCCGGCTACATCAGCGGCTCGATGCTCGGACTGGGCAGGGCGTTGGGTGAGACCATCGCGCTGCTGATCATCCTGCGCGGCACGCAGACGGCGTTCGGCTGGTCGCTGTTCGACGGCGGCTACACGTTCGCCAGCAAGATCGCCGCTACCGCAAGCGAATTCAACGACCAGTACAAGGCGGGCGCCTACATCGCGGCGGGCCTGGTGCTGTTCATCCTCACGTTCGTGGTGAACTCGCTGGCCCGCGCCGCGGTCGCCGGAAGGGGCGCGAAGTGACCTCGACACTGGATATCCCCGTCAAGGCGCCGACCTTCCAAGGGGTCAGCAGGCGCCGCAAGTTGACCAACAACGCCGCGACGGTGCTGGTGTCGGCGACCGTGCTGGTCGCCATGGTTCCCCTGCTGTGGGTGTTGTACTCGGTGATCACCAAGGGCATCGCGGCGCTGACGGCGCCGCAGTGGTTCACCAACTCGCAGTCCGGCATGACGGCGTTCTCGCCGGGCGGTGGTGTCTATCACGCCATCGTCGGCACGCTGCTGCAGGGCGTGGTCTGTGCGGTGATCTCCATCCCGATCGGGGTGCTGGTCGCGGTGTATCTCGTCGAATACGGCGGCGGCACGCGACTTGGCAAGCTTACGACGTTCATGGTGGACATCCTCACGGGTGTGCCGTCCATCGTGGCGGCGCTGTTCATCTACGCCCTGTGGGTCGCGACGCTGGGCTTCGAGAGGTCGGGCTTCGCTGTCTCGCTTGCCTTGGTGCTGTTGATGATTCCCGTCATCGTGCGCGCCACGGAGGAGATGCTCCGGATCGTCCCGATGGACCTACGCGAGGCCAGCTACGCACTGGGCGTGCCCAAGTGGAAGACCATCTTGCGCATCGTGATCCCGACGGCGTTGTCGGGCATAGTGACCGGCATCATGCTGGCGCTCGCGCGGGTGATGGGTGAGACCGCTCCGCTTTTGATTCTCGTCGGCTACGCCGCGGCGATGAACTTCGACATGTTCGGCGGCTTCATGGGCTCGCTGCCGGGCATGATGTACGACCAGATCTCGGCGGGCGCTGGTGCCAATCCAGTGCCGACGGGTCGGCTGTGGGGCGCGGCCCTGACGCTGATCCTGTTGATCGCCATCCTCAACATCGCGGCCCGGTTCGTCGCGAAGGTCTTTTCCCCCAAGAAGGTTTAGGAGCTGCTAGTGGCCAAGCGTCTGGATCTCAAGGATGTCAACATCTACTACGGGTCGTTCCACGCCGTGGCCAACGTCGCGTTGTCGGTGCAGCCGCGCAGCGTGACGGCGTTCATCGGGCCGTCGGGATGCGGCAAGTCGACGGTTCTGCGCACGCTCAACCGCATGCACGAGGTCATCCCCGGCGCGCGCGTCGAGGGTTCGGTGCTGCTCGACGGTGAGGACATCTACGGCGCGGGCGTCGACCCTGTGGGTGTCCGCAAGACCATCGGGATGGTGTTCCAACGGCCGAATCCCTTCCCCACCATGTCCATTCGCGACAACGTGGTGGCCGGGTTGAAACTGCAGGGCGTCCGTGGCAAGAAGACCCTCGACGAGGTGGCCGAGCGGTCGCTCAAGGGCGCAAACCTGTGGAATGAGGTCAAGGACCGGCTCGAGAGGCCGGGCGGCGGGCTGTCGGGTGGGCAGCAGCAGCGGCTGTGCATCGCCAGGGCCATCGCGGTGCAGCCCGACGTGCTGCTGATGGACGAGCCGTGCTCGGCGCTGGATCCGATCTCGACACTGGCGATCGAGGATCTGATCGCCGAGCTCAAGCAGGACTTCACCATCGTGATCGTGACGCACAACATGCAGCAGGCCGCCCGGGTCAGCGATCAGACCGCGTTCTTCAACCTGGAGGCGACCGGTAAGCCTGGCCAGCTCGTCGAGATCGACGACACCGAGAAGATCTTCTCCAACCCCACTCAGACGGCCACCGAGGACTACATCTCCGGCCGCTTCGGCTAACCTGTTCACCCCGAACAGACGCAAAGGTGCCCCAAAACTGGCGTTTTGGGGCACCTTTGCGTCTCGCGCATGAAACTAGGGCGTCAACACCACCCGGGTTCCCGAGGGCTCTGCGGCCGTCCACACCTGCTCGACGTCGGCCAGCTGCCTGGCCTGGGTGCGTAGCTGCAGATCGCCCGTGGCGACCATGGCGAACAGCCGGGGCAGGGCCTCGGTGCGGGCCTTCGCCAGCACCTCCGGTGGCACGCTGCCGAGCCCGACACCGGATATGGTGATGCCCGCGCTGCGCAAGATGCCGGCGGGCAGGCTCATGGTGAGCCCGGCCATCGAGCCGATCTGGACGAACCGGGTGGCTTGGTAGCTGGCGGCCAGCTGACTGGTCCCCAGCGCCGCGAGCACCTGCTCGGCGGGCTCGCCCCAGAGATAGTCGAGCACCGCGTCGAAGGGGCGCTCGGTGTGCAGGGCGGCGACGCGGGCCCCCAGATCCTCGCTGCCGAGCGCGATGGAGTCGTCGGCGCCTGCGTCCCGCAGCCACTGCAGGCGCGCGGCGTCGCGGCCCGCTACCACGACGCGGCCCGCGCCGAACACCGACTTCGCCAACTGAACGGCCATCGAGCCGGTGACCCCGGTGGCGCCGAGCACCAGCACGTGATCGCCGGGACGTACCGCCGCCGCGTGTTCAAGCGACATCCAGGCCGAAATGCCGGGATTGGCGATGGCGGCGGCGGTCACCGAGTCGACACCATCGGGTAGTTCGATCACCGCGTGCGGATCGACCAGCGTGCGCTCGGCCATCATGCCGTAGGGCGACAGCGCCCCGGTGTAGACGCGGCGGCCGTCGTCGAGCCGGGCCACCCCGTCGACGCCCGGGATCGCGGGTAGCTGAATCTCCTTGCTGGCGTAGTGCTTTCCGGAGACCAGGCTGCGGCTGAGGTTGGTCAGCGCGGACGCCTCTACGGAGGCAACCACGGCGCCGTCGCGGCCCTGCGGTTCGGGGTGGTCCGCGTAGACCGGTGCCTGGCCCCAAGCGTTCACGACTGCGGCTTTCATCGCGCGTCCCTTCGTTTCGGCAGAAATGGTTTCTATGGAAACAATGTACCGTCGAGGGCGGGAGATGCCAAGATGGTTTCCATGAAAACCAAATCGGCGCTCATTGCGGACATCAACGAGCTGGTCGGCGCCGTGGGGGACAAGTTCGACGCCGACGAGGGCGGCGACGCCGAGCGCGACTTCATGGCCGAACGCTGTCCCGCGCGATTGGAGCACGTCGTCCGGTCGCTGCCCACGCTGTCGATGCACCTTCTGGCCGTCATCGCCGACGGGCCGGTCAGCGTCGTCGGGCTGGCCGCGCGGTCCGGTCAGTTGAAGGGCACCGTGTCCAAACACGTCCAACGGCTGGTGGATGCGGGTCTGGTGGCCCGCACGCCCATCCCCGGCAACCGCAAGGAGATCGAACTCACCCCGACCGCGGACGGTGAACTCGTCGTCGACGCCCACCGCCGGCTGCACGAGGAGATGGCGCATGGACTGCACGAATTCCTTCGGCGTTATAGCGGCGCCGAGTTGCAGGTGCTGGCCAGGGTGCTGCGGGATCTGATGGCGGCGAGAAAGGTCGGGGTGCGCATCGAGGTGGGGGAATAGTGCCGCGGCCGAAGCCGTCGTATCCGTCATGGCTCACCAGTCCAGGGCAGTGCAGTTCGATCAGTACGGCGACATCGACGTCCTCGAGGTCCGTGAGGTACCGCGTCCGCAACCGGGACCCGGTGAGGTTCTGGTCCGGGTGAAGGCGGCTGGCATCAACCCCGGTGAGGCGATGATCCGCAAGGGCGCGCTGCACGACCGCTGGCCGGCGACCTTCCCGTCCGGGCAGGGCAGCGACCTCGCGGGGGTAGTCGCCGACGTCGGCGCCGACGTGCAGGGGTTCGCCGTGGGTGACGAGGTGCTGGGATTCAGCGAGGCCAGGGCCAGTCAGGCCGAGTACGTCGTGGTGCCCGCCGGGCAGCTGACGACCAAGCCCGCCGGGGTGTCGTGGGACGTCGCTGGCGCATTGTTCGTCGCGGGCACCACCGCGTATGCGGCCGTGGACGCAGTGCGGTTGACGCCGGGGGACGTCGTGGCCGTCGCAGGCGCGGCGGGCGGGGTAGGCACGATCGCCGTGCAACTGGCCATCCGGGCCGGCGCCAAGGTGCTGGGCATCGCCGGGCCGTCGAACGACGAGTGGCTCACCGAGCACGGCGTCGTCCCGGTGAACTATGGCGACGGACTGGCCGATCGGCTTCGCGGCCTCGGGCGAATCGACGCCTTTCTGGACTTCTTCGGCGGCGGCTACGTGGAACTGGCCGTCACCGACCTCGGCGTCGCCCCCGACCGGGTGGACACCATCATCGACTTCGCCGCGATAGACCGATTCGGCGTCAAGTTCGCGGGCAACGCCGACGCGGGCAACGCACAGGTACTCGCCGAACTCGCCGAGCTCGTTGCCGCAGGGCAATTGGAGGTGCCGATCGCCGGGACGTTCGCCCTCGACGACGTGCGGCGTGCCTTCCAGGCGCTGGAGGAGCGCCACACCCGAGGCAAGCTGGTGCTTCTACCCTGATCGGGCCAGACCGTCAGCGGGGGGTGGGGATCTCCTCTTCGGCGGGGAACTGGCCGGTGACCTGGAAGATGATCCGCCGGGCGACCTCAACGGCGTGGTCGGCGAACCGCTCGTAGAAGCGGCTCAGCAGCGTCACGTCGACCGCGGCGGTGACTCCGTGCCTCCACTCCCGGTCCATCAGCACGTTGAACAGGTGGCGGTGCAGGTCGTCCATCGCGTCGTCTTCTTCGCGGATCCGGGCGGCCTTCTCCGGATCGCGGGTGACCAGCACCTCCTGCGCGCTGTTGCCCAATTCCACGGCGACCCGGCCCATTTCGGCGAAGTAGCCGTTGACCTCCTCGGGCAGGGCGTGCTGCGGGTGACGGCGCCGGGCGATCTTGGCGACGTGCAGCGCCAGCGCGCCCATCCGGTCGACGTCGGCCACGATCTGAATCGAGCTCACGATGGCACGCAGATCGCCCGCCACGGGTGCCTGCAACGCCAGCAGCACGAACGCGGCCTCTTCGGCGCGCGTGCTCATGCTGGCGATGTGCTCGTGGTCGGTGATGACCTGCTCGGCGAGCGCCAGGTCGGCCTGCAGCAGGGCCTGGGTGGCGCGCTCCATCGCGACGCCTGCCAGGCCGCACATCTCGCCGAGCTGGTCCGACAGGGACGCCAGTTGCTCGTGGTAAGCGGTACGCATACGCCAAGCCTACGGTCTGGCACTCCGATAGGTCACGCCGACGAGGGTGAACGAAAGGTGAATGCCACCTGCCACGATGACGATTCCGGCGTCACTCGCAGGTGGTATCCGCGGCGTTGGTGACTGTCAAGTCCTCGGGCAGATGGGTGGGTTCGCTGCTGGTGCCCTTGAGCACGTGGACCTGTATCGGCGAACCACTCGGCGACGGCGGGGCGACCGAGTAGAAGTCGGACCCCAGCACCACCCGGATCGTGTTACCCATGCCCGACACCCGTTCGATGGTCGGGTTGGAGAACGACGACGCGACCGTCGCCGCGGCCTGCTCGTTGCCTGCGGAGAAGAACACCGTCGTCGAGTTCAGCGGTCCCGGGTAGTCGTCCGGCTCGGTGACGTTGAAACCGTGCTGTTGCAGCTCGCTGGCCGCGGTCGCCGCCAGGCCGCCTTCGCCCGTCGAGTTCGACACGCGCACGGTGATCCCGCCGGGACTGGTGGTGACGGCGTCGACCAGCTCGCCGCCGGGGTCGGTGGGCGCGGGCGCGCTGGTGGTTGGGGCTTTCGGCACCGGCGTGTTGTCGGCGTTCTTCTCCTCGGGCAGCGGGTCGTCGTTGATGATCGCGTCGAACAGCGCGCGCATGTCATCCACGCGCGGCGGCTCGTTGCCCTCGGAGTCGGTCACGCCGGTCGGCACGGTGACGAAGGTGATGCGGCCGGCGTTCACGCCCTGGATCGACTGACCGAGGTCGACGAGGTCCTTGGTCTGGATGTTGTCGACGTAGCTGTCGTCGATGAACATGTTGACGACGTTGTTCAGCTTGCTGAGGCTGAAGAACACGTCCTGGGAGATCAGCGAGCGCAGCAGCGAGGACAGGAACAGTTGCTGGCGTTTGATGCGCCCGTAGTCGCCGTTGGTCTCGGTGGTGACCTGGCGTGCGCGCACGTACTGCAGGGCGGTGTGGCCGTCGATCATCTGGCGACCGGAGTTGGCCAGCACGGTGCCCAGCTCGTAGTCCTCCAGCGGCGTGGTGCTGCACACCTCGACACCGCCGAGCGCGTCGACCATCTTGGCGAAGCCGGCGAAGTCGACCGCCATGAACCGGTTGATGGACAGGCCGGACAACTTCTGGATCACCTTGACCAGGCACTTGGGCCCGCCGAAGGAATAGGCGGAGTTGAGCTTGGTCTCGGTGTAGACCTGGTCGGGGCCGTAGCTCTCCGTCTCTTGGTCGTAGAGCGGGCCATACGCGCCCGTCTCGGCGTTCCATGGCTCGCACTTGATCGGCGTGATGGCCAGATCGCGTGGAAAGGACACGGCCACAACGCGTTTGCGGTTGGCTGGGATGTTCACCAGCATGACGGTGTCGGAGCGCGCGCCCGCCGCGTCCTGGGTGCCGCCTGCGCCCATGTCGCTGTTCTGGCCGATGCGGCTGTCGACGCCGACGATCAGGAAGTTCTCGTCGCCGTACTGCGCGTTGGGGTCGAGGATGTCGCGCGAGTTGGGGTCGAGGGCGGCGACCTTGTTCAGGCTCCGGTTCTTGGTTGACTGCCACTGCCACGCGGCGCCGGTCATCGCCAGCGCGAGTACGGCGATCAGGGCGGCGGCCACCCGCCCGACGACCATCGCCGTGTGCCTGCCGCGATGCGGTGTGGGCTTGGTGCGCGCCCGCGGATCACCGACGCGCTTCGCAGGGCGCCGCGCGCCCGAAAGGACCGGCAGTTCGGAGTCGTAGAGGGCGACCGGCGGGAAGACCTCGGTGACGGGTTCGTTGTCTCGGCCGACCGCCACGGGCGGTTCCGAGTATGCGGGCAGCGGAGGCTCGGGCTCGGCGCGATGGCGCGTCGGCTCTTCCTCCGACCGGGTTCCCGACACCTTGGCGATCAGGTCCGCGACGGTGACCCCGTCGGAGTGATGTGCGGGAGTCGAGTCGTCGCGCCCCTGACCGTCGGGCGCCTGGCCGTCAGCTTCGTCAGGAATGTTGGAAACTCGGCTGCGTTCCCACGGCGCGGCGCCTGGCGTCGGCCGCGGAGATCGGGTAAGCCATTGATTGTCGCTGCCAGGACCGCCCGGCCCTGAGGAACCAGGACGGCCAGGAGTGGCGTTGTCGCCGTCACTCATGTCGTACCGGCCTCCGACTCCCAGGCGTGTTGTACGCCTGGCTTCCATGAACCTCAGGCGCAGATTTTTCTGCGTGCTTCCTGTTTCTTTAGCAGCACGTCGTCGGCTCCGCTACCGGAGCCGTCGCGATAAGATCCTCATCGTACTGAGACAACCTAAGAGCGGGCTAGTCGGACGATGTGTCGGTGACGTCTCGGAGTTCTCTCGGCGTGTCTCGATACCGACACGAATCAGCCTCCAGAATGCATGACGTCGGCACCCTCGGGCACCGTGCAGTCATCCGGATCGCTCAGCCAGCCTTCCGGAAGCGTCACCGACCCGGGTGAGCCCTGTCGCCCCCGCGGGCCCTCCGCTGCTGGTGGGAACGGCACGTCCGGGTCGAGTCGAGCCAGCAGCTCCTCGAGCTCGGCAAGGGTCTTGACCAGCGCCAACGCGCGTCGCAGGTCGGCTCCCGCAGGAAATCCGTGCAAGTACCACGCGACGTGCTTGCGGATGTCACGCATCCCCTTGTCCTCACCGAAGTGTTCGGCCAGGAGTTCGCCGTGCCTGCGGATGATCGACGAGACCTCGCCGAGCGTCGGCGGCGTGGCGGCCTCGCGGCCGGAGAATGCGGCGGACAGTTCGGCGAACAGCCACGGCCGGCCAAGGCAACCGCGCCCGATGACGACTCCGTCACACCCCGTCGACGCCATCATGGCCAGTGCGTCGTCGGCATCGAAGATGTCGCCGTTGCCCAGCACGGGTATACCCGTGACGTGCTGCTTGAGCATGGCGATCTGTTCCCAGTCCGCCGTCCCCGAGTAGCGCTGGGCGGCGGTGCGGGCATGCAGCGCGACGGCGGCCGCCCCCTCCTCGGCGGCGATCCGCCCCGCGTCGAGGTGCGTGTGGTGGGCATCGTCGATGCCGATCCGGAACTTCACCGTGACCGGGATAGTGGTGCCCTCGGTCGCGCGCACGGCCGCGGCGACGATCTGGCCGAACAGTCTGCGCTTGAACGGCAGCGCCGCCCCGCCGCCGCGGCGGGTGACCTTGGGCACGGGACATCCGAAGTTCATGTCGATGTGGTCGGCCATGCCCTCGTCGGCGATCATCTTGGCCGCCTTGTAGGTGGTCTCCGGATCGACTGTGTAGAGCTGCAGCGAACGCGGGGATTCGTCGGGCGCGAACGTGGTCATGTGCAGGGTGACCGGATGGCGCTCGACGAGCGCGCGGGCCGTGACCATCTCGCAGACGTACAGTCCGCTGACGGTGCCCGCCCGCGCCAGTTCGAGTTCGCGGCACAGGGTGCGGAACGCCACGTTGGTGACACCGGCCATCGGGGCCAGCACGACCGGACTGCGCAACGCGATCGGCCCGATCTGCAGAGCAGATGACGCCGCGGGCTGAGCTGGGGTTAGGACGCTGCCGATGATGTCACCAGGAGGTTCTTCATGGCCCTCTTCTCGGCCACCTTGCGCTCCCGCTCCAGGCGACGCTCCTTGGCGATCTCGAACTTCTGGCAGGTGTCCTCGAGCTCCTCGACCAGCTTGGCGAGGTCGTCGCGCATCTCCGCGGCTTCACCGGTGAAGTCCTCGCGCTCGAAGATGCGCCACTTCTTCAGCACGGGCATCACCACGTCGTCGAGGTGGATGCGCGGGTCGTACACGCCACCGACGGCGATGACGACGGCCTTGCGACGGAACTCGGGCACGGTGTATCCGGGCATCTTGAAGTTGCGCAGCACGCGGTGCAGGGACATCATCGCCTGGTTGGGGGCCATGTCCAGGCCTGCCGCGCTGACGTCGCGGTAGAAGATCATGTGCAGGTTCTCGTCCGCTGAGACCCGCTGAAGCAGCTGATCGGCGATGGTCTCGTTGCAGGCCTTGCCGGTGTTGCGGTGCGACACCCGGGTGGCGAGCTCCTGGAACGTCACGTAGATGACGGAGTCGAAAAGGCTC
Organism: Mycobacterium sp.; assembly: GCF_032162105.1. Taxonomy (GTDB): domain Bacteria; phylum Actinomycetota; class Actinomycetes; order Mycobacteriales; family Mycobacteriaceae; genus Mycobacterium. Next base: position 7,791 of record NZ_JAVRPS010000050.1, on the reverse strand, counting down.
TGGGCGAACATGTCGCCCTGTTGGTTCTGGCCGGGGCTGAAGCCACGGGTGACCTGCTCGACGCGCAGTTCTTCGAGTTCCACCGGATCGATCGCACGGGTGACGACGAGGTAGTCGCGCAGCGCGATGCCATGCCGGTTCTCCTCGGCGGTCCAGCGGTTGACCCACCAACCCCATGGGCCGTCCATGCTGAAGTTCATCGCGATCTCGCGGTGGTAGGAGGGCAGGTTGTCCTCGGTCAGCAGGTTCTGCAGCATGGACACCTGTGCGACCTCGGAGAGCTGCGACTGTCCTGGATCCCAGTCCTGGCCACCGAGGGCGTAATAGTTCTTGCCGTCGGACCACGGGATGTAGTCGTGCGGATTCCAGTCCTTGCGCATGGACAGGTGCCGGTTGATGTTCTGCTCGACCACCGGCTCGAGTTCGTGCAGAAGCTGCAGGTCTGTCAACTCGGTCGACATGGAACCTCCCAGTTATCTGTACCTGTTGGTAGCACTCAATATATCTGTGTACCCCGGTGACATTCAAGTCTATGGCGACTCATATGTTACGGGTGTTGCGCAGCTACCCCTGATGTTGTTTCCCGGACTGTACGATTCCCCCGGGTGCCCGGCTCTCCGGCAAACCAATCCGCCTCGGCGTTGACGAAAGGTCGCAACCGATGTGAAGAAACTCCTTGTTCTCGGCGCAGGTGCATGTGGCGCTGCGGCGGTCGCGTTGACGATGGTCGGTGGCGGGGTGGCGAACGCCGACGATCAGATCGTCGGGCAGTACTACAAGGATGCCAAGGCCAGGATCGGCCAGATGGGCTTGACCCCTGTGGTCGCCACTACCGTTGGTGACCGCAAGGATTGGGACAACTGCATCGTCACCAGCGCCAGCAAGTCGTCCTTCCTGGACGGGTCCGGCAACAAGGCTGGAAACGAGATGCTGGTCAATCTGAACTGCTATTCCAAGTACGGCACCGCCCTGTGGCCGGGCTACTCGCTGCAGAGCCCCGAGGGCCGCAAGATGTGGGAAGCCGATATGGCGGCGAAGAAGCAGAAGGAAGCGGAAGCGGCCGCCGCTGCGCAGCAACAGGAGCAGGACCAACTCGCTGTGGTCGACGCCGGGCAGGCTGGCGAATAGACCCAGTTTTATCACCTGAGCGGTTCCATCGGACTAGTTGCGCGAACGCTGCGCACGGGGTCTGTCAGCGGTACTATCCCCGTCGGGCAAGGCTGTTTCGACTGGCAGATAGGGCTAACGTGAAGAAGCTCATGGTTATTGGTTCCGGCGCGATTGGTGCGCTGGCTTTCTCGACCGTGTTCGGCACCGGCATCGCTGCGGCGGATGACTATGCGGGGCAGAAGTACTCCGACGCATCGTCGGCGGCCAGCAATGCGGGCCAGACGGTCGTCGTCGCGGCCAGGGTGGGCGACAAAGTCTCGCAGGACGACTGCCTGGTGACGCGTTCGCAGGGCGCACCGTTCGCAGATGGTTCTGGTGTCCACGTCTCCAAAACCGTCCAGTTCTACTTGAATTGCAACGGCGGCTACGCGACCGCCGGGATGCCCGGCCCCTCGTTGGCCAGCGAGGAGGGCCGCGCGGCCAAGGCCGCCGCGGAAGAGGCCGCGGCAAAGGCCGCATCCGAGGAGCAGGCCGCGCTCGCCGCGGTCAGCACCCCCAACGCATGATTAGTGGCTTGACACCCTGCTGAGCAGCATGTCGACGCAATAGTCGATGAACTGCGCCCGGGTGGTGGGCAACCGGCCGTTCAGATAGGCCGTGAACAGTGCCGACAGTGCGCCGACCAGACCCGTGGCCACCATGGCCTGCACGGCGGGATCGGTGATGCGGGTCAGCTTGTGCTGAAGCAGGTCGATGAAGCTGGGCATCCATTCGGCGCCCGACTTCGCCAGCACCGGTTCCCGTTCGGGCGCGATCAGCAGAACCCTGCCGCGGACCGGGTCGTCCACCATCAGCGCGACGAACCGCTCGACCGCGTCGCGTGGCGTGTCGGACGAGGTCAGGGCGGCCATCGCGGTGCTGCAGACGTGGTCGTAGACGGCGCGGACGAACTCATCGCGGTCGGTGAAGCTCTCGTAGAAGTAGCGCTCGGTCAGGCTCGCCTCACGACAGACTGCGCGGACGGTCAGGGCCGGGCCGGCTTCGCCGCCCAGCAATCCGACGCCCGCGGCGACGAGTTCGTCACGCCGCAGCGTCTGACGGTCCTGCAGGGGAACCCCGGACCATCGGCCTTGTCGTTGACCGGAAGGCACATCGCTCCTAAGCTTCGAATGACAACGCTCGTAGTCAGAGTAATTCGCCTGACGACTCAGGAGACTCTCACCAGTGACACAAGATACGTCTGAGGCGCGCCCGGTCGCCAGCGATCCGGGGATCGGCTCCGGCTGCCCCGTCGCGCCTGGCGGCTACGAGGCCCCACCGCATCCGATGGGGCCGGACTCGCTGACCTGGAAGTACTTCGGTGACTGGCGCGGCATGCTGCAGGGCCCATGGGCCGGGTCGATGCAGAACATGCACCCGCAGCTCGGTGCCGCGGTCGAGGAGCATTCCATCTTCTTCCAGGAGCGTTGGCCGCGGCTGCTGCGCTCCCTGTACCCGATCGGCGGAGTGGTCTTCGACGGCGAGCGAGCACCGCAGACCGGCGCCGAGGTCCGCGACTATCACGTCGCCATCAAGGGCGTCGACGCTCAAGGCCGCCGTTACCATGCGTTGAATCCCGAGGTCTTCTACTGGGCGCACTCCACCTTCTTCGTCGGCACCCTGATCGTCGCGGAGCGGCTCGCCGGCGGTATCACCGAGGCCGAGAAGCGCCAGCTGTTCGACGAGCACATCCAGTGGTACTCGATGTACGGCATGAGCATGCGGCCGGTGCCCGAGACCTGGGAGGAATTCCAGGTGTATTGGGATCACATGTGCCGCAACGTGTTGGAGCACAACAAGGCCGCGCGTGACGTGCTTGATCTCAGCGAGCTGCCCAAGCCGCCGTTCGCGGCGAAGATGCCCGACTGGATGTGGGCACTGCAGCGCAAGTACGTGGTGCACCCGTTGTTCGTCTGGTTCACAGTCGGCCTGTACGACCCGGCAGTACGTGAGTTGATGGGCTACACCTGGTCCGACCGCGACGAGCGTCGGCACCGACTGCTCGGGAAGGTCATCGGCAAGGTGTTCACCCTGGTGCCGCCGCGGCACCGGATGCATCCGCGGGCGCGTAGCGGTTGGGATCGCGCCACCGGCCGGCTCCCGGCCGACGCGCCGCTGGTGCACACGCCGGCGCGCAATCTGCCGCCGGTCGGGCACCGCGACAATGGCATGCACTACTGCCCGAAGGTCTGAGTCATCTGGTGGCGGTGTGGCCAGCCCAGGTCGTACCGTCGAAATATCGCCACTGCCAACGGTTCTGGGGGTCCGGTTCTACGACCGCGCCGAAGTGGTGAAGCTTGTGCGTGGACGGGGTGTCAAGCACATCACCGAACTCGGCAGTGACGGCAGCGCGCCCCATCGCCACAGCAAACCCCCAGTACAACCACAGCGGGTGGCGTACGCCGATGTAGATGCTGACGATGACGGCGACCAACCCGCCGAGGCAAGCTTTGCGGCCGGACTGCCTTCGACGGCCTGAGCCGCGACAATGGCGCAAACCAACACGATAGCGATGCCGGCAACGGCGTCGGCCCGCGAGCCCATTCAAGTGTCCCGGCATCCATCCTCACGCTGTTCGCTGAATGCAACAAATGGGCCCGCGGTGGCGATGTGCCTGTCGCGGTGAGGCCAGGTATTTGCTGGTGGCTCGGCGGCGACTCCGCTTATGTCGGTGCCCGAATATGCATCAAGGGCCGCACTTTTCGTCACCACCGCAGGCGGCACACCTGTGAGTGATGCCGATCACGACAATTCTTCTCATAGGAACGTGCGGTATCTGACTAGAGGCCGGCAACGAATCAGCGGACAGCTGCTCGGTAAGGGATCAGCGCAAGATCCGAATAACGGCTGACCAGCTGCACTCGAAGATCACTGCGCCTCGCTGCCGAACACCGAGTTGCTGGACAGCGTCGTTTCGGCGCCGGAGGAGAAGCCAGCCGCCGACGTTGACTCGTCGTCCTGCCAGGCGGCTGCGCTAGCCTTGTCGACGATGACGCACCGCTACTTGAGCAAAGCGGGCACTGAACCACGCACGGGCGATGTCGACCAAGGTCGTCGGGTGCGAATGCGGGTGATCAGAACAGGTGCGTTGGTGTGCGTGGTCGCGGCGATCGCGCTCTCCGCGATGGGGCGCGAGCACAACGCGACCGCTTCTGCTCCACCCCCCGCGCCCGCAGCCGCGTCCGGCGTGCCGTTGAAGGGGGATTTCAGCGGGTCCGGTCCGGGAACGTTGTTGTCGGCCAGCACGATGCCGACGCTCGATCGACGGCTCTGGGAGGTGACGTCGCTTGCTGCCCGGATAACCTATGCGTCCACCAACGCGTTCGACGGCACGACGCAAGTCTCCGGAACGGTTTTCGTCCCGCAGGGAAAGCCTCCCAGTGGAGGTTGGCCCATTGTGGCGTATGGCCACTCCACCACCGGCATTCAGTCCGACTGCGCACCGTCCCTGGATTCGACGTTGCTCAATTTCTCGACGCCGATCGCGGGTCTGGTGCAGGCCGGCTACGTGGTCGTGATGTCCGACTATCAAGGGCTTGGGCTCGACCAGTGGCGCCATCCGTACCTGGACTCGACGACGCTCGGCTACAACATCATCGATTCGGTGAAGGCCACTCGCAGACTCGTTCCCGACGCCTCGAGTCGATGGCTGGCATTCGGCACGTCCGAAGGGGCGCAGGCGGCATGGGCGGCCAACGAGTTGGCGCCGGACCATGCCGGCGGGCTAACGCTGGTTGGCACGGTAAGCCTGTCACCTCCTGCCGATATCAACGGGTTCGCTGACGCGGCGGCGGCAGGCACGCTGACCCCTGACCAGATGCCGGTGCTGCAGTGGATCCTTGCCTCACTCAAGGACCAGTACCCCGACCTCAACCTCGACGACTACCGACGAGGGATCGTCGCCGACAAGTGGGACGTGTTGTCGGCGTGCCGCGGCCCGGCGGCCGGAGAACGCGCGAAGATTGCGGGTCAAATAACCGCGGATGATCTGCGACCCAGTAGTCCTGCCGCGGTGGAAACCCTCCGAGGTTACTTGGAGAAGAGCACCTTGCCGCAAGGGCCGACTGCGGCCCCAATGCTTGTGATGTACGGGGGGAATGATGCATTGATTCCGCCGGCGTGGACGAATCAGGCGCTCGACAAGGCCTGCCGGATGGGCGACGTCATCCAAATTCAGCTCGAACCTGACAAGGGGGCCGCCGACATCGACGCGTCGGCGGCGGATGAGTGGATCAACGCACGCTTCAACGGCGACCCGGCACAGGATGACTGCCCAGCCGTTGTCGCCGACCACCCACAGTGATGTGTCTCCCGCGTGGCCGTCAGGGAGCTTTGCCCGCGTGTGGACACGGGCGGTCACGTATCTGAGCCATCGGTACTCTTTGCTTCATGCCTGACGACCGGCTCGAGGTGTCGCCGTGCCTAGCGGGGTGACCCTGGCTGTGCAGCCGATCTCGTTGCTTCACGGTTGGGTACCGATCACGTTTCAGGTGATCGCCGCGGCGACCTTGGTGCTCGCGATCGGATGGCGTACGGGCCGGTGGCGCCTGCTCTGGGTACCGGCGTTCCTGGTGTTCGGAGCCGCAGTTGCGGCGATCATGCATTGGTATCTGGATTTCAGTGGCGTTGCTGATCGCGGCATGCCGCCGATGTTGTGGATTTGGATTGCGCTGAGCGGGTTGGCCGTTGGAGTGCTGGTTTTCGGGTGGCGCGGAGTTCGATGGTGGCAGCGTGGCGTTTCCGTGCTGGCCGTGGTGTTGTGCGTGTTGTGCGCGGGGTCGGCCGTCAATGTGTGGACGGGGTACCTCCCGACGGTGCAGAGCGCCTGGGGTCAGCTCACCGGCGGTCGGCTGCCAGGCCAGACCGACGAGGCGTCCGTTGACGCGATGCGCCAGCGTGGCGTCAAGCCGACGGAGGGCACCATCGTGACGGTGACGATCCCAGACGATGCGTCGGGTTTCACGCACCGAGATGAGTACGTATATTTGCCGCCGGCGTGGTACGCCACCAATCCTCCACCGAAATTGCCGGCAGTGATGATGATCGGCGGCGAGTTCGGCACCCCCGCAGACTGGCTGCGCAGCGGCAATGCGCAAACAACGATCAACGATTTCGCATCCAAGCACGCGGGTGTTGCCCCAGTGCTGGTGTTCGTCGACACGGCAGGCTCCTTCATAACGGACACCGAGTGCGTGAATGGCGTTCGCGGCAACGTCGCCGATCACCTAACCAATGACGTCGTGCCTTATGTGATCTCACACTTCGGGGTGAGCCCGGACCCCGCCAACTGGGGCGTTGCGGGCTGGTCGATGGGTGGCACGTGCGCGGTGGCGCTAACTGTCAAGCATCCGGAACTGTTCGGCGCATTCGTCGACATCGACGGCGACGTGTTCCCGAATGCCGGCCAGAAGGCGCAGACCATCTTCCGGCTCTACGGCGGCGACGAGCAGGCCTGGGCAGAGTTCGATCCGACCGCCGTGATGACCGCGCATGGTCCCTACACCGGAGTGGCTGGGTGGTTCGGTGTGTCGGATCCCAACGTCGCAACCGTGCACCACGACGGAACGGTGGGTGTTGGCCCGCCCACCGAGGCCGAGCCCGAGGCCCCGGACGGCATTTCGGAGGGGGCCAACTATTTGTGCGCGCTAGCCAGCATCGACGGCATCGAGTGTTCGGTGGTGGCCGAGCCGACCAAGCACGACTGGCCATCCGGGGCGCAGCAGTTCGCCGCCGCCCTGCCGTGGCTCGCCGGAAGGATCGGCACGCCAGGCGTTCCGCAGATACCGCTTCCCAGTTCCGGCGCGGCCCCAACGCAACAGGCCGTCGGTCACTAGCGCGATCGGCGCGGGGGGACTGCGCGGTGAACGGTGAATGCGTTGAGTGTGGTGCCCCCACCAGGGCTCGAACCTGGGACCTGCGGATTAAAAGTCCGTAGCTCTACCAACTGAGCTATAGGGGCGCGGTCAATCAGGATACTGGCCGCCGTGTTCGGAGTCGGGAGGGGAGCAACCCGGCGTGTAAGCAGCCCTCGTTTGAGGATTGGGACCCCGGTAACCTAAGCTATCCAAGCTCCCAACGTCATGGCGTTGCGAGTACCCCGGAGAGATTCGGCTTGGCCCCCTTCGTCTAGCGGCCTAGGACGCCGCCCTTTCAAGGCGGTAGCGCGGGTTCGAATCCCGTAGGGGGTACACGCGGCACGATGGCGATGGTGTCGCACAGCAAGGCCCTGTGGCGCAGTTGGTTAGCGCGCCGCCCTGTCACGGCGGAGGTCGCGGGTTCGAGTCCCGTCAGGGTCGCCAGCACGGCGAGGCACGGTGTGCCTACCGGCCAGGTAGCTCAGTTGGTACGAGCGTCCGCCTGAAAAGCGGAAGGTCGCCGGTTCGATCCCGGCCCTGGCCACGTCAGAGGCTATTTTCGCCTTGATATTGACCGTCACTCGACGTTTATTCGGCGCTTATACCGGCGGCCCGGTCCAGAACATCGGCCACCTCGCCATGCACCTGTCCTCGGCTCATGTAGACATCCTGAGTCATCGACGGACGCGCGTGGCCGAGCTGGTCGGCCCCGATCCGCGCCGACAACCCGCTGTCGTCGATGAGCGTGGCCACAGTCTTGCGGAAGCTGTGCGAAGACACGTCGGGC
>NZ_JAVRPS010000049.1:0-6269 GCF_032162105.1 Mycobacterium sp. | reverse complement strand
CGTCCACCGGCAGCGGTGCCAGCCACCGCAGGTCGACGACGCGGGTGGCGATGCCGATGCGTTCCAGTCGGCGGGCGACGCGCAGGCTCATCCGCAGCCCGTTGCCGAACGTGATGATCGTCAAGTCCTTGCCGTCACCATAGGTGCGCGCACGGCCGATGGGCGCGACGGCCTGCGAGGACGGATAGATGGCGAGCCACCCGTCGTCGCCGTCGTCGTGCAGATCCCGCGTGTGGTACAGGGCGATGGGTTCGACGAAGATGCAGACGATTCCCGCTGCCCTCGCCGCGGCCACGCAGGCGTGCAGCATCGCGGCGGCATCGTCGGGTCTCGCCGGCGAGGCGACGACCACACCGGGGATGTCGCGGAGCGCGGCGACGGAGTTGTCGTTGTGGAAGTGTCCGCCGAACCCCTTCTGATATCCGTAGCCGGCCACGCGGACGACCATCGGATTGCGGTATTGCCGGTTCGAGAAGAACTGCAGCGTCGCGCCTTCGCCGCGAATCTGGTCAAGGGCGTTGTGAATGTAGGCGAGGTACTGGATTTCCGGGATGGGGAGCAACCCCGACACCCCGGCACCGAGAGCGAGTCCCAGGATGGACTGCTCGTCGAGCAGCGTGTCGAACACCCGCGCCGAACCGGTCTTGTTGAGCAGTCCGCGAGTGACGCCGTACACACCGCCCTTGCGGGCGACGTCCTCCCCGAAGATCAGCGCATCGGGGTGGCGGAGCAGGACGTCCTGCAGCGCGCGGTTGATGGCGAGCGCGACCGTCAGCGGTGAATCATCCTGCGGCTCAGCCGTCGGGATGCTCTCCATGGAGGCGGCGACCGCCTCGTCGAGGCCTGCCCGAAGTGGTGTCATCACGGCTGACGGGCTGTCCAGCTGCGCGAGATCGCCGACTTCGCCGGCGAGGCCGATGACCTCGGCACGCTTGGCCTCGTAGCGCTCGAGCACCTCTGCCGGGGTGAGGTGGCCGCCTCCGATCAACAGTTTCGCGGTGCACACCAACGGGTCTCGCTCGAAGTCGGCGGCGATCTCGTCGGGCCGCCGATAGGCAGGCTCGTAGTCGGAACCGGCGTGTCCCATCAGCCGGACCGTGCGCAGATGCAGGAACGCGGGGCGCCGATGGCTGCGCACCCACGCGGCGGCGGCCGTTGCGGCGTCGAACGTCGCCGCCACATCGGAGCCGTCGGCGGCGAAGTACTCGAGACCCTCCCTGCGCCCGTAGCTCTGAGCGATCCATCCCGACGGGGTCTTGACGCTGATGCCGATCCCGTTGTCTTCGCAGACGAACAGCAGCGGCATGGGCAGGCCTTGGTAGGCGGCGTGCAGAGCGGCATTGATGGCGCCGACCGCCGTCGAGTGGTTCGCCGAGGCGTCACCGAAGCTGCACACCGTCACCGCGTCCTCGGGCCAGGGGCAGGCGACGCCGAGCTTGCGGGCCCTGGCGATCGAGAACGCAACGCCGATGGCCCGCGGAAGGTGCGAGGCGATGGTCGAGGTCTGCGGAATGATGTTCAGGTCGTGGCGGCCAAACACCTTGTGCCGCCCGCCCGAGATCGGTTCTTCGGTGGCCGCGACCAGCCCGAGCAGAACGTCGCGCAGCGCGTCGCGTCCGCCGACTTGCCGTGCGCGGGCGAGGAAGAAGCCGCCCGAACGATAGTGCAGCAGCGCCGGATCGGTGTGCCGCAGCGCAGCCGCGACCGCGGCGTTGCCCTCGTGCCCGGAGGAGCCGATCGTGTAGTAGCCCTTGCCATGCGATCGCAGCCAACGCGCCGCGAGGTCGAGGTGGCGGCTACCGAGTTGAGCATCGAAGAGCGCAAGACAGGACGCCACCGTGAGCGCCGAGCCCGCCCGCAGTGCATCGGCTTCACCTCGCACGTGCTCGGGCGGACGTTCCGTCAGCGCCGATACGGTCGCCGTGAAGTAATCGTCGATGGGTTCGGCCTTCTGGTCAGGCATGGGTCTACCTGCCCTCCCGGTAGCCACCGACGATCGTGCGGACGAACGTCACGATCTGTCCCGCCCCGGTCCCGTCCTCGTCTTGGTCCGGGTCGTAGATCGCGATGCTGGCGCCAACGCACGAACCGGAATCGAGCAGGGCGCGCACCAGGTCGGTGAGCTGGTCCCAGGTGAGACCACCCGGCTCGTCCTCTGTATCGGGCAGCCCCTGCGCCGGGAACTCGAGGGGGTCCAGCACGTCGAGGTCGATGTGCAGCCACCACCGGCCGACGTGCTGCGCGAGTTGCTCCATGGCGCGACGCCCGGTTCCTGCCGGATCGTCGGCGACTTCGGCCAGCGGCGCGAGCCACACCCCGCAGTCGCTGAGCGTGCCAACGTTGAACTGCCGCCGCCACGCCTCGTCCCGCGGCCCGAGCACCACCAGGCGTTCGGTCCGCAGTGCGGGGAGCCGCTCGCTCAGGGATCCGGTGAGAAGACGTCCGGTCAGCCCGAGGAGCAGACCGATCTCGGTGTTGGCGGCCTCACCGTCTTCGGAGGCGTCGAGGGGCATGGTGTCCTCGTGGCCGTCGATGAAGACCAGCCCCACGTCGCCGACGTGATCACGCAGGCCGGTGACGGTGCCCAGCAGCGTCGAGCAGTCGCCGCCGTAGACGAACGGGAACCGGCCCTGACTCACGGCCGACCCGACCCGCTCGTTGAGCGCCTCGATCATCGCCAGCAGTGCCGCCTCGTTGATCAAGCTGGTTGCCTTGCCCCGCTGCGGGTTTGGGGCGGGCAGCTCGAGATGGTCATGCCGTGCCACGGGGTGGTGGTCGAAGGCGTCCAGCAGTCCCGCATCCCGCAGCGCCGCCGCCGCGCGCGCCTGATTGCCGCTGCGCCCATAGCCGTCGAAAGGAACGCCGATCAAGTCGATCTCGGCCACCAAACTCACCCCTCCGTGAGGATTGCATTGTCGCCGGAGCCGGTCAGCAGCTGGCCGCGGCCGTAGTCGACCCACTGGTAGCGGTGGCACGTCTCCGTCTCGCCCTGGCCGAGATCGCGCGAGACGACCTCGAGTTCGACGCCGTCCGGCCGGTCGATGCCCAGTGCGTCGAGCACGGCATCAGGACCCCAGCCGCGCAGCGGCACCTGCCGGGCGGTCTCGGGGCGCACGGACTCGTCGTTGCCGTCGACGAAGCGCACCAGCCGCCAGCCGTCGTCGATGCGCCGGAACACCACCCGTTGCCCGCCCGGCTGCAGTTCGGCGACGAGCACACCGGCCTCGACCCGGACGGCCCGCGCGGAAGACACCTCACCGAGCGTCGCCGCCCGTGCCCGCAGGCCAGGCAGGTCCCACGGCCTCACCCGGCCGGCCAGCTGGCCGGCGAGCATTGCGCGCACCGCGTGTTCGATGGTGTGTCGAACCTGCCGGACGGCCACCCGGTTCTGCAGCGCCGCAACGACTTCGGGTGCGACGTCGACGGACATCGGCATGTCAAATGAGGTCGACGGCATCCGCGATGGAGTCGAGCACCCGGCTCGGCCGGAACGGATACCGCTCGATGTCGCCGATCTTCGTCGACCCGGTGAGTACCAGGATGGTCTCGAGGCCTGCCTCGATACCTGCAACGACGTCGGTGTCCATTCGATCGCCGACCATGAAGGTGTTCTCCGAGTGCGCCTCGATGCGGTTGAGCGCACTGCGGAACATCATCGGGTTCGGCTTGCCGACGAAGTACGGGTCCCGTCCGGTGGCCTTCGTGATGAGCGCCGCAACCGACCCCGTGGCGGGCGTCGGTCCCTCGGCCGACGGCCCGGTGACGTCGGGGTTGGTGGCGATGAAGCGTGCGCCGGCGCCGATGAGCCGGATGGCCTTGGTGATCGCCTCGAATGAGTAGGTCCGTGTCTCGCCGAGCACCACGAAGTCGGGCCCCGTATCGGTGAGGGTGTAGCCGACCTCGTGTAGCGCCGTGGTCAAGCCTGCCTCGCCGATCACGTAAGCCGAGCCGCCGGGCAACTGGTCGTGCAGGAAGGCCGCGGTGGCCATGGCCGACGTCCAGATCGACTCCTCGGGCACCTCGAGACCGGACCGCTGCAGACGCGCGGCCAGGTCACGCGGGGTGAAGATCGAATTGTTGGTCAGCACCAGGAACGGGCGTTTCTTGTCCGTGAGCCGCTGCAGGAATTCGGCGGCGCCGGGCAGAGCACGTTCCTCGTGGACCAGGACGCCGTCCATATCGGTCAGCCAGCACTGCGGTGTGGTTCGCACGGTGTCAGTCTCTCAAGCCGCCCGGTCGGGCGTCAGCGAACCACCACAGCGGACGGTGCCCGCGGCGCACCGAGCACGTCTCGGTGCGACGGCGGCTGGCGGCCGTCCTCGTCGGTGATGCCGTACCGCGTCGCGAGTTCCGCGCCGATCAACGTTTGGCCGCTGAGCTCGGTCAGCGTGGGATCCGCATACAGCGCGTCGATCACCCGACCGGTGAACTCGGGGGTCTCCGCGTGCTCGGCGGTCTTGGCCAAGGCCTCGGGACGTCCGTCGAACGCGCGGCGGAACTTCTCGGTCAACAGGATCCCCATCCAGATCGACACGGTGCAGACGCCCGTCCCGTCGAAGTCCACCGCCATGTCGGCTGCCAGCTTGTCGACCCCGGCCTTCTGCGCCCCGTAGGCGGGGCCGTGCATGTAGCACACCGACCCCGGTGACGAGGTGAACGCGATCAAGCCACGACCCTGCTCGACCATCAGCGGCGCGGCATACCAGGACGCCACGTAGGCCGACCTCAGCCCGACGTCGAGGACGTCGGCGAGGGCAAGTGGCTTCTCCCAGAACGGCTTCGGGTTCGTCAGGTCGTCGTGGATCGCGGCAGCGTTGTTGACCAAGAGGTCGAGCCGACCGCACTCGTCGGCCACCCGCTCGAACAGCGCGCCGACGGCGGAGTCGTCTCGGTGGTCGACCCGCACGGGGATCGCGCCGTCCCCTGGGTCGGTCACCGTTCGGCCCGTCACGTACACCCGCCACCCGGCCGTGCCGAGCGCGGCCGCTATGCCGCGACCCGCGCCACGGCTCGCCCCGGTCACCACTGCGACGGGCGGTTGCTCTTCGGTCACACCATGACGCTACGAGACGAACGTGTTCATCGGCCTGGGTGACCAATTTCCGCACGTCAAGTTCAGGCGAATGCCGAGGCGACGAACCGCCGCACCACGGCCTCTTCGTCCTCGTGCGGCATCGGCCAGTAGAGCAGTGCAAGCACCACGCGCACGACCCATTCCTGGGCCACCGCGTCGTCGGCAGGCAATCCGGCCAGCGCGGTCGCCGTGGCCGCCAGTCGCGGCGAGTCGATCAGCGAGCGGCCCACCGGGGCACCGGTTCGGCGATGGGCGACCGGTTGCCGATGACGTTGGTGGCCAAGCTGATCGGGCTGCCCGACGAGAACGTGCCTCGGCTGATCGAGTGGGGCTACGGCAGCACCGAACTGCTCGGCGGGGTGCTGGCGGAGGGACGGCTGCCCGTCGCCGTGGATGCCGCGATCCACTTGGCCGGCTACCTGCACGACGCCTTCGAAGCCGCCCGACGTGCACCCGGCGATGACGTGCTCAGAGATCTGGCCGTGGCGGTGAAATGAAGGCGACGTCGAACCCGACGTCGCAGTGCTGATGCTCGTTCAACTGGTCGCAGCGGGTGGCGAGTCCACCGCCGGGCTGATCGGCAACGCCGCACGACTGCTGGCCGCGCACCCCAGACCCAGACAGCCGTGCGGGAGGATCCGACTCTGGTGCCCGCGCTGCTGGAGGAGACGCTGCGGCTGGAGTCACCGTTCCGGGGACACCACCACCTGGCCTTCGGCAAGGGGTTCAAACTGTTGCATGTTGAGTGTGTTTGAGTGTTTGCTAGTGCGTTCTTGTTGGTGTTGCGAATTTGGCGGGTTGGGCGAAGTCGGTTGGGGTGAATCGGCATGCTGCTTATCGCTGGTTTCGGGAGGGCATGTTGCCGGTGCCCGCAGAGCGGGTGGTTCGGCTAATTCTGGTATGGACCGCCGCGGCTGCTGATTGGACCGCTGGCGTGGTGTGTGTGCGGGTGTCCTCGCATGATCAGCGCTGGGTCTGGATCGTGCGGTGGCGCGGCTGACCGGGTGGGCCACCGAGCAGGGCCTCGGGGTGGGGCAGGTGGTGTGCGAGGTTGGGTCCGGGCTGAACGGCAAACGGCCCAAGCTGACCAGGGTGTTGGACCCCGATGCCAGGGTGATCGTTGTGGAGCATCCAGACCGGCTGGCGCGCTTCGGGGTCGAACACCTGGCGGCGGCGTTGTCCGGGCAGGGCCGCC
>NZ_JAVRPS010000048.1:0-5501 GCF_032162105.1 Mycobacterium sp. | reverse complement strand
CGGTGATCCACCCCCACCCGTGGTCGTAGCGCAGGCGTTGCCAGCGGCGTGCTGCCTGCACCGCCTCCCGTTCCTGCTCTGGGGTACCCGATGCGAAGTAGGACACCCGGTCGCTGCCGGACCCCCATGTGCTGGCCGCCGCGCGGGCCGGCTCGGCGTGGGCGGCCAGGAACTGGTGGGCTGATTGGGTGAAGGCTTGCGGACTCGTCGTGTCGGGGCGCAACTGCGCAGCCGTGTCGGGCATCCCTACCGTCCTTCATCGTCGAACAAACGGAAAATCGTCGGTGTCCCCGCAGCTCCGATCCACCGACTATACATGTATAGCTCAGCGGTGGTCCTCGCCTTTTCGGCGGTTAGACCGGACTACTGGGGCTGGCCGTTGTCGCGCGCGCGTTGCGCCAGTTCTCGTCGCAGAATCTTGCCGGTGTTCGTCCGTGGGAGCTCTGCCAGGGTCAAGATCTCCCGCGGGACTTTGTAATTCGCAAGGTGCTCGCGTACGTGCTGCTTGAGCACCTCGGAGTCTGCACGGGCGTCCTTTTGGAGAACGACGAATCCCACCAGCCGTTGCCCGAACTTATTGTCGTCGACACCGATGACGGAGACATCGACCACATGCGGATGGGTGAGGAGCACCTTTTCCACCTCGATGGGGTAGACGTTCTCCCCGCCCGAGACGATCATCTCGTCATCGCGGCCCACTACGAAGAGCCGGCCGGTCTCGTCGATGTAGCCCAAGTCGCCGGAGGCCATGTAGCCCTGGTGGAACTCCTTGGTCGTTCCCGAGGTGTAGGAGTCAAAGTGCGACGCGCTGCGCGCGAAGATCTGACCGACCTGTCCGGCGGGCACTTCTCGCCGTTGATCGTCAAGGATTCGAACGTGCACCCCCGCAACAGGTTTACCCGCGGTGTCGGGTGCTGACCGCAGATCGTCCGGGGTCGCCGTGGCGATCATGCCCACCTCAGTGGCGTTGTAATTGTTGTAGATGACGTCACCGAATTCGTCCATGAAACCGATGACCGCATCGGCACGCATTCGGGAACCGGAGGCGCTCACGAAGCGCAGCGATCGACCACTGTATCGACGGCGAACCTCCTCAGGCAGATCCATGATCCGCTCGATCATCACCGGTACCACACCCAGTCCGGTCGCGCGGTGACGATCGACGAGGGTCAGGGTCACTTCGGGGTCGAACTTGCGCCGCAGAATCAGGGTGCACGACAACAGAGTTCCCAGCGCTAACTGGCCGTAGCCCCAAGCGTGAAACATCGGAGCCGCCACGACGGTGGTTTCTTCCGCCCGCCATGGAACCCTGGACAGCACGGCGGTCAACTCCGCCGGGCCACCACCGGAGGATCGTCGAGCGCCCTTGGGTGTTCCGGTTGTGCCCGACGTCAGCAGAATCAGCTTGCCCCTGCGGCCCGCCGGATGCGGCTGCCGAGCGTTGTATTCGTCGATGAGCTTGTCCACGGTGAGGCCGAGATCGCCGCCGTCGTTCCAGGCGACGATACGGATCGTGTCGGGCTTGTCGGCTACGGCACGGTCGACGCTGTCGGTGAACTCGTGGTCGTAGATGATGACGTTCGGGCCCTCACGATCGACGACGTCGGCCAGGGCGGGACCCGCGAATGACGTGTTCAGTAAGAGCACGTCGGCCCCGATGCGATTCGCCGCGGCCATGGCCGAGACGAATCCCCGGTGGTTACGGCACATGATGGCCACCATCTGTGGGGGCCCGCCAGAGAGCTGCTGCAGTGCGGTCGCCAACGCATTGGCCCGGTCGTCGACGTCACGGAAACTCAGCGCGCCGAGTTCGTCGATCAGTGCCGTCCGGTCCGGGCAGCGCCGTGCCGACATCGCGATGCCGACTGTGCTCGTCGGCCCCTCGCGGCGAGCGGCCGCGGCGATGCGGACGTACTTGTCGGGTCGCATCCCCACCAATACGCCCACTCGCCGAAACGTGCTCAAGGCATCCCAAGTGGGGCCGAAGCGTTGTCGCAGAGCAGATTTCACCCCGGTCATGTCGTCACCCCACTACCGGAAGCCGCCGTCGCGCGGCCAATCCGGTCAACGCGGCCTGCATCACGCCGCGCACGTGGGCATCCACCTCGGAAAGATCCGGGTCCTTGCCGAAGGTTTTGACGACGTCGATCGGAGCGAGGACCTCGGTGACGATCTTGGTGGGTAGTGGCAGATTGAAGGGCAGTACCAACAGGCTCGCTCCGAACGGAACACCGAAGGTTATCGGTAGGGCGTCGAGTCTGAGCAGCCGTTTGAGCCCGAGCCGGCGCGCCAGCCATCGTCCACGGGTCAGATAGATCTGATTCTCCTGTCCGCCAATGGATACGATGGGGACGATCGGCACGCCGGCCCCCAAGGCCGTCTTGACATACCCGGTGCGACCGCCGAAATCGATGACGTTCGCCGAACTCGTCGGGCGGTAGGCGTCATAGTCGCCGCCCGGGAAGACGATGAGTGCCGCGCCGGACTTGAGCGCCTGGTCTGCGTTGTCGCGGCTGGCGCGCAGAAGGCCGATGCGCATCAGGACGTCTGCCTGCGGTCCTTTGAACAACACATCGTGCCCGAGGCTGTACAACCTTCTGTCGTAACCGAAGTGCTCGAAGAACTCGGTAGCGAAGACGGGTATGTCCATCGTGAAGATGCCACCCGAATGGTTGCCGACGACAAGGCAGCCGCCGGGGGGGATCCGCTCGAGCCCGTGAACTTCGGAGCGAAACCAGCCCTTGGTAAGCGGGCGCACCATTGCGACGAAGCGCCGCACGAATGCCGGATCCCAGTCGCCGGTGAAGTCGCCGGACGTCTGGGACGAACCCGGTCCGCCGTTTGTCGTCATCATGGACCTCCAATCGGTGTGACGTTGTGTGGCAGGCTTTCCCGCCACCGCGAGTGCGTGTCGCTGAGTCCGGCATCGTCGCCTATATGAGGACGCTGGCTTGCGCCAACGCCGTACTTACCGGTGTGGGTTGGCCTGGGAAACCGGTAGCCGCCCAGATCTCGGCGAACTCGCGCAGTAGGGCATCAGTGGCCTGGTGTGCGTCGTCCAGTGTCTGATGGTCGGTGAGAACCGCCACGTTGAGTTGATCGACGTAGCTCCACACCGTGACGTTCATGCCGCAACCGGGCTGCAGCGGACCCACCGAATACAGTTCGCTGATCGGTGCTGAGCCTATGTGGCCGGGTTGGCGTGGTCCGGCCACGTTGGAGAAGGACAGGTTGTACAGCCGGTTTCTATCGCGGTTCGCCAACCAGCGGTACGCACCCGGCGCGACCGGCGGCGGTAGGTAGTTGATCCACCGGCCCAGCAGATCGGGCCCCATGACCGCATTGGTCTCCTTGGCGTCGCGGGCGGCCATCGATACCAGTCGCAAGCGCTGAAGTGGATCCGCGATGTTCACCGGCAGCGTCACGAACAGACCCGCCAGAGCGTTGCCGCTGATCCGCTCCGGCGACGGATCGGTGTTGAATGCCACCGAGGCGATGAGCGGTTGATCGGACCGACCATCGCGTCGTGCCAGCAGTTCGCGTAAGGCACCTGAGGCGATGGCGAGCACCACGTCGTTGATCGTGACTCCGAAGTGCTTGCTGGTCTGCTTGACCTCGGCCAGTGACATCGTCGCGGTGGCGAACCGCCGCCCAGGATCGACGACATGGTTGAGGAACGTTCGCGGCGGTGACTGCTGGCTGGGAAACTCGTTCGGCTTCAGTTGATCCCGTGTGCGCCGCCGAAGCCGCCGGACACCCGATACGGTATCGCCGACGACCTTGGGCAACCGCTTGAGTTGGGTGAGGTGATCTCGGCCAGCTGCGCGCAGGAGTTCCGTCGAAGACGGCGCCGCAGAGCGACCCGTCAGCTCCGCCTGCGGGTTCCACGTGAGGTCGACCGCGCGAGCCAGGAGATTGGCCGCCGCGACACCGTCGGCGAGTGCGTGATGCACCTTTGTGACGATGGCGACGCGGTTGTCCACCACCCCATCGACGAAGTACATCTCCCACAGCGGCCGGGAGTGGTCCAGCGGTGCTCTCGCAATCTCGCCGATCAGATCGTCGAGTTCTCGCCGGCCACCCGGATGGGGCAGCACTGCTCGCCGCACGTGGTAATCGATGTCAACGTCGCAGTCCTCCAACCACATGGGATGGTGGATCTTGAGCGGGATGTCGACCAGTTGATAGCGCAGTGGGTCCAGCGCCGGCAGCCGGTTCGCGACGACGCGGCGAAACGCCTCGAACGTGAACTTCTCGCCCAGCGTGGACGTGTCGACGAGAACGATCTTCATGGTGTGCGTGGGCACATTCGCCGTGTCGCTGTAGATGAAGGTGGCGTCCCACCCGCCGAGTCTCTTCACTGTGGCCCATCGCCTTATCACCGATATAAATCGTGTATTTCGGGGTTTTCGCTCGCATTTATGGCCCGCGCCACAAATGTACTATACATGTATAGTTACTCTTGACTCCATCCATCACGGGTCGACTTGCAGCGCTTGGCCCGGCACGCAACGGAGGAACGATGGCGAAGATCTGGGCGAACTCGGCCGACTCACACGTCCTGGAGCCCGACGATCTGTGGCTGCAAAGACTGCCCAAGCGACTGGCCGACCGCGCCCCCCGTGCCGAACGGGGCGACAAATACGAGATCCTCTACATCGACGGCAAGCAGATCAATCGGCAACTCAACGACTTCATGGACGCGATCCGTCCGCCGGGCGCCCGAGACTTGGACATCCGGCTCAAGGACCTCGATCAGGAGGGAGTCTGGGCCCAGTTAGCCTTCCCCTCCATGGGATTCTGGACCGTCGAGATCACCGATGCCGAGTTGGCACGCGAGGTGGTGCGGGCGTGGAATGACTGGGCCTACGAGGACATCCTGCAACGCAATGACCGCATCTTCACCCCGGCGATCGTGCCGCTGGTCGACGTGACCGACGCGGTCGACGAACTCGAACGCGCGGTGGAGATGGGATTCCAGACCGTGTTCCTGCCCTGCGGCACCAGACCGGGCGAAGAATGGGGCTTGGAGAAGTGGGAACCGTTGTGGGCGGCTGCAGAACGCAACGGCACGGTGCTGTCCTTTCACATCGGTACCGGCGGTGAGAACGTCGTCTACCGCGGGCCCGGCGGTGCGGTGGTCAACTACATGGAGACCACCTACCCCGGAATGCGGGTGGTGTCTCACATGGTCGCCGGCGGCGCGCTCGACCGTCACCCGGACCTGAAAATTCTGATCGCCGAGGGCGGTGCGGCTTGGGTGCCCGCGATCGGGGACCGGATGGATGAAGCATATCGACAACACGGAATGTTCGTGCGGCCCAAGCTGTCTCGTCTACCCAGCGAGATCGTCCGCCACCAGGTGTATGCCTCGTTCCAGCACGACATCAGCGGTGTGCAGATCATCGAGGGCACCAACTACCGCAACGTGTGCTGGGGTGATGACTACCCGCACCTGGAGGGCACTTACGGGCATACCCAGGAAACCCTGCGCACGCTGT
>NZ_JAVRPS010000047.1:0-8704 GCF_032162105.1 Mycobacterium sp. | reverse complement strand
GACGGTGAAGAAACTCGGATCGACTTAGACCAAGTCAGCGCATTCTTCTCCAAATTCCCTGAAACCGCGCCCTCAGACGTTCCCCAGCTGCTCGATAACGAGATGGTCAAGGTCTTCGAAGACGCCGGGTGAATAGGTGGGTGCGTTCCAGATCGTTGAGCTGCAGGGCGCGGGCGACGGCGTCGAGTACCGACTCGGACACGTTGGCCGTGCGGCCGCGTTCCAAGCGGACGTAGTAGTCCACGCTGACGCCCGCCAGCTGGGCCACTTCCTCACGACGGAGGCCTGGGACGCGGCGCGCGCCGGGGTGCAGAGGGAGGTTGGCGGCGGCCGGGGTAACCCTCGCGCGGCGGGAGCGCAGGAACTCCCGCAGCTCGACGTTCGGCTGCCCGCTCATCGGACCAGCCTAGATGCGCCACCTGTCCAAATGCAGCAGTGAAAGGGGTTCTGCCGGACCTCCGGTAGAGCCGGTCCTCCCGCGCCAGGCGAAGCCATGTTGAGCTGGTCTTCGACGGAAGGGACGATCGTTTATGCAACGCAGGATTCTCGGCGGTACCGGTATCTCAGTGAGTGAGTTCGCGCTGGGCGCGATGAACCTCGGTGCCATGGGCAACACGGATCACGACGAGTCGGTGCGCATGATCCACACTGCCCTCGACGCGGGCATCAACCTCGTCGACACGGCCGACGTCTACTCGTTGGGCGAATCGGAGGTCATCGTCGGCAAGGCGCTGCTCGGCAGGCGGGACGACGTCGTGCTCGCGACCAAGTTCGGGCTGCCCATGACTGAGGGGCCAGATCAGCACGGAGCGTCACCGCGGTGGATCCGGCGGGCTGTGGAGGGCAGTCTCGAGCGGCTGAACACCGACCACATCGACCTCTACCAGTTGCACCGGCCCGACCCCGCGACCGACATCGACGAGACTCTCGCCGCGCTCTCCGACCTCGTGCGCGAGGGCAAAGTGCGGGCGATCGGGACCTCGTCGTTCGCTCCGGAGGAGATCGTCGAGGCGCAGTGGACCGCCGAGCGCCGCGGCCACCACCGGTTCCGAACCGAGCAGCCGCCCTACTCAATCCTGGTGCGGGGCATCGAGAACCGCGTACTGCCGACGGCCCAGCGCTACGGCATGGGCGTGCTCACGTTCGCGCCGCTCAACTCCGGCTGGCTCTCCGGCCGCGCCGATCCCACGGCAACTGCTCGCAACGCCGGGCTGGGCACGAGAATGTTCGACCTCGAGCTACCGGGGGTGCGGGCCAAGGCCGCCGCGGTCGAGCAACTCAGCACGCTCGCCGACGAGGCCGGGCTGCCACTCGCCCACCTGGCCATCGCGTTCGTCCGTGCGCACCCTGCGGTCACGTCGGTACTGATCGGCCCTCGGCGCCCCGACCAGCTGGACGACCTGCTGGCCAGCGCCGACGTACGCCTGAGCGAGGACGTGCTCGACCGCATCGACGAGATCGTGCCGCCCGGAGTTGACGTCCACACGGGCGACCTCTATGTCGATCCGACGCCTGCCATCCAAGACAAGAGACTTCGCCGCCGATGACATCTGACCGCGATCCGAGTGTGACCGAGTACGACTACCAGGCCGTCGCCCGCGCCCTCGCCATCGGACCGGACTCCTCCGCGGCCGAGCGCACGATCGACATCACGACGCTGGGCGCACGCAGCGGCATCCCGCGCCGCGTCGAGGTCTGGTTTCACCGCGTCGACGGTCGCTGGTATGTGACCGGCATGCCGCGGCCTCGCAGCTGGTATGCGAACTTGAGTGCCAATCCCCGGTTCATCGTGCACCTCAAGCACGGGGTCACTGCCGACCTGCCCGCGACCGCGGCGGCGGTCGACGAGCCGACACGGCGGCGGGTGATCACCGCGGTCCTCGACCTACAAAACCGGCCCGACATCGCGGTGCGGGTCAGCCAGCGCCAAAATCTCGACGACTGGCTCGCGCACAGCCCGCTGGTCGAGATCGTGTTCGACGACGAGCGGTTCTAGGGATCGCGGCCGATGAATCGCCGGCACCTGCCCGTACCGTGGAGACATGCTGGGTGGCGTTCTTGGCAAGATCTAACGATGGCAGTATCGCGGGGGCCGTCCGGGGTGGTCGGCGCGCATCGCAAACCGGTTGGGCGCCATCGCGTTTGCGGCCGGGATCGGGCCCAATCCAGCTGCCACCCTTGAAGTACGCGGCCACAAGTCTGGGCGGACGATTTCGTTCCCGGTAGTCGTCGCCGACTATCAGGGTGAGCGCTATCTGGTGGCCATGCTTGGTCAGAAGACGAATTGGGTGCGGAACCTGCGCGGCGGCGACGGCCGCGCGGTGTTGCAGCGAAAGCAGCGCGAAGAGGTATCGCTGGTGGAGGACCACTGCGACAAACGCGCCGCAATCTTGCGCCGGTACCTCGAGCTGGCGCCAGGAGCACGCCCGTTCTTCCCGATCGATCGCCGCGCGCCGATCAGCGAGTTCGAGGCCATCGTCGACCAGTATCCGGTCTTTCGCGTCGCCTGATGGCCAACGAAGTCCGGCCGCTATCGTCCGTGCGCATTGAAGAACTGCCACGACGCCTCGGAGGCGTCGAATGCGTGAGTGGCTGAGCCAACGGCCTCCACCGGCAGGATCTCCGGGGCGCCAGGCCAGGTATGACCGCCGCCGTCGATGCGCATGAACTCCACCGCCGTGCCGGCCGCGCACGGCGAGTACGTCAGGCGTTGAGTTCCGGTGCCGTCACCGTTGTTGGGCAGTGCGTCTTGCGACGGCGTGTTCTGGCATCGGTCGATCTGTTGCCAACGCTGCACCATCGCGGGCGCTGCCAGAACGTCGCTGGTTCCGCCGCGGCCCGTCATGGTGCCGCCGCCGTACGGGACGACGGGATCCGCGGTGCCGTGTGTGGCGAGGACGGACACCGGCCGCGATGGACTACATCCCACGTTCGTGCCGAGTGTCCCTGCCACGGGGGCGATTGCAGCGAACAAGTCAGCACGGTCACACGCGAGCCGGTTGGCCATGAACGCGCCCGCCGACAGGCCCGTCACGAACACGCGGCCGGGGTCGATGCCGTACTCGGCGACGAGCTTGCCCACCAGTGCGCCAATGAATCCCACATCGTCGACCCCTTGCCGGTCCGGCAGCGACGCACCACGGCCATCGGCCCAACTGAAGTCGATCCCGTCGGGGTGAACCGCGACGAACCCATGCGCGTCGGCGACGGAATCGTAGTGCGTCAGCGCGGCCTGATCCCGCCCGGTCGCGCCAGCGGCATGCAAATTGACGACGAGACCCGACGGATGGTCGACCCCGGCCGGAACGTGTAGTTCGTAAGTCCGGACCAGTCCCCCGAAGTCGATCTGGGCAGACCGGAATGGGCTGGCCGACGCCGTCGCCGCGCCCGGGAGGAGACACGCGACAACGCAGATCAGGACGGCCGCTATCGGGCCGATACGTGCAAGGGCGAGGCGCATCCGGGCACGGTAGAGACCTCGAGCGAATTCCATGGGAACGGGAGGTGTCATGCCCACATCGTGCCCGACCGGTCGAGATGGGAAACCTGGCTCTACGAAGCCCATCCGCCGGCCTGACACCGGTCAATCTGTGGATTGTGCAAGGAAAGGTCGTTGCCGCGACGTTTCCACTTCTCTGTCTGTGGCCGCCCTCACATCATGGTCGCACCTACAGGCACCAGGAGGCTGGAGACCATGCAGTTGGAACAGCGAGCAACAGGCGAAGCACCTCGGGCAAGGTCGGTGGCCGGCAACGTGATCCGCGGATCGCTCGGCAATTTGATCGAGTGGTACGACTGGTATGTCTATGCGGCGTTCAGCATCTACTTCGCGAGCGTCTTCTTCCCATCGTCGAATCCGACAGCGCAGCTGCTGAACACGGCAGGAATCTTCGCGGTGGGGTTCCTGATCCGGCCGCTCGGCGGGTGGTTGCTCGGTTGGTACGCCGACCGAGCTGGGCGCCGCTCGGCGCTGACGCTCTCCGTAACCATGATGGGTGTTGGGTCTCTTGGCATCGCCGTCTTGCCGGGGTATGCGCAGATCGGCGCGCTGGCGCCGATCCTGCTGGTCACCGCCCGGCTGCTGCAGGGATTGTCACTTGGGGGCGAATATGGAACGTCGGCAACGTATCTGAGCGAAGTCGCCACCCCACAGCGCCGAGGCTTCTACTCCTCATTTCAGTATGTGACGCTGACGAGCGGCCAGCTGCTGGCGCTGGGTGTACAGATCATCTTGCAGCAGGTGCTCACACCAGAGCAGATGCATGACTGGGGCTGGCGGATCGCGTTCGTCATCGGAGCGGCAGCCGCGGTGACCGTCATGTGGCTACGGCGCACGATGGACGAGTCCGAGAACTACAAGCTGGCCGTCGAGTCGAATACGGAACGCGGCAGCTTACGGGTCTTGCTCACGTATCCGCGAGAGTGCCTGACCGTGGTTGGTCTTACCCTCGGCGGCACCATCGCGTTCTACACGTTCACCACCTACATGCAGAAGTTCATGATCAACACGACCGGCCTGCCGAAGGAGCAGGTGACGTGGATCAACTTCGTCGCGCTGATCATCTTCGTCGGACTTCAGCCGATGGTTGGCGCGCTCTCGGACCGGATCGGTCGCCGACCGATTCTCATCGCATTCGGGGTCGGCGCAACGCTGTGCACCGTCCCGCTGCTGACCGCGGTGTCTCATGCCGACTCCGCACTGTCCGCGTTCGGCTTGATGCTGCTTGGCCTGATCATCGTGTCGGGCTACACGTCGATCAATGCCGTGGTGAAGGCCGAGCTCTTCCCCGCGCGTATCCGGGCACTCGGCGTCGGACTGCCGTATGCGCTCACCGTCGCGATCTTCGGCGGTACCACCGAGTACGTCGCCCTCTGGCTGAAGAACATCGGTCACGAGTCGTGGTTCTTCTTCTACGTAGCCGGCTGCGGGTTGATCTCGCTGCTGGTTTACGTGTTCATGGGTGAATCGTCACGCCGCTCGCACTTGGAGCGGGAGACACGGGAACTCCGTGCGGACGAGCGAGAGCAGGCCAAAGTCGATGAGGTTCTGGCCGAACCTGCTTAGCATCAGCGCCATGCGTGTGCTGCTTGTTGAGGATGACGACGGGGTCGCGTCGGCGCTGGCCGAGCTTCTCGGCCACGCCGGCGCGTCTGTCATCCGCACCGGGCGCGGTGCCGACGCCCTCCATCGTGTCAAGGGCTGCGATCTGGTGTTGTTGGATTTGGGATTGCCCGACATGGACGGTCTGGACGTGCTGCGCACGCTTCGGCGTGCGTCGGCCGTACCCGTGATCATCATGACCGCCAGGGACAGCGACGGCGCGGTGGTGCTGGGACTTCGTGCGGGGGCTGACGATTACTTGGTCAAGCCGGTTCGAAAAGCGGTGCTGCTGGCGCGCATTGAGGCCGTCATGCGACGTCTGCGCCGCGTCGGGGGCGACGCACCGGCCCCGTCCGTCCCGGTAGTCGCCGGGCCCGTCACCATCGACCGCGAGTGCCGGGTCGTCAAGCTGGCCGAAATCCCGCAGCCGCTCACCAAGACCGAGTTCCAGATCCTTGCCACGCTCGCGGCCCGTCAGGGTGAGGCGGTCAGCCGCGAGGAGCTCATGCTCGAGGTTTGGGGCACCGCGGTGGTCGGCCGGTCCAGGTCATTGGACTTCTTCATCGGACAGATCAGGGCCAAGCTCGCCGGACTTCCGCTCCACACGGTGCGCGGGTTCGGTTTTCGGCTGGACACCTGACATGGGTCTGCGAGTCCGTGTCGTACTCGTCGTCCTATCGCTTCTCGCGATCGCGGCACTCGCAGTCCCCTTGGCGTTGAGTCTGGCCGACCGCCGAACCGCGGCGCTCGCAGCCGAACGGGGTCGGCAACTTGCTGCGCTGGCCGATTCAGCCGCAACGCGCAACGTCCCCTTGGACCGTCTCGTCGACCGTTACTACGAGGTGTACGGGGAAGGTCTGCTCATCGTCGACTCCAATGGTCGGACCCTCGCCGCACGGGGGCTCAGCACCTCGGAACCCGGCGTCGCAGCGGCGGCCGACCATGCGTTGGTCGACGCACCCACGTCATGGTCGACGCGCATCCTGCCCTGGGACCGACGCAGGGAGCTGGCCGCCGCAGGTGTCCGACGCGACGGGGAGTTGATCGGCGCCATCGTGATTGCGGTCGACACCACAGTCGCGGCGCGCGGCGTCACCACCGGCTGGCTGTGGGTGGTGGCTGGCTGTCTGGCCCTACTCGTGGTGGCCGCGTTGGTCGGTCGTGCCCTCACCAGGTGGGTGCTGCGCCCGCTCGACGGGCTGGAGCGCGCCGTCGCCGAGATGACCGAAGGGGTCTCGGGGCTACCCGCTGACGTGGCTGGGCCGCCGGAACTACGCCACTTCACGTCGGCGTTCAACACGATGGCACAGGTGGTGCGGGCCTCTCTCGACCGGCAACGGCGTCTCGTCGCCGACGCGTCGCACCAATTGCGCAATCCACTGGCCGCGGTCCGATTGCGGGCGGACAGCCTCGACGACTTCGTGGTTGGGGAGGGACGGTCGACGTACGGTTCGATGACCGCGGAGCTGGACCGTCTGGAGAATCTGCTGCAGCAGCTGCTTCGCCTGGCTCGCGCGGAGGAGGTCAGCGGCAGCCGCAGCGTGGGTCTGGCCACCACCGCGGCGGAGTCGACCGCCATCGAGGACGTGATTGCCGAACGCATGGCGTTCTGGCAGCCCGTCGCCGATGGCCAAAACCAGCGGCTGCACTACCACTCGGATGATCCTGGGCTAGCGGTGCAGCTCGCCCGACATGACGCAGAGCAACTGCTCGACGTCGCACTGGACAACGCGCTGAGGTACGCCGGGCCGGACACCTCGGTCACGGTGTCAACCGTGCGCGCCGGCAACGTGGTCGAACTGATCGTCAGTGATGATGGCTCGGGCTTGCCCGACGAGGACTTGTCAAGGGCCGCAGCACGATTCTGGCGGGGACACGACGACGGAGCCGGAACGGGCCTGGGGTTGGCGATAGCCGGCGAGATCGCTGCCGGTCATGGCGGGGCGATCTCGGTGGAGAGGGCCCCCGAAGGTGGCCTCCTGGTCCGCTTCTGCATACCAGCGGCAAGCGTGTCGACATGACGGGCGACCGGCCGGTGTTGTCGAGCCGTCGCTCATTCATCCTCGCGACGACGGCGGTGTTCGCCGCAGGCTGCGTCGGCAGCGAACCCCGAGGACGCGTGGGCCTGGGCGCCGGAGAGCACGGCGGGTTGTATCTGGCGTTCGCGGAGCTCCTGGCAGGACGCTTTCAGGCCCGCTATCCAGACATCGGCGTCGACGCCGTCTCCACGGAGGGCAGTGTCGACAACCTCGCCCGGCTGCGTTCGTCGGACGCCGGTATGGGACTCGCGCTGGCCGACGTTGCCGAGCGGGATTGGGTCACGGGACCCGTCGAAACCGCACCCATGGCGGTCGCCAGGGTGTACGAGAACTATCTGCAAGTGGTCGTGCGCGACTCCGCTCCCATGCATCAGCTGGCAGACCTTCAGGGACTGCTGGTTTCGATCGGCCCGGCTGGATCGGGCGCCGCGGCGACCAGCGAGGTGCTGTTCGAGGCAGCCGGTCTTGGCGGTCGAGTAGACATGCTGAGGTACCGACTCAGGGACGGGTTGGCCCGGCTCGCGGACGGCAGCGTGGATGCGCTGGTGTGGTCGGGCGGGGTACCGACGCCGGCGATCGCAGATCTCCACGCCACGCTGCCGCTGCGCATGCTCGACATTGGCGAGTTGGTCGCCCAGATGACCCGTCTGTCCGGATATCCCTACCTCGTCCGCGGCGTGCCGGCCGGCGGGTACGTGCCACCGAGCCTACGTTCGATCGGAGTTCCGAACCTGTTGCTGTGCGGCCATGACTTCGCTGCAGACGCGGTCGCTGCCGTGGTGGACGTAATCGCAACCGACGCACCGCAACTGGTTCCCCCCTACGTCCGCGGGTTGCAGTACCTCGACCCGCCATCGATGATCCAGACCGGTCTGATACCGCTACATCCAGGGGCCGCTCGCGCCTACCGCACACTCCACGGTTGAGCCTGAATCCGGTGGTTGATCCAGGTCGTGTGGCCAGGACTACTGCGCCGGGCGCGCCCCGGCTCCCCGGGCCCCGGTGTGGAACCGGGCGGCGGCGGGCCTCTGAGCTGGCCGGTGCGGATCCAGTCGATCGCCATGTCCACGGGATTCTGCGGGTCGACGTACACCGCGACCGTCGCGCCCGGTTGCATCCTCGCGATGTGCATCTGCGCCACGACCTCATCGAAGACGGCGACGTAGGCCGCGCTGCCGTCCTCGCGCTGAACCCGGCCCTGGACCCGCAGCACGGGCGACGTGTTCATGCACGACCCGACCTGCCAGACGCCGTCGACGGTGACCGTTGCGGGCAGGCCGGCGCCGTTCGTCAGCTGCGCATGCCGCAGCATCTTCATGCCGATCTCGCTGGCGTCGGCCGCCTCGTGAATCCGGTTCGGGATGTCACCGATCTGGCCGAGGAAGGACGACGGGCGGCCCTGCGACTCCAGGTACTGCTTGTTGGCGCCGTACATGCGCGCCCAGTCCTTGAACGGGTTGGGCATGTGAGGGTTCCGTCAGTAGCCGAGGAACTTGCGGAACTGCTGTCCGACGGCCATCGACTGGCCCATCCGCTGCACCCAGCCGTCGAGCGCCGCCTTCGT
>NZ_JAVRPS010000046.1:0-8259 GCF_032162105.1 Mycobacterium sp. | reverse complement strand
TGGAGTACGACCGGTCGTACAGGAAGCCGGCGATGGCCTGTCCGCGGCGCAGGTACTGATCGGCGAACACCACGCCCAGCCACGGTCCGATCCAGTAGGCGATGATCAGCAGGAACGCCTCATAGCTGTGCGCGGCGTCGGGCAGCGCCCACCAGGCCACCAAGAAGCCCGCGACGCCGAAGAACACCGTGACGAGGGCGCGGGCGATGTGCACGGGCAGCTTGACCCCGATCGTCACGAAAGCCATTGCGCCGGAGTAGATGTTGATCGAGTTGGCGGCGATGGCGCCGATCGCGATTGCCAACAGGGTGGCCTTGGCCAGGGGCGACGCCAGTTCGCTGGTGAACGATCCGGTTGGATCGCCGAGGTTCGCCTCGCCGGTGGTCACCGACGCCGCGCCGACGACCTCCAGGACGAAGCACGACACGAAGAGGCCGCCCGAGGCGAAGAGGCCGGTGCGGGCGGTCGACACCGTCGACGGCAGGTAGCGGGTGTAGTCGGCGGCATACGGCGTCCAGCCCGCGGCGTATCCGAACGAGGTGCCGACGGTGAGCAGGAACCCGCCAAGTCCCCCGACCCCGCCGGCTCCGACGGGTGCACCCAGGTCCGCATGCATGAAGATCGCCACCGAGGCGGCGACGAAGACCACGGCCAGCACCGGGAACGAATACTTCTCGAAGGCCTGCACCAGGTTGTGCCCGAAGAAGGCGAACCCGGTCTGCAGCAGCACGATGATGACAAGACCCACCAACGGCCCGAAGCCGAACAGCGTCGACAGCGCGAAGGCGCCGCTGACACTGTTGGTGGCGAACCAGCCCACGCCTGCGGTGATCGACATCAGCACCGCGGGCACGGCGTTGCCCTTGAAGCCGAAGGCCATCCGGCCCAGCACCATCTGCGGCACGCCGTGCAGCGGACCCCGGGCGGACAGGAAGTAGTGCGCGAGCGCGCCGAGCCCGGTGCCGATCGCGATGCCTGCGACGGCCTGCCAGAAGCCCATGCCGAACGCCAGCACGGCCAGCATGCCGACGAAGATCGTGGCGAACTCCAGGTTGGGCGAGGTCCACGTCCAGAACAGCTGACTCGGCTTGCCGTGCCGGTCGGCCTCGGCGATGAACTCGTTGCCGCCGGGCTCGACGGCCACGATGCGGTCCCGGTAGGTGCCGTCGGTGGTGGGCTCGGTCGCTGTCATGGGTACACCGTGGTCTGCACGGCCCCTGCTCGCAACCGGAATCACCTAGACGGCCTGTCAGGACGTCGTGGTGCCTCCGACCTCAGTCGAACTCGGGCGCCTCGTGCCGCGTGCGCTTGAGCTCGAAGAAGTGCGGGTAGGACGCGAAGATCACCGACGCGTCCCACAGCTTGCCTGCTTCCTCGCCGCGCGGGATCCGCGACAGCACCGGTCCGAAGAACGCGACGCCGTTGACGTGGATCGTCGGGGTGCCGACGTCGTCACCGACCGCGTCCATGCCCTCGTGGTGGCTCTTGCGCAGCGCGTCGTCGAACTTGTCGCTGGTGGCCGCCTCGGACAGCTCGGCGGGCAGCCCGACCTCCTCGAGCGATTCGGCGATGACCTTGACGAAGTCGGGGTCGGAGGCTCGATAGCCCTCGTTGTGGATCCGGGTGCCCATCGCGGTGTAGAGCGGCGAGAGGATCTCGGGGCCCTTGGCCTGCTCGGCGGCGATGGCGACGCGCACCGGTCCCCAGGCCTTCTTCATCCCCTCCCGATACTCCTCGGGCAGGTCACGGCCTTCGTTGAGCACCGCGAGGCTCATCACGTGGAAGTTCACCTCGACGTCGCGGACCTTCTCGACCTCCAGGATCCAGCGGGACGTGATCCAGCACCACGGGCACAGCGGGTCGAACCAGAAACCGGCTTGGTCCTTCTTGGCCATTGATAGATCCTCTCGGCAGGCGGCGGGGACAGAACTCCGTTCAGCACAACTTCGCACGCCCGGCACATGTTCCCGACCGGCGTCTAATGTTGGGCGACGTGGCACTTCCCAACTTAACTCGCGACCAGGCCGCCGAGCGTGCGGCACTCGTCACCGTCGATGCCTACCGCATCGTGCTGGCCCTCACCGACGGCGAGGGCAAGCCCGGCGAGCACACCTTCAGATCGACGACGACCGTCGAGTTCGACGCCCTGGCCGGCGCCGACACCTACATCGACATCGCCGCCGACGCCATCCACCGGGCGACCCTCAACGGGCGCGCCATCGACGTGTCGGGCTACGACGAGTCCACCGGCATTCCGCTGACCGGTCTGGCCGAGCGCAACGTGCTCGTCGTCGACGCCGACTGCCGTTACTCCAACACCGGCGAGGGCCTGCACCGTTTCGTCGATCCGGTCGACGGCGAGGTCTATCTGTATTCGCAGTTCGAGACGGCCGACGCCAAGCGGATGTTCGCCTGCTTCGACCAGCCCGACTTGAAGGCCACGTTCGACATCATGGTGACGGCGCCGCTGAACTGGCGAGTCATCTCGAACGGCGCCACCGGACACGTGCACGGCAAGGGCGATGCGCACGAGCACACCTTCGTCAGCACACCGCGCATGAGCACGTACCTCGTCGCCTTGATCGCCGGGCCGTATGCGCACTGGACCGACACCTACTCAGACGACCACGGCGACATTCCGCTCGGCTTGTACTGCCGCGCCTCGCTGGCCGAGTTCATGGACTCCGAGCGGCTGTTCACCGAGACCAAGCAGGGATTCGACTTCTACCACCAGAACTTTGGCGTGCCGTATGCGTTCGGCAAGTACGACCAGTTGTTCGTGCCGGAGTTCAACGCGGGCGCGATGGAGAACGCAGGCGCCGTGACGTTCCTGGAGGACTACGTCTTCCGGTCGAAGGTCACCCGGTACTCATACGAACGGCGCGCCGAGACGGTGCTGCACGAGATGGCGCACATGTGGTTCGGCGACCTGGTCACCATGCAGTGGTGGGACGACCTGTGGCTCAACGAGTCGTTCGCGACGTTCGCCTCGGTGCTGTGCCAGGCCGGGGCCACCGAGTACAAGCAGGCGTGGACGACGTTCGCCAACGTGGAGAAGTCGTGGGCGTACCGGCAGGATCAGCTGCCGTCGACGCATCCCATCGCGGCCGACATCCCCGATCTGCACGCCGTCGAGGTCAACTTCGATGGCATC
This sequence comes from Mycobacterium sp., assembly GCF_032162105.1. Classification (GTDB taxonomy): domain Bacteria; phylum Actinomycetota; class Actinomycetes; order Mycobacteriales; family Mycobacteriaceae; genus Mycobacterium. The sequence goes on along the minus strand of NZ_JAVRPS010000046.1, from coordinate 5,105 downwards.
ACCTACGCCAAGGGCGCCAGCGTGCTCAAGCAGCTGGTCGCCTACGTCGGGCTGGAGGCGTTTCTCGCGGGTCTGCGCGACTACTTCCGCGACCACGCCTACGCCAACGCGACGTTCGGCGATCTGCTTGGCGCGCTGGAGAAGTCGTCGGGCCGCGACCTGTCGCAGTGGGGCAGGCAGTGGCTCAAGACCACCGGCCTGAACACGTTGCGCGCGGACTTCGACGTCGACGGGGATGGGAAGTTCACCCGCTTCGCGATCAGCCAGAGCGGTGCGGCGCCGGGTGCCGGCGAGACGCGCGTGCACCGGTTGGCGGTCGGGGTGTACGACGACGACGGGTCGGGCAAGTTGGTCCGGGTGCACCGCGAGGAGCTCGACGTCGACGGACCCCTCACCGAAGTTCCTGCCCTGCAGGGCGTTACGCGAGGAAAGCTGATCCTCGTCAACGACGACGATCTGACGTACTGCTCGCTGCGCCTGGACCCTGAGTCGCTGCAGACGGTTCTGACGCGGGTCGCCGACATCGACGATTCGCTGCCCCGCACCCTGGCGTGGTCGGCTGCCTGGGAGATGACCCGCGACGCCGAGATGAAGGCCCGAGACTTCGTGGCGCTTGTCGAGGCGGGCGTGCACGCCGAGACGGAAGTCGGTGTGGCACAACGGCTCCTGCTGCAGGCGCAGACGGCGCTGAACTCCTACGCCGACCCGGACTGGGCGTGCTCGCAGGGCTGGCCCGCGTTCGCCGACCGGCTGCTGGAGTTGGCGCGTGGCGCCGAGGCCGGCTCCGACCACCAGTTGGCCTACGTCAACGCGCTGTGCACGTCGGCGCTGTCGCTGCGGCACACCGCCGTGCTGGCGGCCCTCCTGGACACCGACCCGGCCGAGTTCGGCCTGGCGGGTCTCACCGTGGACACCGATCTGCGGTGGCGCATCGTGATCGCGCTGGCCGGCGGCGGCGACATCGACGAGAAGGACACCGCGACACCGTTCATCGACGCGGTGGCGCAGAAGGACCCGACTGCCGCAGGCAAGCGCAACGCCGCCGCGGCGTCGGCGGCCCGGCCGCAGCTCGCCGTCAAGGAAGCCGCCTGGCTGCAGGTCATCGAGGACGACACGATCGCCAACATCACCGCCCGCGCGATCGTCACCGGGTTCGTGCAACCCGGCCAGGCCGCGCTGTTGGGCCCGTTCTCGGCGAAGTACTTCGACGCGATCGCCGGGGTGTGGGAGCGACGGTCCAGCGAGGTCGCGCAGACCGTCGTGATCGGGCTGTACCCGTCATGGGACGTCAGCCAGACCGGGTTGGACGCGGCGGACCGGTTCCTGGCCGCGCCGGAGTCGGAGGTGCCGCCCGCCTTGCGTCGGCTGGTGATCGAGGGCCGCGCGGGTGTGGAGCGGGCGCTGCGGGCGCGGGCGTTCGACATCGCCTAGCGATCTCCGCGAGCGTGCGCGTCTGCGGGCGACACGCCGGTCGCGAGCGGCACTTTGCGCACGCTCGCGCCCTACGCTCGCGCCATGGCGGCCACGAACAGTCGAAGGGCACGGGCGGCCCGCAGGCGCAAGCGGCGCGTCGCGGCCGTCGTAAACGACCTCACCCCCGCGCAGTGGGCAGCGATCAAGGCCGCGTGGGACGGCTGCGCGTACTGCGGCGCGACCGACGGCCCGCTGCAGCGGGACTGTGTCATGGCCATCTCGCGCGGCGGGCGGTACACGATCGACAACGTGGTGCCGGCGTGCGCGGCGTGCAACGCGAGCAAGTGTAACGACGAGGTGACCAGCTGGATGCGCCGCAAACGGCTCGACGAGCGCGCCTTCCTGGAGCGGTACGTCCGGATTCGGGCGGAAATGTTGGCGCTGATGGCGAGCAAGGTCAGCTAGCCGGCTTGTCAGGCCAGCCGGGGGTAGCGGGCAGCATCGGGAAATCGGAGAAGGGGTAGGGCTGATGCGGCTTGAAGTCACGACTCTCCGGCGACCTGTCGGCCTTCGCGGTGCACAACGCCCGGTCGCGGTCCTTCTCCGGCCACTGGGCTGGCTGGGTTAGGTAGTCGAACAGGAAGTTGGTGATCTTCCAGCCACCGAAGACATCATCGAAAGGTGCCTTCGACGGCCCTTGTTGCGCAGGCGATTTCGCCTGCGCGCTAACGGGTGCCCGCAACCCAATCCGCATGGGGAAGATGCCCGAAGGGTCCGCGTAGGTCCCGACGTTGGCGGAGTACCCACCGCGGTCGGGTACCTCCATTGCCGAGCCGTACATGTATGCGCAGGCAACTACGGTGGCATCGTCGCCGGACCGGATGACGCTAAGCACGCGGTGCCGAGCGGTGCCGATCCAGATGTGCGGTTCGGAGTGACGGAGGTCCGGATGCAGGTCAGACTTTCCGGGCGGCCAACTGGTCGAGGGTTGGTTGGGTTCTACGGCGTCTTTGAAACCCGGATAGAGGTATTTTTCGTCCGCTGTAATCGAGGCCAGAAAGTACGACTCCACGTATGCCCGGGCGGCGATGGCCACACCGTCCGTCACGAGGTCGACTCCCGGTTCGGCCGTCCAAGCAATGGTGAAGGAGTCCAACGAGGTCGGCCATCCTGCGGGTCCAGACGCGGGAGGCATCTCGGGTGCGTCCGGGGTGCACCCGGTGATCGCCAGCAAGGCCAACGCCACGATGCTCGCAAGCAACCTCCATGCAGAAGAGCACGTCATTCGTCACCCATGCGCATCGGGTCCCGGGGCACATGCATTCGACGTCAGCTGGCCGGCTTCTCGGGCCAGCCAGGCGTCGCAGGCAGCGTCGGGAAGTCGGAGCGGGAATACCCTCCGCCCGGCAGGAAGTGCCGGCTCTCAGGAGTGCCGCCTGCCTTCTCGATACACGTGGCCTGGTCGCGGTCGTAGTCGTCCCATCGAGACGTCGTCATGTAGCCGCCCTGGTGGCTTGTAACTTTCCAGCCGCCGAACACGTTGTCGGACGGCGCGCGCGAAGGCCCTTCTTGCGCAGGCAATTCCGTGTTCGCGTCTTCCGGAGCGCGCAGACCGATCCGCAGGGGATAGATCCCCGAGTTGAGGTTGAAGTCCGACCCGACGTTCGCGGCGTAATCGAACTGCTGCTTGGCCGCAGATCCGTACAGGTAGGCGCACACCAGCACGGTGACGTCACGGTCGGAGCGCGTGACGCTGAGGATCTGGTGTCGGGCGGTGCCGACCCACGTCTCCGAGGTGGACGACTCCGGCCGCAGATCCTCCGTGCCGTCGCGCTTGCCAGGCTGGTTGGCTTCGACTGCCTTCACGAAACCTGGGTACAGATACTTGTCGTCGTCGGTGATCGTGGCTAGGTAGTACGACTCCTCGTACGCCCGGACGACGACCGCGGCGCCCGTCGTCAGCTCGATGCCCGGTTCGGCGCTCCAGGTGATCGTGAAATCATCCAACTGCGCGGGCCAGCCCGCAGGCGGCGGCTCGGGCTTGGGCTGGTCTGGCGCCTTGGTAGTGCAGCCGGCGACCGCCACCGCGACGAACGTCACCACTGCGGCGAAAGCGCTTCGCATCAACTGACGTCCCATCGTCATCCGTGCGGGTTGGGATTGGTGACGATGACCTGGTATCGGTTGAACATGCCGGTGACCGCAGGATATCCATCAACTGCCGGACCGAGCGCCGCGCCCGTCGCCTGCCCGATCGCCTTCTGATACTCCGCGGGATTGGCACCGGGCGGCATGACGAGTTCTCCGTCGATGATCACGGCGTTTGCCCCCGTCGGAGCCACGACATTTCCTGCGGCGTCGTAGTACCCGTGAGGTAGGGGAACTTCCGTGCCTGCGGCAATCATGCCACGCAGAATGTGCTCGCCCGCGATGTCAGCTGCCATTGGATTTATCGCGGCACCCGGCTGGATGCCCTCCGGCGGGCCCAACATGTAATCCTCCACCGCGCCTCCGACCGCGTCGACCATGGGGCCTGCGATGGGACCGACGCCTGGCAGAACTCCACCCGCTGTGCTGAGCCCTCCGACGCCAAGGTCGTAGCCCATCTTTTTCCAATCGTGCTCAGTCACGGCGATGTGGTTTTGATTCTCGGCAAACGCCTGAAATGCCCCGTGCGTTCCGGAGTCGACCAGCCCCCGCAGCGTGGCCGAGGAGTAAATGTGCTCGTCCCAACCCGAGTTGGTCGGATGCTGAGCGAACGCGGTCTCATGCAGCAGCGCCTCCTTGTATACCTCGGCGTTCCAGTACTTCGCGGTGGTCTCCTCGCTGTTGAGCACCGCGAACAAGCCCTTGGCGTCCGGCATCATGCCAGTCCGAACGTCCGTTTCGTTGTCCAAAGGCTCGAAGCCAGGACGCAGGTCGGATATGCCGGCAATGTCGTCGATGTACGGCGTGAGTCCCTCGGCCATGCTGTAGGTGAGGTGGGGGTTCACCAAACCGACGGTGTGTTCACCGCCAAGGCCGATCACCGAGTCGCCGGTGAGGTGCATCAAGTCTTTCGAGTGTGAGCCGACGTAGTCGCCATATGCACTCGCTGTCTCCGCCGCGATACGTTCCTCCGGTCCGGTCGCGGCGGAGTGGGTCCAGTCGAACAGCGAACCGGCGGCTGCGCCGTCGTCGTCCCACTCCTCGTGGGTGAGGTTGTACAGCAAGTGCTCGTGATCGACCTTGAACTGCTCGCGGAACTCGTTGCCCGGCTGCACATCACCGGTGATGGCGTCGTGCACGACCTGATGATCGTTGGATACGGCCTCCATCGCGGTGGAGGCCGCCCGCTCGAGGTCGGTGTGCGGCGGGGGCGGATCCGGCTCCCACGGCATCTGCATGTCAAGCGGGTTGTGGAACGCCGGATCCCCGTTCCGCCACTGCGGCGATTCCATCATGTCGGCGACCTTGTGCATCATGCCGCGGTCGAAATCGGTGTCCTTCTGGAAGCTTTCGTGACCAGTGTTGGTGATGTCGGCGATCTTCTGCAGATTCGCGCTCTGCTCGATGCCGGGCGACTCGAGGGTGGACCTGACGCCGTCCGGCAGCTGGTCGAAGCCACCCTTGACCGTGGTGTCCCCCTCGAGAGCTCCGTCGCGCGACTCGGTCTTCGGGAACTCGAGTTTCGGGTTGCTCATCAACTGCCA
>NZ_JAVRPS010000045.1:0-12837 GCF_032162105.1 Mycobacterium sp. | reverse complement strand
GGCCGGGTTGCAGATCGGGTCGGCGCCGTGGCACTGCTCGATGGTCCTGTCGCGATACACCGGATTGAAGTTCCCGATGGGTCCGGCCCATTGGATGCCGTTGCCGAACAGTGCGACTGCGGCGATGCGCTGCTCCATCTCCGGGGGCAGCGGCTGGCTGAAGCCGAAGAACTGGAAGGGCAGGGCCAGCACCACGTCGGTGACCCCGGCCCCCAAGGAATACCCGCCGAGCACTATCCGGGTGTCGGGGCAGTTCGCGGCGGTGCTCTGAATACGCTGGCTCATGTCGTTGGCGCCGACGTCGATCTGGTTGTCGGCGGGGTAGCGCACCGCGTAGAGGTTGACGTTCTTATTCGTCTTCTGGCGCAGCGCGCTGACGAAGGTGTTGCCGATCTGCCCGGCGCCTGCGGGCTCCATGCGGCCGCGGGCGAAGATCACCTCGACGTCGGGGCACGCCGCGGCGGACGCCGACGGAACGCCGTGCGTCGTGAGTGCGGGACCGACCAGGAGAGCGGTCGCGGTGAGTGCGGTCGTGACGGCGGCGACGACGAACCTGCGAATCTGCTGAGGGGTCACCAAGCCGATGTTAGCCGAACTAAGTGGCGCGTTCGTTTCCCGGTCGTGGCTTCCGGGTCTGTTCGGCCGGCCGGCCGAACAGACCTACAGCTTGCTGATGGCGAAGTCGACCCCCGAATTCAGGCCACCACCCGCGACGTAGGCGAGCTGAAGGTGAGACAGGGCGAACGGTCCGCCCGAGCAGATGGGGTCGCCCGGATTGCAGACGTCGAGGAACCGATCAGCGAATTCGGGACCAGGCGCCAGTGGCACGTCCAACAGTCGACTGGCGTTGCCGAAGAGCACGACCGCAGCAATGCGATCGTCGACTCCCGGTGCCAGAGGATCGTTGAGCACCCGGTTGGTCACGGCGGCGCCGAGCGAGTACCCACCGACGACGATGCGAGTGTTCGGGCACCGGCTTCCGACCGAGTTCAGTTGTGCGGTGAGGTCATTCACGCCAGGGCCGATGTCCTGATGGGCCGGGTAATTCACGGCGGATGCGGCGATGTCGCGGCCGGTCCGGTCGCGCAGGCCTTGCACGAAGACCTCGCCCACCTGTCCGAGTCCCGGCGGTTCGTCGGTGCCGCGGGCGAAGAAGACTTGCACGTCCGGGCACGGCGCTGCCGCGGCCTCTGGGATCCCAACGGTGCCGGCGAGCATCGCACCTGCCGCTGCCAGAATCGTCAACGCCGACACGGAAACCCGGCCGCGGAACCGGCTCAACACGGATGTGATCACGCCTGAGATATCCAATGCCTGCAGGGGTTCGTTACAGCAGGCCCGCGACGAAGTTGGCTGCCTGATTGGTCGGGCCGCCCGCGTAGGCCTTGTGTGCGGCCACGCTCTCGCCGTCGGTTTGGCAGATCGGGTCGTTGCCGTTGCACAGATCGATGGATCGGCCGCCCCACACCGGGCTGGTAGTCAACGGCAGCCCGAGCTTGGCCGACGGATTGCCGAAGACGGCGATGGCGGCGACGTGGTCGGGCGCGTCGGGCGGCAGCGGGTTGTTGAATCCGACCGCGGGCACGGGCACCGCGGCGATCACGTCGATCACCGCTGCGCCCTGCGAGTACCCGCCCAGCACCAGCCGGGTGCCCGGGCAGGCGCCGATCATGTACTGGATGTGTCCGCTGGCGTCGTTGGCTCCGTTGGCGGCGGCCAGGAAGTCGTAGGTGGCGGGGTAGTTGACGGCGTAGCTGCCGACCGAGCGGCCGCCCACCTTGGAGCGCAGTGCATCGACGAACGCCCCGCCGGGCAGCCCGAGCCCTGGCGCTTCGGAGGTGCCGCGGGCGAAGACCACCTCGATGTCGGGGCAGTCGTCGGCCGATGCCGTCGGCAGTGCGCCGACGGGGAGGGTCGACATCACGGGAGCGAGGACCGCGGTACATGCCGCGACGACGGCGAGCGCTGAGCGCCGAACAAGATCAGAAGCCACGCCAAATGGTAACGCGGGATTCGGCTAAACCAGTCCAGCCACGAAGCTCGCGGCCTGATTCGTCAGGCCGGCGGAGACGTAATCGCTATGGGCGAACGGATTGCGGCCGCGGGAGCAGATCGGGTCGCCGTCCTTGCAGAGGTCGATGGCGCGGCCGCCGAATACCGAGTTCGTCACGGGGATCGAGAACTTCGTCGAGGGGTTGCCGAAGACGGCGACGGCCGTGATGGTGGGGACGAGGCTCGATTGCAACGGGGGTGCCGACCCGACCTCGCCGATCTTGTTGCCGAGCGGCGGGATGCCGGCGAGCATGTCCACCACCGCCGCACCCTGCGAGTACCCGCCGAGCACGATCTTGGTCGACGGGCACTGCTGAGTCAGGTCCGCGATGTAGAAGGCGGCGTCGTTGGCGCCGTCGGCGGCGGCCAGGAAGTCATACGAGGCCGGATAGTTGACCGCATACGTGGTGAGGCTGCGGCCGCCGACCAGACCGCTGAGGGTCGCGGAGAAGGCATCCCCGACCCGTCCGAGGCCCGGTGTGTCGTCGGTACCGCGGGCGAACACCACCTTGATGTCGGAACACGGCTCGGCTGTCGCCGCCGGGGCGACGGCCAGCGTCGTTGCGGTACAGACCAGGGCCGAGGTGATCGCGGCCAATCGGGCCGACATGCTGAGCAAGGTCACGCAGCCATCTTCACACAAGACGTTCAGCTACGACCAATTGTTTGCTCAGAGTGCCCGTCCCCAGCAGGCATTTCCGGCCAGCTGGCCTGGGCGACCTTCTCGGTGCGGTCGCCCGCCCGGGCCAGGACGAGCCCGGCGAGGACGACGGCGCCTCCGACCGCCTGGGTGGGGGACATCGCCTCGCCAAGCAGAGCCCAAGCTGCCAGCACGGCGAACATCACCTCGGAAAGCCCGACGAGGGACGCGAACCGGGGCCGTAGCCGAGCGATGCCCATGATGCCCAGCGTGTACGCGATGGCGGTCGGGATGACCGCCAGCGCGATGGCCGGGACCACCCACGACGTCGTCCACCCCGCGACGACGGCGTCGTGTGTGGCGAAGGTCAGCGGCATCAATCCGCTGGCACCGAGCAGTGCCACTGCCGCGGAGCCGACGATCAGACCGCCCGCGGCGAGCGTGATCGAGTTCAGCCCGCTGCCGTCGGCGGTGACTTCGTCTGACATCACGAAGTAGCAGGCCGCGCAGATCGCCGCAGCCGAGGCCCAGGCGATGCCGACGAGGTTGATGTGGGCGCCTGAGAAGACGTCCAGGACCAGGATGATTCCGGCGATGGCGATGGCGACGCCGGCCAGCGTGAGGTTGCTGGGGCGACGACGGGTGGTCACCCAAAGCCAGGCCACCACGAGAACGGGGGCGGTGTACTCGAGCAGCAGGGCCACGCCGACCGACAGGTGCGAAACGGCGTTGAAGAAGCAGAGCTGAGCGCCTGCGATGGGAATCAGCCCGTAGGCCACGACGGTCTTGGCGTGCCGCAGTGCTTCGCGGACCCAATCGGGCTTGATGACGGTGGCGAAGACGGCCATGACCAGTGCGCCACCGACGAGCCGCGCGGTGACGGCAGCGGTTGGGCTCCAGCCGGTTTCCATCAGCGACTTGGCCAGGGGTCCGGACATGCCGAAGGAGAAGGCGGATGCGACTGCAAACAGCAGCCCGAGCCGGAAGTGGTCGACGGCGGGCGTCTTCGTCGTCTTCATCTCGGCACCTCCTGGCATGTAATGAGTAAACTGACTGTTGGTCATGACGGTATCGGTGAGAGGAGTCATGCGTCAAATGATTTTTACTCATGACACTGAGCTCACTCTGAGGGCCGCATGTGTGCTGATCAACACCGATCGGGTGGACGGCGAGCAACTCGGTGACCTGGACACACTCGACGTGTACCTGGACGGTTTCGGCTGGACCGGCCGCCGCGACAACGACACCGCCGAGCTGGGTTCAGTGCACCGGTTGCGCGAGCGGCTTGGCAAGATCTGGGCGGTTGCCGACGACGAGGAGCAGGCCGTCGGTCAGGTCAACGCGCTGCTGAGCGATACCCGCGCGATGCCCTGGCTGACCCGGCACCCCGAGATGCCGGAGTGGCATCTGCACCTGGCCTCGATCCACGACCCCCTGTGGCAGCGGATGGGCGCCGAGATGGCGATGGCGCTGGCCGACCTCATCCGCGGCGGCGAGTTGCGGCGCCTCAAGGCGTGCGCCGCGCCGGACTGCGACGCGGTGCTGGTCGACCTTTCGCGCAACCGGTCGCGGATGTTCTGCGACACCGGCAACTGCGGCAACCGCCAGCACGTGGCGGCGTACCGGGAACGGCGGGCGCGCGAGGAGGTGGCCGACTAGCTCGAGGATCCGGCTTGACCGGGTTCCCTGAAGTTGGACTTGATTTCGACCTTGGGTGTCGCGTCGAGAGTGACGCGGTCCATCGCCGCGCGATGTGACGAAGGCACGTCGACTGGGACCTGTGCCGGTGACGGGGCGCGCTGCGCAGGCGTGTCTGGGATGCGCTGCGCGCGCGTGTCTGGGGTGACTGCCGCACGGCGTACGTCGGCTCCGCGGAGCGCGGGGACCCATTGGTTCCCCCAGTCGTAAATGGGTGGCCTGAGCACGTGCGACGCGGCTGGTCCGCCGCCGCGACTGTCGGTAACGGGTCCAGTCGGCGTCTCGATCGCATCGCCGGGATCGATTTTGTTGCCGTAATTGCTGGGCACCATGGTCCCGCCTTCGGTCGCGGGCCGGACGAGTACGTTGTTGTTCGGCGGCCAGATGCCAGATCCATCAGCTCGGCCCTTGCGATAGAGGCTCGCGGTCCCGCCTTCAGTGTTCGGGGGTAGCGACAGATTCGAATTGCTAACCGGCGCAACGACGGAGCTTGGCTCTGCACTCTCATCTCCGTAGACCGGCGGCTTGTCTATCAGAGGTGGGTTGCCCGGAGGGGTCGGAGGGTATTGATTGCCACCCTGGTGGGCGGATGGTGGCTGCGCCGATCCTGACTGTGCCGATCCTGACTGTGCCGATCCTGGCATTGCGCCCGTCATTTGTTCGAGGTACTGCCTCCAGGCCTGGAGATAGCGGAACAGTTGTTGGGCGTAGTCGGCCGGTGCTGGTGGCACGACGGGACCGGCGGGTGGCATCGGCGGCATACCCGGCGGCATACCCGGCATGCCCGGCGGCATCGGCGGCACGAACGGAATGCCCGTCGGCAGCATCGGGGCGAGCCCTGCCGCCGCGGTCGTCGACTGTTCCAGAATCTCTCGCCAGACCTCGAGATAGGCGAGTATCTGCTGGCTGTAATCAGTTGAAGGCATGGACATTTAGTTACCTCCGGTTGGTGGTGGGACAGGAGACGGGGGGAATCCGAACGGGTTGGTCAGTGTGTCCAACGGATGTGGCAGCCCCTCCAGGCAGTACCTGGTGTCCAGAGTGCGTAGGGCACGAGTGTCGGCAGGCTCGCGGTTCTCGATGTCGAACACATAGCAGTAGTCGCCGGCCGGTGTCGGCAGCCGGATCGGACTCGACAACCCCTGATCGAGGAAGCCATAGGGGAACTCCCAGCCGAGTGAGTCGTGTTCTCGACGATCGAGCCCGCCCGATTCGACCCAGACGTAGTGGTCGAGAATGGCGTTGACGGCGTGACGTCCCGACTCGCAGGCAGCTTCCATCGTCGTCATCCGAGTAAACGTCTTGCTCCACGTGCCCGCGAAGACGACGGAATTGTTGTGCAACTGATAGCCCCCGTGACGGGCTTGCCAGACATTTCGGCGCTCAAGATCCTCAAGCCATTGGGCTTCGGACGTCACGGTCGTCCATGACGTACCGTGCGGATTCCAGGGTTCACTGCCGGGTCGATTGGTCCAGTCCCCGACGATGGGAATGAGGTACGGGAAGTCGTTGCGGGCAACGCGGCCTTCGCCCTGACCCGGGCCGGTTTCCATCTTCAGGCCGCGGTCGAGTGCATACCACACGGGCCACGGCAGGATCGACTCCGCGGGAGTGTCGTCGCGGCTCGTGAGTGCATGGACGATCTGGCGCCACACCTCGACGGCGATTTCGTCGGCAGTGCAGTCGCGGGCCATCTTGCCCTGGCCGAACTCGTCGACGAGGTGACTGGAGGGGGTGTTGAAATCCCCGATGTCGACCGAGAGCACCGAGATATGGCCGTCGCGGTTCAGCATCGGCGGCCTCTCCCACAATCCAGTCTGGTTGATCGACGACAATGCCCACTCGGTGCCCGCGTACAACATGTGCCCTCGGAGCAGCTGGAATTCCGTGTCGAAGTAGTACTGGATACCGGCAAGCGTTTGGAACCGGTCCCACGGCACCCGTCCCATCTGATGCATGTCATAGGGATCCCGCCGCGTCTGCGGACGTGTCTGCCCAGGCTGTAATGGGCCGTCGGCCGGCGGTGTGGAGGTGGAGAACCCGTCCAGCCTCGCAACGGTGCCGCCGGTGCCCGTCGCGCGCAGAGCCGTGGTGATGTATTCGGCTCCTGGCGCGTCGACCGCGACGACCGCGTAGTCCGGAGTCGTGTACGTACCGTCGGCCAGCGTGACCTGCACCCGGGCTCTGAGGTGGGGCGGCTGACTGGTGTCGAAAGGGAGTGGGTCCAGCGAGCTCACGGCCCCTCGGACGAAGCGAACACCGAGCGCGTCGAGGTGGCGATACCAGTGGTCGAACCATGATTCGGTGGTGGGGCCGTTCAGCACCCCGTCGGCCTTGTTGTCGAGGCGATCCATGTTCAGGTAGAGCTGAAGATAGGTGGAGATGTTGGTGCGGGCGTCTCCCCACTGCGAGTCGAAAGCGGCCAGGACCCTTGGCATTCTGCGCAACAGTTCGTCGCAGCGTTGTGAGAAGGCGAACTGGTTGGTCCCTGTCGTGCGGTCGTGTCCGACGAAGTAGTCGTAGGCGGACACGTACTCGAGCTCCCTCGCGCGACGCAGGGGACTGGTGGAGAGATAGCGGAGCAGCCTCACCTCGAAGGTTGAGACGTCGGCCTGGGTAAAGCCCACTGTCGTGAGCTGACTAAGGATTCCGACCAATTCAGCAAGGCTGCGCGGGAATTCTCGCGGGAATACGAGCGACGGCTTGCCGTCCACTGTCATGCCTTGGGTGATCACCCGCTTGACGTTGTCGAAGACGGTGCGTGAGGTCGGCGACCAGGCGGCCGTGCTGCCGGCCTGTTCGTGGCGTTGGTACACGGGGATGCGCTGAAGCAGATCCCAAATGTGCAGGTAGTACGCGGGGAAGAAGCGGAAGCCATGTTCACCTGCGACAGCTCGGCCGGGGTGTTGTGGCGTGCCCCTTCGGCCGGGGAACGGGCGCAACTCCGCGGGGCTTCCGTCCTTCGTACCGACCGTCGAGTACTGAGAAGCGGCGAGGCCGCCGAGCTTGACGGGCGGGTACGAGCCCGCCGCTTCCGGCCCAAGCTCATTGCGCTCGTCGGGGCGACCTTCGTACACCGTGACGACGAAGCCGCGCTCCGCGAGCTCGTGAGCGGCGGTGAGGCCGGCGATGCCAGCGCCGAGGACCGCGACCGTGCGGCGTGGTTCGCAGGATGCAGGCGTTCTGGTGAACCCATTCATGGCGACCCCGCGCGGAGTGCGGAGAGCAGAGCTGGCTGCGATGGCGCCCGGACCGCAGCGTGAACGTAGGCGAGCATCGTGTCGTGAGCGCGCTGGACGTCGTCGAGCGCGCCTCGGACGCCAACCGCGCCTGCGTCGACCGCCTCACCCAGTCCGACCCTGGCATCGAGTAGATCGAGGATGGCGTCTCGCGAGGTGTTGATGCGGGCACCGGCCATCGGCGCCGCTCCGTCGGACACCTGAAGTCGGTCACCGCCGCGCAGAGAGAACACCTCGCCGTCGACGTCGAGTTCGACGACCATCGGGCCGAGCTGTGTGAGCAGCAAGCGATAACTGTCGGGCACCTCGTCCGCCAGGTGCTGGACCGACTGCCGCAAGAGCGACGAAACCCGTTCAGCCATGGAAGAACTCGAATACGCCAGTGCCGACGAAGTCGACGTCCTCGCCGTTGATCGAGCCGCTGACCCGCGCGGTACCACTGGTTTCGCAGAGCACGGCCGATCGGTCGAGGCATACCTCGCTCGGCTGAGCCAGGCGCGCATAGGAATGCGAGCGGAACTCGGCGTGCAGGCTGTCGCCCCCCCGTGTCGCGGTGATGTCGAACCGCTCAGGGACACCTGGCACCGCACCGTCCAGGAGCAACCGCATGGGGGGCGGCAAGGTGCAGTCCGCAGCGCGTTTGAGCACGCCGTTGGAGCGCGTCTGCACCGCCGCGTGCCGGAATATCGCGGCGGGCTCATCGTTGTGCCACAGGTAGAGCGCCTGGGACAGACAGCGCAGCCGACTCCGGTCGGTCGTCTGCATGAACACCATCGACCACGGGTCAGCTGATCCCGTGGGCAGGATCGTGCCCCATGTCCAGCCGAAGTCGCCGCCCCACCAGAACCGACCCCAGTTGTGGTCGTGGTAGGCGAGGTCATCCTCCATGCGGTGTTCTTGGCCGTTGATGCGCAACCATCCCTCGGCGCGCAGCCTCGGCACGAAGAGCCAGTTGATCCGGCCGTCCCCCAGCGGTTGGTTTCGGACCACGAAGGGCTGGCTCGCCGAGGTGAATTGCAGCTGGCCCCGAATGTCCTTGTCGGGCAGGTCGATTGCCACGCAGTAGCCGTCGGGAGTTATCGACATCCGGTTGCCGCCGATCGTCAGTTCACCCAGATCGGCCGAGACGTCCACGGCGCGTTCGTCGAACCGCTCGATGGCGCCGGTCCAGTTCTCGTCGTGGGCGATCACGATGACCCGTGGCACAAGCCGAACGGCGTCGGCGTCGAACCCCTCATTGGCGAGGCTGAAGTTGATCAAGATGCGAACGCCTCGTCCATGGACCACGAAGTGGTGCCACTCCTTGTAACCCGCGGGCCGGGCAGTGGCCAGCAAGGGGGCGCGGAGGAAGTCGTTGCGTGCGAGCAGCGCCGTCATCGGAGCCACCGCGCAGTCGCGGAAGCTGACGCGGTCGGCTCCCGAATCGAATTGCGTTGTAGCAGAGCGGGTTCGGCGATACGCTCGATCGTGTCTCCCAAGCTGGCAAGGCCAAGCAACACGTGTACGAAGTCATCTGCGTCGCGAGGCGGTTCGGAATGCGGCTCGCCGTCGGCGGCCAGTGTGCGAACCACTCGAGCCAGCCCGGCGAGGCCAACCAGGTAGTCGATGAAACTGCTCTGGTCGGCGAGCGCCTCGCGCGGATCGGTGAGTGTCATGCGTACCCCTCGGGCCGCAAGCTGGCCAGGATGGAATCGTCGAGACCATGTCCCATCGCGATGTCGGCCAACAGATCCGCCCAGGCGTCGGGGGCTGCATTGGGTGCGGCAGGTCCGTCGAGAACGCTGAGACTCACCGTCTCCCATACGCGTCGGAGGTTCTCCACCGCTTCCGAGGCGACCAACGCGTCGCGCAGCTGCGCCCCGTCGGGTGTCCGCGCGAAGCGGCAACCCTCGGTGACGAGTAGGTCGTGCACTCTTCGGGCCGCCGCAGGATTGCCAAGGACCGCGCGGCGCGCGCCGAGCAGAAGTTCGAACACCGTTCGCTCCGTCCCGCAGGACTCGTCCGGTGGGACCGGGCGCAACTGCGGGGTCTGCTGCTCGATGAGGTCGAGGGTGAGCTCACGGATCCGCTCGAGCTCGGCCAGCATGCCAATCATGTCTTCGGCGTTCATCGCGTCCGTCCGTTCACGTAGTCGACGAGGTCGACCAGCGCGTCGCGGTGTTGGCTGGGCGGCAACCAGTCGAGGCTGGCGAGCACGGTAGCAGCTTCCCGGGCATGCCCGGCAGCGACGTCTCGAGCGTGCTTGAGCGATCCGCCGCTGACCATCAGCTCGTAAAGCCAACGAATGTCGTTGAGGCTCTTCGACTCCGACGGCTGATGCCCCCGTAGCCGAGCCACGATCTCGGCCTGCCCCGCCCGAGACAGCTCGCCTCGGACGGCGAGCCGATCCAGTAGGTCGCTGAGCCCCAATTCACCGTCGCTGCCCGGGCGGCGCCTTGACAAGATCTGCACGGCGCGGTCGCAGTCGTTCGGTTCGGCGCATCGCAAGGCGTGCAGCAACATGAGGGTCCGCTTGCCCTCCCACAGGTCGCCGCCGATCTCCTTGCCGTATTCCTCCGGGTCCGCCCGTAGGTTCAGCAGGTCGTCAGTGATCTGGAAGGCCGCGCCGAGATGCCGCCCGAGAGACTCCAATTCGGTCATCCGCTCGAGTGGGGCCCCCGCCGCGATCGCGCCTGCCTGCAGCGGTGTGATGAACGAGTACCAGCTGGTCTTGAGCTCCACCATCTTGAGGTAGTCCGCGTCGTCGAGGCGCCAGGTGTTGGACCGCACCCAGTCGAGTTCGAGGGCTTGGCCGTCGACGGTCAGCCGGGTCATCTTGGCGATGGCGCGAAGGATGCGCAGGGCAGGGCCGAGCCCGACGCGCTCGACGTTGTCGAGCAGCGGTTGTAGTGAGAGCGAGAGCATGGCGTCGCCGACGTTGACGGCGATCGGGATGCCGTGGTCGATGTGCAGCGTGGGTTTGCCACGCCGCGACCATGATTCGTCCTCGATGTCGTCGTGGATGAGAAATGCGTTGTGGTAGAGCTCGAGGGTGGCCGCGGTCGGCAGGATCGCCTCGAGATGGCCGCCGAGCCCGAGGCACATCGCGATGCTGAGCGCAGGCCGCAGTGCCTTCCCGCCGCGCAGGGGGTAGTCGAGAATCAGCTCGCGAAGGGGGTTCGGCCCACCGTCGCCTGGACCGTAGAGCCGCTCGAGTTCGCCGTCGCAGGCGTCCTTGCACAGGGCGAGATAGCCTTCGAGCGGGTTGGAGGCGATCGGTGTGGAGTGCGCCTCAGGCAATGTGGACGTCATCGCACACGCAGTCGCCGGTGGGGCTACGTACTAACTAGGGCGACGAGGCCGGATGGATCCTTGACCCGTACGGCGCCGCTGACGCGAACGTTGAGCTCGATGGTGTTGGTCGGGGTGTCGCCGATGACCTCGAGGCTGGGCATCACGCTGACGGCCAAGTCCACCGGCTCTTCACCGGGTGACGCGTCCCAGGCAGCCCCCTGCGCGATCCGCTCTCGACGGCCGAGGAGGATCAACCTGGTCAGGTTGGCCGGCGGGGGCGGAGGGGGCAGCGGGGGCAGCTGGTTTCGCTTCAGCGACTCGACGCGATGCAGTGCATTGATCATCGCAGGCCCGAGCAGCACATCGGTGCCTGCGTATCCGCTCACCAACTTGCTGAGATCTATCAGCGATTCCGTGTCCACGAATATGCAGGAGGGCGCGCGATACCCGGCCACTTCGACCGCGGCCCGTGCCCTGATCAGCGTCGCCAGAATTTCGTCGGAGGTCAGCGGCCAAGGGTAGTAGTCCTGGGTGGTCACGACCTTGTCACGAATGCGCCACATGACACCGATGTCAACGATCAGAGCGAGCCACGTGGTCGCCTGCATCACCTTGCCGAGTAGTGCGTCGGGGGTGGGCGCTATCGCCTCGGCCAGCGTCACCTGGAAGGGGATGGATACGTGTTCGATCGGCAACGGGGCCGACGGGGGCACGCTGTCGCTCCGGACGCTGCTCTGGGCGGGGTCACCCGTTTCCCAGTGCGGGATGGCTTGACAGGCAACGCTGGTCCGCTGGAAAGTTTCCCACACTGTTTGGTTGGCGAGAGCCAACCGTTCTGCACTCAAGTACATGACTGAGACCCCCCTCGTCGGCTGTATTTCTAGATCATCGCAGAGAACATCGTCGCGAGTGTCATTTTTGGAGTAGCACCACGTCTTGACCAGGGGTCATCTCGCCGCGAGCCACCGCGTCGCAGTGCGCGAGGTGCAGCGGGGCGACCGGATCCTCGGGCAACAGCACGCGGCATCGTTCGAAGGCGACGCGCGCCTGGTCGATTTCGCCTGCGTCGAACAGCGCGAAGGCCTCGTCGAAGGCGGGTTGTGCCGCGCGCTTCGCCGCCCGCAGCGGAGCCAAATCTTCTTCGTAGACTTCATAAATCGTCACCGGCCTGCGCCGGTTGACCACCATGACGCGCTCCATGCGACGGACGTCGAATTGGCCGGGATCCCCGAGGCGCTTGTAAGTGCGGTCGGAGATGAGCAACGCCGAGCCGTAGCGCTTGGTGGTGCTCTCGATGCGCGCGGCGAGGTTCACAGCGTCACCGATGATGGTGAGCACCATGCGGTTTACCCCACCGACGAGCCCAACTCCCACTGCGCCGGTGTTGATGCCGATTCCCGCCCGTAGCTCCTCGGAGCCGCGTTCCCTCCGCTCCCGGTTGTGCTCGCGCAGGGAGCGCAGCATGCCCAATCCCGCCCGGACGGCGTCGGGCTCCGAATCGAAGACGGCGACGATCTCGTCCCCGCGTACGTCTTGAATCATGCCGTTGTAGCTGATGATCGGGAGCTCGACAGCGCGAAGAAAGCCCATCGCCAGGTTGCCGGCCTCACCGACGTTCATGTCCTCGATCATTGTCGTGAAGCCCCGGATGTCGCTGATGAGCACCGTCATCTCGCGTTCGACCCGGTAGCCGCTGCGGACCCGGCGAAGGTCGTCGATGTCGAGGATGCGCAGCAGTTCGTTGGGCACGAATCTCGATTGCACGTCCATGAGGGACTGTCGGTGCTCGTCGGCGGCGCGAAGTCGTGCCTCGAGATGGAAGTTCCACAGCGGTGCAGCGGCTTGGGCGCACAGGAAGCCGACAGCCTCCTCGTGATCGGAGTTGAAATGTCGGCCCGGCTCCCATTGCTCGGCATATACGGCGCCGATTGTGTT
>NZ_JAVRPS010000044.1:0-9432 GCF_032162105.1 Mycobacterium sp. | reverse complement strand
GACGTACCACAGACTGAACGGCGCCCACGTGAAGAGGAACAAGAACCAACCGAAATCATTCAGCATTCGCGTGATGTCTGGCGACGTCTCACTGGGCCTGAACGCCGCAACAGCCCACACCATCATGGTGAAGACCGTGACCACCGCCGCCAGGGAGGCGAATGCCACCTGCCCATAGGTGAGGATCGGCACGGCGCGCTCCGATGCCCTCAATTGGACGGCGATCGCGATTCCAAACGGGATGACCAGTGGCATGGCGATGCTGCTGACGAACAGCCCGAGGCGGATCCGCGTCAAGTGCGTGACGTACCAGTCGGCAACCTCCTGTGCGCTTGCAGTGGGCCCGATCGGGGGCAGGTACCCCGCGAGGACCACCCACCCAATGAGGAAGAGCAGAACCGCTAGCGGCCCGCACCAGATGAATGCCAATTGCACACGCCTCGTTTGCATTTGTCGTGCTTCCCTTCTTCATTGATCATGTGGCCGATCACCACACGTTGATTGCAATCACTGCTATGCCTGTGCATGCGCACCACCCGGCGAACAACAGGCGCAGCGCGGCCGGTGCGTCCCTGAGTTCCATGAACCGCGACCCGATCACGGCCACCTTGGCGAAGGCGACACCGAGGACGACCCCAGAGATGATTCCGGGATGCTGTGGCTCGCGATCTGCTCCGAACCCCCACGACACCAAGGTTGCCACGACCAGCGCAGTCCACAGCAGCACGTACCGAAAAGTCAGGGACTCAATCATGGCTGTCAACGGACGATGTAGAGCAGAGGGAACAAGACGACCCACAACAAGTCGACCATGTGCCAATAGCACGCGGCCCCCTCGATGGCCGCGTACCGGCCCTTCGAAATGTGCGATCGCCGCACTGCCGCGATGACCAGTGCAAGGAAGGCCAGGCCCAGGGTGAGATGAAGGAGGTGCAGTCCGGTCAGGATGTAGTAGTACTGCCAGAAGTCACTCGCCGATATCGTGAATCCACCCGACCACGCTGTGCTGTATTCGACGTACTTCACGGCGCAGAAGGCGATCCCGCACACGAAAGCGGCAGCGAAGAAACTTCCGGCAAGCGTCCCCGCGGACGTTCGTGCGGCCCGAACTCCCAGCACCACCAGTAGCGAGCTTGTCAAAAGGAGCACGGTATTCAGGGCACCCAGCGGCTCGCTGAGATGTGATTGCGACGCGAGAAACTCCCCGGCGTCGCGCCGCCGGGTCCAGGAGTACGCACCGAAAATGAGGGCGAACACCGTCATGTCGCCAAGAATGAACACCCACATCCCGGGTTCGCCGGGTACGTGACCCCGGCGATGATTCATGGACCTGGGGGGCAGTCGCTCACTGGGGCGTGGCACCACTGTCACGCTCAGTCGCCAATCAACATCGTCGCACCGCCTACCCTTCGCCAGACGACGTTACGTGTCATAGGTTAGCGACCGTTAACGTCATCCACGCCAGATTTCCGGAAACCCAGCTGCAGGAATCAGTGAGCCACCACCGAGGCCCATGCCGGGTCGGTCTGGCAGAATCCGTTTCAACAGCCGATATTGGGATCACGGCGGTCGGTGTGAGCACGCACCAATGGCGGCGCAACCCTGTCGGAGCACCGTCATCCGGGTCTGAGCTCCGGAGGGCCGGCAGTCCACATTGACAATTAACGTTGGTTCACGCATAGTCGGTTTGTACTAGGCAGCGGTGCTCCCCTACCGGGTTGCAGGCATCGCCGAAACGAGGGGTCGACGTTGCGCTTCCCGGTGGACAAGCTTCGCCAAGCGTCGGATCTAGCGCGGGGCATGGCAGTGCTGGTGCGCCGCGGGATGGTGGATCCGCGCCGCCCGGACTTGGTGTGGAGGTCGGCGCGCGACATGCGCTCCTACGGCGGCGTCACCGCGGCGGTGCTGCAGGGTGTCCGTGGCAACGGGCCGGCCACGGCGATCATCGATGAAATCGGTCCCTTAAGCTTTCAGGAACTCGAGGAGCAGTCCAATGCGCTCGCTCGCGGCCTTCTCGCGTTGGGCATTCACGAGGGTGACGTCGTGGCGCTCCTGGCCCGCGACCACCGTGGTCTGGTCTTGTCGATGCTTGCGACCGGAAAGATCGGCGCTCGATTGCTGTTGATGAACACGGGATTTGCGAAACCGCAGTTCGCTGATGTCGCTCTGCGCGAGAAAGCCAGCGTCGTGCTGCACGACAGCGAGTTCATTGACCTACTCGACGCGATACCCCACTCGATTCCGCGCATCCTCACCTGGTGTGATGATGACACCGAGCTAGATCCCGACACGGTGACGATCAACTCGTTGGTCGCGTCACAGCGCACCGACGAGCTGCCACCCCCCGGGCGACCCGGGGGATTGGTGTTGCTCACTAGCGGCACCACCGGTACGCCGAAAGGCGCTCCACGGGACAACGTTTCACCGATGTTGTCAGCGCAACTGTTGGACCGAGTTCCAACGCCGCGGCGCGAGACGATCGTGGTCGCCGCCCCCATCTTCCACGGAACCGGGCTCGGTCAGTTCATTCTCGGCCTCGCGCTGGGCAACACGGTCGTTCTGCAACGACGCTTCAATCCCGAAGTGACCCTGGGCAATGTGGCACGAAATGGAGCGAGTTGCCTCGTCGTCGTGCCGACGATGCTGCAGCGCATGATCGACCTCGGCCCCGACGTCCTCGCCAAGTACGACACGTCGACGCTTCGAATCATCTTCGTGGCGGGTTCATCATTGCCGCCGAACTTGTGCGAGCGTGCGGGCGAAGTCTTCGGGGACGTCCTGTACAACATGTACGGATCTACCGAGGTCGCAGTGGCTGCCATCGCGACGCCCCGAGATCTGCGCAAAGCGCCGGGTACCGTGGGAAAGCCGGTCCTGGCATGCAGAGTCGAACTCTACGATGCCAACCGCAACAAGATCACCACCGCGAATACGATCGGCACGGTCTTCGTCTCCAGCTCAACGAGTTTCAAGGGTTACACCGATGGTCGTCACAAGGAGATCGTCAATGGCCTGCTGTGTAGCAACGACATCGGACACTTCGACGACAGCGGCCTGCTCTTCATCGACGGCCGTGACGACGACATGATCGTCTCCGGTGGTGAGAACGTGTACCCGCTCGAGGTGGAGAACCTGCTTGCCGCTCGCGAGGATGTCTTCGAAGCAGCCGTAGTGGGCGTCGACGACGACGACTTTGGAAAGCGGCTGAGCGCGTATATCGTTGCCGCGCCGAACGTGGTGCGCGATCCCCAAGAAATCAAGAACTACGTCAAGAACAACCTCGCCAGGTACAAGGTCCCCCGCGACGTCTACTTCGTCGAGGAACTCCCCCGCAACGCGACGGGCAAGTTACTACGAAGCGCGCTGGATACTCTCGACGTGAAACAGGGCGGCCAACCGTAGCGCCGACAGCGGGCTGGACGGTCAACACGGTGCAGGCACTAACACCCGGCGCACCGTAAACATGGGTGAACCCCACCGTGGGCTTTGTCGGGATCTGCCGCGGACCTGCCGTGCCGCGCAGCTGCAACGCCACTTCATAGCATCCGCCATCGGTGTTCACGGGAAGGCGGCCGTCGCATTCGAAGGCCCCCTGCTGGATGAGCTCCTCCTGTTCGCCATGTCGACACAGTCCTGTCTCGGCCAGATGCATTATTTCCGCACCGGATTCGGTGTCCTGGAGTTGCGCGATGTGCACATCGGAGGGCCCGACATCAGCTCCCGCGAAAGCCGCGGCCGCGGCGTCGGCGGTGACGGACTGAGTCAAGTTCAGCGCAATTGAGGGGCTGAACACCTCGAATGCAGCGTAACGGCGCGTCCGGAAGGCGACGCATCTCAAGTACACCGCCGGATTGGGCATTTCGCGTGCACACCGAGGCGAGGCGAGCACCAATGCCACTGCACATGCGTCACGCGCCGCAGTCTCCCCCAGCTCGAGTCCGCTCCGATCCGGGTGACGGCCGAAGGGCACGATTCCGAGCCCCACGATCGCCGGCACTCCGCCACCTTCGTTTGTCATGGCACCGCCACTTGGGGGCCAACTCGTATAGTGCCGGTGCGTCGAAGGTGCCTGCGTCCAGGACAAGCCGCATCGGCATTCCCATGTGCAACTCGTTGGGGTCTGCAGTAGTCAGTCGCGACTCGATTCGGAGTTGACCGGGCAGTTCGATGTAGCCGACGCCGAAAGGGACAAAGGTCGCACCGACGGCGAACGGTGTCTTGGGCGCGAATCGCTGAATGGTCCACGACCACAAGAGACCGTCGTTGGCCAGGAGCTCATCGAGCATGGCACGTTGGGTGCACCGAGGACACGAGGACTGCCGTGGAAACTCGATGCCATCGCATTCGGTGCACCGAGAGGCCACGAGGCGAGGTCCGTCCTCGGTGTCGATTGCCAGCCCCACACTGATTGCGCTCACCGGCCGCCGTCGGTGTTCGGTCCCATCACCTACGCCAGCCGACGGACGCTGGCGGTGCTACGCCTTGCGAGGGGATCTCGGTTGCTCTGACGCGTGAGCAGATACGCGACTCGCGCCTGACCGGGATGCCCGTCGTAGCGTCGCACCCACTGGGCAAGACGCTCCGCGAGATCGTCCCGGACCACCGCATTGGCGCGCGCGGTCACGGCGAGAAGCGCTGCAATCACCTCGAAGAACTCACACGACGACAGCTGGATGGCGACCGTATTGACTTCGAGATCGCTCAAGTGCGGACGCACATTGTCGAGCAGCTCCCAGGCGAGGTCACTTTCGCTTGGCGTTCTCATGTGCATGACTCTCCGAATCAGAGTTGTCGCGCGACGTGTTCGGCCGCATTTCAGCCAAATACCAGCGTCTCGTCGACGATGCGCGACTTCTCAAGGATCTCCCGCAGCGACGGATAGCGGCCGAAGAGCTCAGCGTGAGCGAGCTGGTAGTTCTCCACGAGACCCCAGTTGCGCGGCCAGTTCTCGGTGTAATTCCAGCTCTTCACGATCTTCTTGTCTCTGTTGGCGATTGAGGTCACCGTGCCATAGGTATGAAGCGGCCAGTCGAAGGAGCCGTGCTGATCGCAGTGCAGTTCGAAGGTCTTTCCCTGCGTCAGCTTGACGTGCTCCATGGTTCCGTTGTCGTTGCGGGTGATCTCCAGCCGTGCATCGGATCGGGCTTGACTTCGTCCGTCGACGTAGTGATGCGCCATGGTGTAATCGGTGGCCGGCTTACCGCGCATCGCGAATCCACCCTCGAGCGAGCCGTCGTCGTACTCCACGAGCCAGTCCATCCAGTACTCCTCGAGCAGACTCGTGAACTGGATCTGCTGAAATGTCTTGTCGGGCTGGCTGTACATGTGACTGTCGTGAAAGATGCCCTCCACTGCCTCACCATCGATCGTCCCGGACACTTTCGCGAGATGGTCCCGCAGAATGATCGGATACTCGAACAGGTCCTGCTTGGGCACATACAAGCTGAACGCCTGGCCTAGGCGCTCGGCACGCAGATCGATGCGTCCGTTGGCATCAAGCCAGTGGTAGCCAACGGTGTCCATCTCGTAGCGGAATGTTTCGCCTTCGTACACGACGGAGTCGTCACCATAGGTGGACCAGAACGGCTCGACGGGGGGTTGTTCGCGAAATGGGATCGCCAGTGAACCCGTGGCGTCGAGTTCGTCAGTGCCACGGTAGGTGCCAAAGTTCATCGACGATCGCTTGTCGGGGTGCGGCAAACCGCGCATGACGTTGTAGCGAGCGCCCGACTCACCGGTGAGCAGAGCATAGAAACAGATGTGGATCACGCCCATGTTGTCACGCGGTGAGTGATCCAAGCGCAGTGATTCTAGGGTGACCGGTTCCAGGTAGGTGTAGTACTGCATTCCGTGCATGCCTGCTTCCTCGGGGTAGATGATGCGTTGACGATTCAAGACCGGCCACTGTTGAACGTGCCCCACCGCGGTAGGAGGGCGGCTGATGAACGTTGCGTCGTCGATCGGGATGGCCCCGCGGGCCCCCGGTTCAACGCACGCGAGATCATGGCACCGCCTCCTCGTGCGATCCGGCACCCCGGTGTTGATGGCACCCTGGGTTATTCATTCTGCGTCAAACCGAGATGATATGTCAACGATCGTTATCGTTCGGCGAAGTTCCTCACTCATGCGGTCGCATTCTGCCATTGTAGCCACCGCCTTCCAATTGCTAAGTGGCTGATCTACAACGGTAAACGATCGTTAAATTCGAGGACTTCCGATTCGGCCTGGAGGGCACGGACCCGTCAGCCAGCACGCAGTTACTCGTCGGAAAGTCTGTGAACGACAGCGTGATTCGCGTGAGCGGATGGCGGTCAGGCCTGGCCTCGGTCCGCTTGCTTCCGATCGCCGTTCCGGCGTGAAACTTGATTCACAGTTGCGTCGGCCGGGGACTGCAAAGGGAGCGGTCAACCCATTGCTGGCGCTTCGGCCTACGCCGCGGCCCCGGACGAAGGTGAGTTGCTGGCATGTTGCGCTCGCGACCAGCGGGCGACAGCTGGGGGTGTTGCCATCCGCCCGCTACCTGCTTGAATGTATCGCTATGGACCTGTTGCGGTGTTTGATCGCGACATGCCTGAGCAAGTCAGCTGGTTGCTGTATTCGCCGTGACTCCCAGGAGGTGCGCGGTCAGACCCGTGGCGATCACGGTCAGACGTCACGTGCCACTGCTCCTCTGTGGCCGCCGCGCCATGTTAGACTGCGTTCTCATTCAGCTTGTTTCCTCAAGCGTGCAATGCAGCCAACGTGCTGCTGTCGGAGGAGAATCGGTGGCCAGAGCAACGTCCACACGCGCAGATCAGATACTTCGTGTGTCGACTGAACTGTTCTTCGAGAAGGGCTACGGGCACGTCGGCGTCGATGAAATCGGCGTCGCTGCCGGACTATCGGGACCGGCGATCTACCGGCACTTCAAGGGCAAAGGCGAAATTCTCGCTGCGCTGTTCGACCAGGCGATCGACGGTCTGCTCAGTGTCGTTGGCACGGCCACCGACGACGCGCGCCTTGACCTCGAACTGCGGGTTCGCGCGCACGCCGGATACGTGCTGACCCAAAGCAAGTTGGCCAGCGTGTGGATTCGGGAAGGTCGCTCACTGTCGCGGGATCACCGCAACCGTCTGCGTCGACGGGAGCGCAATTACATCGACCAATGGATCAAGTTGATTCAGCGGTGTTATCCAGAGCTGTCACCCGCAGAGAGCGAAGTGGCCGCCCTGACAGCGTTGGGGACCTTGAATTCGCTACCGTCGTGGCCCCGTCAGGCCAGCACCGAACAGCTTGAGAATGCGGTCACCGAGTTCGTCGTGAGTGGTCTGGATCGGCTGGGTCGCGGCGACTGGGCCGACTCGGCGGTCGCGGTCTAACCACCGCCACGCCGGCGCTGCTCGTGGTCGCCGCGATCGGCCGCGGGTTGTCAGTGCCGGTGCAGGGCTTCGGCGAGGGCCGCGATGTTCTCGGTTGGGGCGGTGTAGCCGGGGAAGTACACGCATACACGGTCGGCGACATCGCCGAACCGGCGGGTGATTTCGTCTGCGCACTGCTGCGGTGTGCCGCATACCGCCAGTGTGGTCAACATCGTGTCATCGATCAGGTCCGTCATCGCGGCGATGTCCATCCGCTTGGACAGTTGGTTGAGCTTGGGCTGCAGATCACCCCAGCCCTCGATCTCCAAGACGCTCGAATACGCCGGGGTCGAGCCGTAGAAGCCCAGCAGCGCACGCACTCCCCAGGTGGCTGCCTCGAGCTGTTCGTCGGTGGTGCCGACCGCCACGATGACCTGCGGCACGATGTCGAACTCCTGGCGGGTGCGCCCGCTGCGTACCAGCCCCTCCTCGACCGCCGCGAGTGTTCGCTCCCGGAAGTGGCGCACCGAGTGAAACGGCATCACGAACAGTCCGTCGGCGACTTCGGCGGCGGTGCGGGTCATTACCGGGCCGAGGGCACCGAGGTAGATCGGCGGTAGGCCGAACGGGTGCGGCCCCGGGTTGAAGTTGGGTGTCATCAGTGTGTGGCTGGTGAATTCGCCGCGAAAGTCGAGCCGGGTGCCGTCCTGCCATGACGCGTAGATGGCCTTGACGGCCAGGATCGTCTCGCGCATCCTCGCCGCAGGACGGCTCCAGGTGCTTCCGTAGCGCTTCTCGATATGGGTGCGAACTTGAGAACCCAAGCCGAGGCGGAAGCGGCCGCCAGACATCAGTTGCAGATCGTAAGCGGCATGTGCCACATGCAGGGGGCTTCGCGGCGGCGCAATGGCGACATTGGTCATCAACTCGACGTCGGTGGTTGATGACGCAGCCGCAAGCGGGAGGAACACATCGTGGGGGCCTTCAAAGGTGAACAGTCCGTCCACGCCACAACCGGCCAGCTCCTGCGCTCGTTGGCCGGCTTGATCCGGTCGGCCATCGAGCTGAATGTGTATCTGCACCTGGAGATCCCTTCACTTCCACCCGTTGAGAGTTCAGACCCGTTCGATCAGCGTCGCGGTACCCAGTCCACCGCCACAGCACATGGTGACCAGGCCGCGCTCGAGATCCTCGTCCTCCAGAATGTGCAGCAGTGTGGTCACCAGGCGTGCACCGCTGGCGCCGACGGGATGCCCCAGGGCAATCGCACCGCCGCGAACGTTGACCCGTTCGGGATCGACCTTGTGGGCGCGCTCCCATGCGAGGACTACCGGCGCGAATGCCTCGTTGCATTCGAAGCGGTCAATGTCGTTGATCGACAGACCGTTTCGCTCCAGGATCTTCGTCGTCGCAGGAATCGGTCCCTCCAACATCTTCACCGGGTCGACCCCGATCGCGACCTGGTCAACGATGCGGGCACGTACGCGAAGCCCGTTGCGTTCGGCGATGGATCGCTCCGCCAGCAGTACGGCGGCAGCGCCGTCACTGATCTGCGATGAACTGCCCGCCGTGATGCGTCCGCCGTCCGCTTCGGGACGAAAGACCGTCTTCAGCCCACTGAGCGTTTCAACTGTCGTGTCGGCACGAATCCCTTGATCGTGAGTCACCTCGATCGGGCCGGATCCGTTGGCGCCGGCGATCGGCACGACCTCGCGCACGAAGGCTCCCGCCTCGGTGGCGTGTGCGGCCTTGACGTGAGAGGCGGCGGAGAACTCGTCGAGGTCGCGGCGGGTGAGATCCCAGTCGTCGGCGATCATCTCCGCACCCTCGCCTTGTCCCACAAACGGATACCGCTCGAGGAAGGCGGGCGTGAACGCGCGACCCCACTGTTGCTGGATGGCCTCGGCGTCGCCGAACGAGACGGCGCTCATCATCTCCACGCCGGCGCCGATCCCGATGTCATACACGCCGGCCGCGATGGCAGCCGCAATCGCGTTGATCGCCTGCTGCCCGCTGCCGCACGCGCGGTCAACCATGGTCGCCGGTGTCTCCTTGGGAAAGCCATGGGCCAGCCAGGCAGTACGCGCGATGTTGT
>NZ_JAVRPS010000043.1:0-20509 GCF_032162105.1 Mycobacterium sp. | reverse complement strand
CAGTCGTATTGGGACGACAAGAATCGACGGTGCCGCGGCGTAAGAATCGGCGACCACGACGAGTGGGGAGCCGTTGTCCACCACGCGACGTACGGCGTCCCTGTCATAGCTCACCTCGGTCGATGGCCCGTCGACGGACGACACCTTGCCGCGATCAAGGATGGCCTGGACCGACAGATTCTCCGCTTCGCCCGTGAGGAGGAGAACGCGGCCCGCACCGGTCGTGTCCGCCACCGAGCCCAGAATGATGTTGGCCAAGCCGTCCGGGGTCCGCGCCCCCGACAGCGCGTGCAGAAGCTGATGCGCGCCGACCGGGTCGATCCCAGCCGAACCCCTCTGAACGAGATCGCGTCTGAGCAGCCAGGGGTGCTCCCGCGCGAGCCAGTCCGTGCGCACCGCGAAACCCAGATTCAGCCAGCGCTGGTACGCCGACCGCAGCATGTGCTCGCCAAGCGACGTCCGCCCGGTGTCGGCGTAGAGGGCGGCGGCCTCCTCTTGGGCGAGCCCGCTAATCATCGGGAGCTGGTATTCCTCGGCGAGCTCAATCCCCTGGTGAAGGTAGCGCTCTGCCTTGGCGTGTCGCCCGCGGGCTCGCGCCCACGCTCCCTGGATCAGGGCATACGGTGCCGCGTAGTTTTCCGGTGCCCCCGCCGCCCACTTGCGGTGCGACGCCAGTGCCTGGCGCACGAAGCGGACCGTCGACGGGTCCCGCGGCGCGCACTGCATCATGCTGAGGGCGCCGACCAGGTAGACCAGTTGTGTGGTCACCTGCCCAGCCAGACCGCCGAGATGCTGGATCGCCTCTGGCGTAGCGGCGACCGCGCCTGCGCGGTCGCCGCACCAGAAGTGCAGGCCCTGCCTCATCGTCGCGGCGACACCCAGGGCCACCTCGTCGCCCTCGAGGCGGGCCGCAGGCAGCACGTCTCGCTCGTCGTAGCCGCTCTCGCCGGCGAGGAGGAAGGGATCGGCGCTGCGGCCCATCAGATTGAGGCATAGCTGCTGCATGGCCTGGCAAAGAGCGCTGGGCACGGGCTGGGAACGGATGTGGGGGATGAGAGAGCTGGCGAGAGCGTCGATCTCCGCGAGCGGACGACCGACCCAGAAGGACTGGGAGAGCAGAACCGCGACCAGGAATCCGGCGGCTTCCTGGTCGCCTAGGTCGAGTGCCTCCTCGATGGCGTCGCGAAGCTCGCCCAAGCCGTCGCGGATGGGGTGGCGCCAGTGGTGGATGTAATCATGGTGCATGAACACCGTCTGCGGCCGCGCTTCCCGGAATTCCTGGCGCTCCGCAAGCAGCATGCCTACCTCGCCGAAACGCTGGCTACCTGCGTGATCGCCGAGCAGCACCAGGACGATCCCGTAACCCGTAATGACCGGCGGTGAGGACGGTGTGTGGCCGTGGGCCAACGTGAGATCGAGTTGCTTTCGCACCAACAAGGGCAAGAGGTTGGGCCGGATGAGGACTGACATGTTGCACAGTTCGGCAAGGATTCGGTGAATCTCGATGACCCGCTGATCATCGCAGTGCGGCAGCCGCATCAGCCGCTCGCTGGGCCAGCGGCGCATCGTCAGCCTCATCCGGACAATCGCGTTGCCCATGCGTGGCTTACCTGCGTCAGTCGATACCTTTTCGCCGAGCTCGTCGAGCGTTTGAAGCCCAATCTCGAGCGCTTCTTGGAGCCGGTTCTCTGCGACCCGGCCCTTCAGCCTGAGGTAAGCGAGCCGTGCGCGGTCGGGAGGCTCGCGCAGGATCTCTTCGGCCTCGTCGAGTAGCGCGTTGAGCGCCGTCACGTCACCGACCAGCAACGTTGCGTCGGCAGCGTCGAGCTGCAGCTCCCGGGTCAGTGCGAAGTGTGACGTCCAACGCTGCTCGCCGAGGAGGGTCAGCGCGTTGCGGCAGTACTCGAGCGCCAGCGGGAAGGAGGCCTGCGCCCGTGCCTTGAGTGCCGCGCGCCGCAGTACCTCCACGAACCGGATGCGCTCATCGTCGTCGGGCAGCCCCCGGCCGCCGATTCCGACGTGGCGAGCGGCCTCGAACAGCCGGTCGTCCCCGAGCGCGACGAGCCGCCGACCGATCCGCAGGTGCGTCTCGCGTTCGGCGTCTTCGGTGAGGTCGGTGCGCGCGGCCTCGGCCACGCGGTCGTGGCTGAATCGGTATCGGGCATCACGGCTTATCGCGTTGGCGATCCGCTGGCCACGGTTGTCGAGGGCCTCGAGCAGGCGAAGTTCCAGGCTCGCCCAGAGTGCGTGTGCCACCACGTCGGGAGGTTGGGCCGCGGCGGCCGTGGCGTCGTCGAGGTCGAACTCGCCACCGATGCACGCCAGCGAACTCAATACCGCCCGGTCATTGGGGCGCAGCTGGCCCAGGTAGCCGCCGATGAACTCGGCGGCCGTTCCCGTGACCTCGATCGAGGCGAGGACGCGCAGGTCCCAGCCGGGTCGACCGCCAGGGCCGGCTGGGATGAGCGCGCCTTCTCGTTGTGCGCGGTACAGCAGCTGACGGACCTGAAGTGGATTTCCCCCGGTCCGGTGCTGGAACTCGGCGGCCACATCGCCCAACTCCACGCCCCGGCCGCTCACAGCCGCGAGCAGGTCCTCGACATCGTCGTGAGTCAGCGGAGCGAGCTCGATGCTGAGGAAGGTCTCGGAGCTCAGACCCGCTGCGGCCGGGTCGAATTCACCCGCGCGATGTGCACCGAGGATCAACACGTTTCGCAGCGATACCGTCAACAGTTCGGACAGCAGCAGCAGTGTGTCTCGATCAGCCCACTGCAGGTCATCGATCGCCAGCACAACCGGCCGAAACTGCGCGGTATCGGACACCAGCCGGATGGCGGCGCGATGCAACCGGCGGCGAGCGTCCGCTGCATCGAGGTCGCCCACGTGCGAGGCCTCGCCCAGCACTTGGGCCAGGTCGGGCACGAGCTCGCCGAGGACGCCTGCGAGGGTAGACGCCCCGCTGACGAGGCCCGCACGCCATTGGGCACGTTCGGCCGGGCCCGTGGCCTCCATGGTGCGGACGAGCGAGCCGAGGGCGTCGCCCAACGCAGAATACGGTGCGGGCGCGCCGTCGCGGCATCTGCCGTAGGCGAATACGCAGTCGCGCCCGGAGACTTCGGCGCCGAGGGCCTGCATGAGCGTTGATTTGCCCACGCCCGGAACCCCACTGAGCAGGACGCATCCGCCGTCGACTCGCCCGGCCGATTCCACGGCTTCTCGGAGTTCGGCCATCTCCTGCCGCCGGCCGACCACACGGCCGTCGAGGTCGAGCATTGGAGTCGTCACTGCGCTAGGCACACCTTCTTGCGCGACGCCCGCAGGACGGCGCGGCAAGGGGATCGTAAGGTGCGCATGCCGTGTCTCCCCTCCAACCTGCGGTGTTCACCCATCGTAGTGAACCTGTTGGTCGCCGCGGAGTACTTCGAGCAGGCCTTCGCCGACGCCCAGCCGGGTCCAGACCTCGACTTCCTCCGCTCGCTGGTGCCCTACGTCTGGGCACGGTGGCGCTGAATTCAGTGCACCGGGGGGTCCCACGGCGAGGTTAGGCTCGACGCCGGGGGAGTGATGGGAAGTCAACCGACGACCCGGCTTGCAGCCAGTGGTCACCGATTTCTGATGCGGCGCATGGAACATGCGTTGGTGCGCAGGAACATTGCCATGCACGACGATCCGCTGCGTGCGCAATCCCTGTCGCTGGTGGCGGGGTGCGTCGTCGCGGTGATCGCCGTCGCGGCGTGCGCGATCCTGGCCTTCGCCAGACCGCAGGGCGCCCTCGGAAGCGCGCCGATCGTGATGGCTCGCGATTCCGGCGCGCTCTACGTGCGGATCGGCGACGTGCTGCACCCAGTCCCGAACCTGGCGTCGGCCCGCCTGATCGCCAGGTCGGCGGCCAACCCGGTCGTGGTCGGTGAGGCGACCATCGCGAGTGCGACGCGGGGTCCGTCGATGGGCATCCCTGGCGCGCCCGCGGCGATCGGAGCGCCGCTGGGCGCGCCGTCGTGGACGGTGTGCGACACCGATCGCACCTTCGTGATCGTCGGCGCCGAAGCATCGGCCACCGATCGTCTCGACGATTCGCGCAGCGTCCTCGTCACCCCACGCGGCGAAGGCCCCGCCACGACCTATCTGCTGTACGACGGCAGGCGCGCCGAAGTCGACCTACGCAATCCGGCGGTAGTGCGCGCACTGCGCCTCGAAGGCGTTGCCCCGGTGCCGGTTTCGCGAACCCTGCTCGACACCGTGCTCGAGGTCCCGGCGATCGCAGCGCCGGTCGTCGATGCAGCGGGCGACGCGGGACCCCGGTCGTTGGCGGGAATTCCGGTCGGGGCCGTCGTGCGGGTGATCCGCGCCGACTCCACCGACTACTACGCCGTTCTCCGCGACGGTGTGCAGAGGATCGGCGAGGTGGCAGCCGACCTGATCAGGTTCACCTACCGGGGCCTCGACGGCGTGCCTGCCGTCGCGCCGTCGGCGATCGCACGGACCGGTGCCGTCGACGGGCTCGCCGTCGGGCACCTCCCGCAACACGCCCGCGAGCCGGTCGGAGCAGACGGTTCCGCAGCGGTGTGCGTGCAATGGCATCCCGACCAGGTGAACGATCGATCGAGCAGTGTCGTGCTGACCGGCAAGACGCCGATTGCCGTCGCTGGGACGACGAGCCTGGCTCAGGCCGATGGCGACGGACCGAACGTCGACGCCGTAGCCGTTCCGGCGGGCCGCGGCATCGACGCCAGGGCTGCCGCGATCGTCGGTGACGACGGTTCGGCGGGCCCGCGGTATCTGGTCAGCGACATGGGCGTGGTGTACGGCATCCACGACGACGACGTGGCGACCCACCTCGGTCTGGCCGGTCCGTCCGCGCCGGCCCCGTGGCCCATCCTCGCGAGCCTGCCACGCGGCCCGGAACTGAGCACCGAGGCGGCGTCAGTCGTGCGCGACGGGCTGTCGGCGCCGTCGTAGTCGACCGGCC
This sequence comes from Mycobacterium sp., assembly GCF_032162105.1. GTDB lineage: Bacteria > Actinomycetota > Actinomycetes > Mycobacteriales > Mycobacteriaceae > Mycobacterium. The sequence goes on along the minus strand of NZ_JAVRPS010000043.1, from coordinate 15,540 downwards.
GAGACCGACGCCACCGCGGCCACCGCCACGCAGATCGCGGCACCGCCGAACGCGACCCGCCGGGACAGTGGGTCGGACCGGTGAACCTCAGTGGGCGGCGGCATGGACCGTGTCGTCGCCGGAGCCGACCGGGAGGTGCCTGGGCCGTCCGCGCTGATCGCGGCAAGCGCGTCGACCACACCGTGACCGACTTGAGAATCCCACCCGGCCGCCGGACGGTGCGCGGTGTCCTCGATGCGCTGCATGACCTGCCTCGCCGTGAGCTGCGGGTTGCGAGAGCGGATCAACGCGGCGATGCCGGTGACCACTGGTGCCGCATAGCTGGTTCCCGAAATCGGTCGGGGCTCAGCGGAACCCGGCGCCGTATCGATCAAACCCTCCCCGTCGGGATCCAGGGAGACGACTGCCTCGCCGGGCGCAGCCACGTCAACCCACGGCCCGGCCAGACTGAACGTCGACGGGCGCCCGTCCAGGCCGACCGAGGCCACGGTGAGGACGTAGTCGTCATACCAGGACGGGCTGGCCACGACGTTCACCGCGTCCCAATCCGGCAGGCCGGGGCGAGCCGGATCGGGCGGCGGATTCTGCTCGTGGCACTGACCAGGGCCGCCCACGTTCCCCGCCGCCGCGACGACGACCACGTTCTTGACGTCCACGGCGTAGGCGAGCGCCGCACCGAGGGCGCCGTCGTCGATCGTGTCGTTCGCCGGTATGCATGCGACCGAAGAGATGTTGATCACCGTCGCTCCCGCGTCGGCCGCGGTGCGCACCGCCATGGCGAGGGTCTCGACGTCACCGACGCCCGAGCTGGCGGGGTCGCTTACCCGGCGAAAAGCATTGCTGGACTGCCGGATGCCCATTATCGCGGCATCGGGGGCGAGCCCGCCGAACGTGGTGCCGGGGTCGTCGACCTCGGCCGCACCGATGATTCCGGCGACGACGGTGCCGTGACCGTCGCAGTCCTGCGTGCCGTCACCGGCTGACACGTAGTCCCCACCGGGGACGAGGTGGGGCAGCAGTCGGTGTCGGGACACGCCGGTGTCGATGACCGCCACCGTCTGACCCGAGCCACGGGACAGCCGCCAGACTGCCTGCAGGTCAATCTCGCTGAGTTGCCATTCCGTGCCGACGTCGGCAGGCCTGGTCGCCGACCGACAGCGTTCGCTCTGCTCGGTGGCCTCCCGGGGTGCCGGTGACTTCGGTGGGGGCAGCAATGCGTCGTCCACGATCGGGGGTACCACCGCAACGGCCGGAGGAGACGTCAAACCGGCCGCCCACGTGACCGCGATGACGGCGACGACTCGCAACCCCATGGCGGATGCGGCCGTCATGGCAGAGACGTTCCGCGCACCATCGCGTAGACCCCGCTGACCCAGCAGGCCAGCGGAACCGCGGTGACGAGTACGGCGTATTCGAGCACCTCGATGGCGCGCAGGGCGGCGGCATTGAGCCCGGGCGGACGAACGACACCGAGACCGATGGCGACGATGGTCGCGCTCGCCCAGCCCGTTTGGTCAGGTGATGCCACCACGATGATGATGAACGCCGCAGAGACACTAGCCATCCCGCCCAAGGCGAGCGCCCAGCGGCACGTCACATCGAGGTGGGTGCGGATCCGCAGAAGCAACGCGACGGCGATTACCGCCGCGAAGCCGAAGCCGGCAATGGTCGGCACACTCTGTTGATGACATCCGACCGAGACGAGAACTGTGCCGACTGTTGCACCACCGCTGCATCCCTCGATCAGGCCGGTCAACGCGGCGTAGCCGCGGGTCGCGCGTTCGTCCTGATCGTCGGTGTGCCGATCAGGGGCCAGACCGGACAGGAGAATCGAGATGCGGCCGGACGTCGTTAGCAGTCCGAGAGCCGCGACGCTGAGAATGGCGCCGACAGACGCGACCGGAACCGTGGCGACGATCGGCATAATCGCCGCGACAGCCGCCAGAGCCGAGAAGCTCGCCGTCGCAATCAGAGTCGACGACGAATCATCGATCCACCGCATCATCAGCAGCGACATGGAGCCCGCCGCCGCTGCAGCGAGGAAGACGTTCGCCGCGGCCGGACCCGAAGGCACCGCCACGAACCCCGTCGCGGCGGCCAGGCATACCGAGGCGAGGCCTGCTGCCGTGCTTCGTGCGGCGACGACCAACGCCGCCGCGGTGCAGGTTCCGATCGCGGCGACGAGCAGACGGATGCCCGGGTGTCCTACCCCCGCGCACAACGCCAGCGAGCCGAGGATCGCGGCCCACGTGCAGGCGATCTCGGACATGAACGGTGTGGCATCTGCGGGTGTGCCCCCGTCGGCGACCGTTCGACACGGATCCCACCGCACCAGTCCGAGCGGCGCTGCGTCGAACGCAACCAGGACCAGCACCTCGCCGTCGTGAACACCGTTGTCGGCCAGTGTGATCGACTCGTCGAGTGACGGTCCGGACATGCGGTCCAGTCGCCAGCACTGCGGTGACTCGCGTGACGGCTGCCCGGCCAACGCCACGATGGTCGGCAGCAGCGCCCCGACCGGCGTGTCGGCAGGCAGTGCGACGTCGACCGTGACCGGTTGACCGTCCCGGTCGGTCTTAATGGACAGTCGACACACCGACACCGCATCACCCCCCGATAGATGCCCAGCATCGTCACCGTAACCGAGCAATGGGGTAGGTCTGCGCGGCAAAATCTCTCGCGCCGCGATGGAACGGAATCGGCTCCCGCTGCGTCCATTCACCGATGGACTTCGTATGCGCTCCGCGCCTCTCCGTTCCGCAGGTCGACGACGGCGACATCGTCGTCGAGGCCCCGCCCGACCCGCCGCGGCAGGCGCCGGTCAACCCGCTGACGTGGCTGCTGCCTGCGGCCATGCTCGTCGCAGCGGTGGGAATGGGCTTGCTGTACTTCACATCCGGCACCAGCCGCAGCCCGATGTTCATGCTGTTCCCAGTCATGATGCTGGTCTCCGTGGTCGGTTCGCTGGCATACGGTTCGCGCGGCACCCGTCGTACGGGCGAGGTCGACCAGGATCGGCGCGAGTATCTGCGCTACCTCGATGCGCTGGACGACGCCACCATCAGAACCGCCGGCGCCCAACATCGGGCAATGCATTGGAGCCATCCCGATCCGGGATCGTTGTGGACGCTCGTTGGTGGCAGGCGAATGTGGGAACGGCAACCCGACGACGCTGACTTCTGCCGGGTCCGTGTCGGACTCGGCACGCTCACCCTGTCCACCAGGCTGATAGCTCCCGAGTCGACGCCGTCGGAATCCGTCGATCCAGTGACGGCGGATGCGTTGCACGGTCTGATCGCGACTAGGTCGACGGTGCCGAATCTGCCCGTCGTCATCGATGTGCGCGAGCATCCCCGGATCACGGTCGAAGGCGACGTTGGCGCAGCGCGCGGGCTGGCCAGGGCGATGATCTGCCAGTTGGCGGTGTTGCACGGCCCCCAGCACGTGAAGATCGCCGCCGTCGTCGACGAAACGGCCGTGCCCGACTGGGAATGGCTGAAATGGCTTCCCCACCACGGGAACTCCACGTATTGGAGCATGGCCGAGGTTGACGTCTACGAGAGCGCCCACGTGGTGGTGCTGGTGGACGGCGGTCACGTGTCTGGCGACTCGCCGGACCACCGCGTCACCGTGGTGGCGATCGGCCCGACCGACGGCCCGCCCACCACCGGGCCGAACCTCCGGATCGACGCGGACGGCTCGCCGGAGCGCCCCGACCTCCTGTCACCCGTGGGGGCGTTGGCGTGCGCCCGCCGGCTGGCGCCCTTCCGCGTCGGCACGTCGACGACTGGCGGCCTGCCCAAGGCGCATCGTGGTTGGGCGGCCCTCAACGGCATCGACGACCTCGCCAGGATCGATGCCGCGACGTTGTGGTTGCCCCGCACCGACCATCGACGGCTGCGCGTGGCGATCGGCACCTCCGATGCCGGCGAGCCCGTCGAGCTGGACATCAAGGAGGCCGCGCACGACGGAATGGGGCCGCATGGGCTCTGCGTGGGTGCGACGGGTTCGGGCAAGTCAGAGTTCCTGCGGACGCTGGCCCTCGGCCTGATCGCCACCCATCCACCCGAGACGTTGAACCTGGTGCTCGTCGACTTCAAGGGAGGCGCAACGTTTCTCGGGTTCGAGCGGCTTCGGCACGTGGCCGCCGTCATCACCAACCTATCGGACGAGGCACACCTGGTGGCCCGCATGAAGGACGCCCTCGCCGGTGAGATGACCCGCAGGCAGCAGGCGCTGCGCACGGCGGGGAACTACGCGAACGTCAGCGAATACGAGGCCGCGCGGGCGGCGGGTGCGGCCCTGGCGCCGCTGCCCGTGCTGTTCATCGTGGTGGACGAGTTCTCCGAACTGCTCAGCCAGCAGCCGGACTTCGCCGACTTGTTCACCGCGATCGGCCGGGTCGGACGATCACTCGGAATGCACCTACTGCTCGCCAGCCAACGTCTCGACGAGGGCAGGCTGCGTGGACTGGAGAATCACCTCTCGTATCGGATCTGTCTGAAGACGTTCTCGGCTGCCGAATCCCGCGCGGTGCTCGGCACTCCGGATGCATACGACCTGCCAGGCACGCCAGGGATGGCCTACCTCAAGACCGCCGCGGGCCAACTCGTCCGGTTCCGCGCGGCCTTCGTGTCCAGCCCGATACCCGTTGTGCCACAACGCGACGAAAGGGTCTTGACGCCGACGCTGTTCACCGCTCGGCCGGTCTCGCGAGAAGCAAATGCGCATCAACCCGCCGAGCGCGTTGCCGCCACTCGCACCATTCTGGACACGGTGCTCGACGGCCTGGCCGGCCAGGGCACCCCCGCGCACCGGGTGTGGTCGCCGCCGCTGGCGGAGTCACCCGCACTGGACACCGTGCTCGCCTCGTCGGTGCGCCTACCACCGTTGGTGGTCCCGATCGGGTTGGTGGACAAGCCGTTCGCGCAACGGCGCGATCCCCTGATCGCCGATCTGAGTGGACCCGGTGGCCACGTCGCGGTCGTCGGCGGGCCGCGGTCGGGCAAGTCCACCGCGTTGCGCACGTTGGTGTTGGCGCTGGCGGCGGCACACCCGCCTTCGCGGGTGCAGGTCTACGGCCTGGACTTCGGCGGCGGTGTACTCGCGGCCACACGCGTGCTTCCCCACGTCGGTGCGGTCGCCGGACGGTTCGAGCCCGCATTGGTCCGGCGCATCGTCGGTCAACTGCAGGCGCTGATCCGGTCCAGGGAGGCACGGTTGCGCCGGAACGGTGCTGACGCCCTGTTCGACGCCGGATTCGATGATGCGTACGGCGACGTCTTCCTGGCGATCGACGGCTGGGCAGCGGTCCGGCAGGACTTCGACGGCTTGGAGGAGGCCATCACCGTGCTTGCCGCGCAGGGTTTGGCGGTCGGGGTCCACGTGATGGTGTCCGCATCCCGCTGGGTCGAGATCCGCCCCGCGCTCAAGGACCAACTCGGCACCAGAATCGAACTCAGGCTGGGTGATCCGGCCGACTCCGAGATGGACAGGCGCCGGGCCCGCCTCCTCGGCGACAGCCCACCCGGTCGCGGCGTCACCCGCGACGGGCTCGAGATGGTGATCGCGCTGCCGCGACTGGATGGAAGCCCGTCGAACGCCGACCTGGACGCCGCGCTGCGGGCGGGTGCCGAACTGCTGCGCGCCCGCCATCCCGTGGACGTTGCGCCGCCAGTCGAACTGCTTCCGACGAAGGTGGCCTCAGAAGTGGTGGCGGCTGCGGCTTCCGGTGCCCGTCCGCCCACGCACGTCCTGATCGGTCTCGCCGAGGACGACCTGCGGCCGCTCGCCCTGGACTTCGGCGGACAGTCCCACCTCGTGGTGCTCGGCGAAACGGAGTGTGGCAAGACGACCACGCTGCGCACGCTGTGCCAGGAAGTCGTTCGGAGCAGCGACCCGAGCAGTGCCCAGATCCTGATCGTCGATCCGCGCCGGTCGCTGCTCGGCGTCGTCGAATCGGATCATCTCGCAGGCTATGCGATGTCCGCGGCGGCGGCGGAGACACACGTCGCCACGCTCGTCCGGAGCGTGCGGGCACGCGTGCCCGGCGCCGAGGTCACCCAGCGGCAGTTACGTGACCGGTCGTGGTGGTCGGGTCCGGAAATGTATCTGGTCGTCGACGATTACGACCTGGTGGCCGAATCGACGCCCAACCCACTCACCGCGCTGGTCGACCTGCTGCCGCACGCTCGCGATCTCGGACTGCACGTCGTGGTGGCGCGCCGTTCCGGAGGCGCCGCGCGTGCGATGTTCGATCCTTTCCTGGCCCGGTTGCGCGACCTCGGGTGCATGGGATTGACGATGAGCGCCGGTCCGGACGATGGCGTCCTGCTCGGTTCGGTGCGCCCGACGGCGCAGCCGCCGGGTCGCGGCACGCTGACTCGGCGCGGCCAACCGAACCAGGTGGTTCAGGTGTCGTGGACGGATCCGCCATGACCGGGCCCGACACCGCGGTCGTGGTGGGGCCGACCGACATCGTCGGGACACGCGAGGTGGACGGCGACCTCGTGGCGGCGGCATTCGAGTCCATGGACGACGCGGTGGCATTGGTCGACGACCGCGTCGTACCGGTCGACGCCGTGTGGCGGGAGGTAATGGCGGCTACCGTCGACCCGAGTGCCCATACCGTGGCACTCGTCTGCCCGTCATGGTGGCGATCGCCGCGAGTCGACATGGTGTGCGACGCCGCCCGCCACGTGGTCGCGAATGCCGTTCCCCTGCGGCGGGCAGACGTCCTACGGGGGGACGACTCGACGGTGATCGTCGAGATCGCAGAGGATTTCGTCGTCGTCCACGCGCCGAACGCGACGCAGCAGGTCGTGCCCCGCGTCGGTGACCCGCGCACCGTCATCGACTCCATCGACTCGCGCATCGACGATGCGGACGTGGTGATCGACGTGCCGCGCGGTACGGACGGAGCGATGAGACTGGCCGGCGAACTGGCGCGCACCGTTCGGTCCAGGGGCGTCGCGGTATCGGTGGCCGACGACGAACGCCTGTTGCGCATGGCGATGGTCGGGCGGGCTCGTCGTCGAAGGCCGGTCGATCGACGCGTTGCGGCCCTGACCGGTGCCGGGCTGGCGGTGGTGGCGCTGGCCTGCGCTGCGGTGGGGTCCGGCGTCGACGACCCCGCGCCTGCCGCCTCGGTGTGGCTGGTCGAGGGACGGGTCGCCGTCGAGGTTCCCGCCGATTGGCCTACCGAGCGCATCGACACGGGCCCCGGTTCGGCTCGGATGCAAGTGCTTTCGCCGCGAGAGCCGGGGGTCGCGATTCACCTCACCCAGTCGCAGGGTCAGGAGTCGCTGGTCGCAGCGGCGGAGGTGCTGCGGGTCGCGCTCGACGGACAGCCCGACGGGGTCTTCGTGGAGTTCACCGCGGCCGACCGCCGGGCCGACAAGAGCGTCATCACCTACCGCGAGATCCGCGTGGAGCACCATGTCGAATGGACGGTGATGCTCGACCGCGGCGTGCGGATCGCCATCGGATGCCAACACGCGCCGGATCGTCCGGCCCCGGAACGGATCTGCGACCAGGCCATCCGATCTGCGAGGGTGCTGGCGTGAACGACAACCGCGGGCGATGGAACCGAATCGCAGTCGGGTGCGTCCAATTATCATGTCCCGCTTCACAGAAACGGAAGGACCGCGATGACGACACCCGGTGCCCTGAACACCGACTTCGACCTCATGACTGCCGTCGCAGGCCGGATCGACGCCCGCAACGAGGAGATCCGCGCGATGCTGCGCGGCTTCATCGGTCAGATGACCGGCGTACCCGCATCGGTATGGGGAGGTGTGGCGGCGGCCCGATTCAGAGACGTCGTCGACCGATGGAACGCGGAGTCGGTGAAGCTGCACGCCGCGCTACAGCGGATCGCCGAGACCATCACCTACAACGAGCGAACCCTGCGGGAAGCGACAGAGGGTCACTCGCACCGCATCGCCGCCGCTGGCCAGTCCTTGTAACCGCCAACTGTAACCGTCAACCCGAATGGAGCTCCCATGGATCCGGTTCTGTCCTACGACTTCAACGAGATCGAGTACACCGTGCGCCAGCAGATCCACACCACGTCGGCCCGGTTCAACGCTGCGCTGGACGACTTGCGGACGCAGATCGCGCCGCTGACGGCGGTATGGACCCGCGAGGCGGCCGAGGCACATCGGGTCGAGCAGGCCCGATGGGATCAGTCGGCGGCGGCGCTCAACGAGATTCTGGTCAACCTCGGCAATGCCGTGCGCGACGGCGCCGACGACGTCGCGGACACCGATCGGCGCGCGGCCGCCGCGTGGGGCTTCTAACCGGCCCACCAAGGAGCGGCCCACCAAGACCCTGTGCGGTCCCCGCTGGGAGGAGAGCCCGGCGGGACCGCACAGTCTTGTTCAAACCCGCGTAAGGATCGCGAAACCCTGGCCATCATGGCGTCTGACCGGATCGCCGTGCGGTCCGTCCACCACCTGTCCGCACGTTGGGTCTTGGGCCAGGGTGGCGAAGGTGTCCGCGACGTGGCGGACGAACGCGTGATCGACGTCTGGGACGAGATTGTGTCCGACGAACGCTCGTGTCACCGGCAGCTTGGCCAGTGATGCCAATGACGCGGCGAACGCGGCTACGTCACTGTCGGGAAGATGCGCCCAGTACGTCGTCGTCAACAGTGTGTCGCCGCAAAACAACATGCCGGTTTCCGGCTCCCACAGACACAGCGAATCCGGTACGTGTCCGGGTGTGTGCAGTGCCGTCAGGCGCCGGTCGCCGAGGTCGATGACTTCGCCGTGATCGAGCCCGCGAGTCGGTGGGGTCGCCGGGATGGTCCAGCTGCTCAGGTCGGGAAGTGGGCGCATGGTGAGGTCGTCTGGGCTCAGGAAGAACTTCGTCTTGTCCAGTTCGCGAAACTGGCTGTAGATCTGACACATTCGCGTGGCGGCAGCCGCGTAGGCGGTCAGTTCGGCGCTTGGCACCGCGCCATAGAGCGACATACCCGAGCGATGGCACAGGAAGTCGTCGGCGTCGACGTGCTGATTACCGCCGCGATGATCGAAGTGGTGGTGCGAGTTGACGATGACCAACGGACGGTCGGTGATTCCGCGGACGGCATCACCGATGTCAGCGATCCCCAGACCGGTATCGAACAACAGCGTCCGCTCGGATCCGACGATCAGGTAGCTGTTGACGTGACCCGGCTCCGACAGTAGATGGATGCCGCGCCCGTAGTCACGCACCGCGAACCAGGAACTGGTCACGTCCATTCCCGGAAGTCGGCCTTCCGTATCACGGTGTGACATCCCTTCACCCGATCCACGACCTGGGAGATCCGGACGTCGGCTGCGGCGCTGAGATGGGCGTAACCCAGGTGCGTGGGGATGTCGTAGCGATCTGACAGCAGATCCAGCGCGGCACGAACACTGTCGCGACACGCCTCGTCCAAGTCGGCGTCAAGGCCGATGCTGATGAGCAACTCCTCGGTCTCGGCGAACGGTCGACCGTTCGCCGCCCTAGCACCTCCGCGAACCACGTCGACGTGGAGCGTTGCGCGAAGCGGCGCCTCGAAGGCCGTCAACGCGACCTCACCGTCGCCCTGCGAGTAGTGCGGATCCCCGACGTAGAGCAGCGCGTCGGGCACTTGGACGGGCAGATACAGCGTGGCCCCCACGCCAAGGCAGGTGATGTCGAGGTTTCCGCCGTTAAGGCCCGGCGGGATGGAGTTCGGCCGCACGTGGCCGGCCGCGGCGACACCCGTGATTCCCAGGAATGGACGCAACGGAAACCGGATCGAGCGGTGCGCACCGGCATACGCGGACTCGTCCTGCCGAAGAGGCAGGATTCCCTCTTTGCCGACCGCCTTGCGGAACACGCTGGTGACATCCCCCGACTGGTGTTCGTCGGGTAACGCACCTCTGCCGTGCCGGGACGACACGATGCCGTAATCGGCGCGTCGCGAAAGGTCGACCACGGTGACGGCGAGCAGATCGCCGGGTCGCGCGCCGCGCACCGCGATGGGACCGGTGACGACGTGCGGGCCGACGTCTCCCGACGGCATCAACCCCGACGCGGCGATGTCGATCGCGTCGCGCAGCACATCGCCAGCGGGAACCCCGAAGCGCGCGAAGAACTCTCGAGGATCCCCGCCCTGATCGGGCAGGATGCCTTCGTGGCTGACGGTCTCGATGGTGATGGTGTTGCCGGGGTCCATCGTCGCGACGGAGTCGTCGTCCTCGCAGGGGAGTTCGCCCCACAATACGGTTCCCGGCGTCGACGTCAGGTGCTGTGATCCGAGGACGACGCCATTGCCTGCCGTGGTCGTCACTTCGGGGCGGCCCGCCGCGCGTGCGACGCTGCGAGCACCGTGATGTCATCGTCGGTCAGCTCCGCCGGGGTTCCGCGCAGAATGAGGTCTTCGAATCCGCCGTCGTTCTCCATGACGGTGATGGTGTACATCTTGTCCGTCGTCGACGTGTTGACGATGCGATGGACTGAGCCGGTTGGCAGCACGATCACCGCGCCCGGCGTCAGCTCCACGACGTGCTCGTCGGAATGCGCGACGCCGTGTCCGCGCAGCACGACGAAGGTCTCGGTCGACTCCGGGTGGGAGTTGTCGGGCTGCGATCCGCCGGGCTCCCAAATCTCGAAGCACACAGTGGTGTTCGACCCGGATGTCTTGGGTCCGGACAGTACCGTGAGTGTCACCGTGTCGTCGGGGCTGATCTTGTACGCGGTGAGATCGGTAAGGCCGTGCAGTGTTGGTGCGAGGCTCATGCCTGCTTAATCCTCCTTGCCATCGCATCGAGATACGTGGTGAATCCATAGCATTGGCGAACGTTGTACAGGGTCGCCTCCATGCAGTACGCCGGTGACGTGGTAGCGACTGCGTCGGCGAGCATGATCACGTCGTATCCGAGGCAGGCGGCGTCGACGAGGGTCGCATACACGCACTGGTCGGCGTTGACGCCGGCGAAGAGCAGGGTGTCCACTCGCAGGTTGCGCAGCACCGAGTCGAGTTCGCTGTCGAAGAACCCGCTCATCCGGTACTTGTCGACGAACAGGTCGTCCTCGGTGGGGTGCAGCTCGGATGTCACGGCGGCGCCCCAACTTCCGCGGGTCAGTACCGCTTCGGACCTGGCGGCACCGTCACCGATCCCACCTCCTTCGCCGTTCGGGTCGTACACGTGCAGTACGCCAGGAGGCAGGTTGGCCTTGTCAGGGCGATTACCCCAGTTGAGCCAGATGACTGGGACCTGCGCCGAGCGGAGCACGGGCAATCCGTGGTTGAGCACGGCGACGGCACCGATCGCGCCAGAGACGTCGACGCCGATGTGGTGAAGCCAGCCGCCTTCGGTCACGAAGTCGTTCTGCATGTCCACCACGATCACCGCGGTTCGGGACAGATCGATGGTGACGTCGGATGATTCGGCGGGGACCTCAAGTGGGCGCTGCGGCTGGTGGGCGCGGCGCAGGTCGGCATGTCCGGGCTTCAGGGACCACAGATTTCGGCTCACGATGTGCGTGTCCGCTTGGGGAAGCTGAATGCGCGGACCTCGAGAAGAGACTCGGCGAGTTGTTGCGCTGCCGACGCCAGGATGACCTTGCCGACATCGGCGCTGGCCTGGGTGGGGTCACCGATCGTTCCGGAATCGGAGAGGTCGTCGGTCAGCCATGCCGTGGGCAACACACCTTCTAGGGTGAGGTGCTTGTACTTGGCGAATTCTGCTGCGGCGTCCTGCCCGTCGGGGAATGCGCGGTCGTGGTGCACGAGATCGGGAGCGATCGCCATCATGATCGAGGTCTCCACGTAGCCGCCGTGGATGTCGAAATCGTCGTGGACGCGGTCGACCTCCGGTGGTGTGGGGAACCGCAGAGGCATGACTCCGAAGACCTCCAGACCGGTCTCGTGGCGAATGTCGCGGGCGACGACGTCGAGCAGGCTCGGTTGGCCGCCATGGCCGTTGACGAACACCAGCTTTCGGAATCCGCTGGCTGCCAACGAGGTACCGAGGTCCATGCACACCGCCATCAGGGTGGACGCCGACATCGCAATCGTCCCCGCGCGGCCGAGGTGTTCGGTCGACTTGCCGTAGTGCAGGGTCGGCAGTACCCAGACGTTGGCGTCGTCGGGCAGGCTCTCGACGGCGGCCACGGAGATCGCTTCGGCGTGCATGGCGTCGGTGATCAACGGCAGGTGCGGTCCGTGCTGTTCGATCGCTCCGATCGGCTGGACGACGACCGCATCAGACTTGTCGATCGCGTCGACTTCGGAGGTGGTGAGATGAGCGAGATGAAACATGCGGGTCAACGTCGGATCCTCATTCATCTTTGGGGAGAGCGGATTCGTGCCACCGGGACAGCAGCAATCGTTCGAGCAGGACCACGAAGCCGAACAACACCAGCGACACCACGCTGGCCATCACGACGGCGACGAACAACTGCGGGGTGCGCAGCTGCACGGCGCTTTGCGTGATGATGTAGCCCAGCCCGCCTTCGCCGCCGCCGACTCCGGCCACGAACTCACCAACGATCGCGCCGATCACCGAGGCGCCTGCGGCGATCCGCATGCCGGTGAGGATCGACGGTGACGCACCGGGGAGCCGCAATGAGAACAGGGTCACGCGGGGTGCGGCGCCAGCCATGCTGTAGAGCTGCACGAGGTTGCGGTCGATGGACTTGAGCCCGTGTAGGGCATTCGCCGCGACCGGGAACAAGGCGATCATGGCGCCGACCAGCATATTGGTCGTCTGCCCGGGACCGATCCACACGACGAACAGCGGAGCGATCGCGACGATCGGAATGGTCTGCAGCACAATGAGGTACGGGTAGAAGCCGCGTTCAGCGATATTCCACCGCATCATCACCAGCGCGATGGCGACGCCGGCGACGGTGGCAACTACGAACCCCAGATACGACTCCTGGACGGTGACCCAGGTGGGCTGCCAGATCGACGTGCGTTCTTCCCAAAGGGTTCGCAGCAGGGTCATTGGCGAGGGAAGCATGTACGAGGGCACGTCGAAGATCGTGATGATCAGTTGCCACGACGCGATGACGAGGGTGAACGCGCCGACAGGTGGGGCAACACGACGGATGCGTGCGCGCGCCGAAACGGTCGGCCGCACGCGCGTGGACTTGGGTTTGGGCTTGACGATCCGGCTGATCAGGGATCCGCGCTCGAGGACGATCATTCGCGGAAGCTTCCGAGCATGACCGAGATCTGCTGCTGCAGCGCACGTAGCGCGGTCTCGTCGCGCTCGGTGGTCGGGTCGAGCGACGGCGGGCTTGGTGATCTGATGACGTCGACGACGTGGCCAGGGCCGGTATCCATGATGGCGATCTGGTGGCCGAGGGTGCAGGCCTCGTAAATGGAGTGTGTGATGAACAGGACGCTGAACCCCTTTTCGCGCCATAGCCGCAATAGTTCTGCGCCCATCTTCTCGCGGGTGAACTCGTCGAGGGCGGCGAATGGTTCGTCCATGAGCAGGAGCTCAGGGTCGCTGGTGACCGAACGTGCCAGTGACGCACGCATTTTCATTCCGCCAGACAGTTCTCGCGGGTACGCCTTCTGAAACCCATCGAGGCCAACCATCTTGATTGCCTCATTCGCGCGGACCCGACGTTTGGCGCGCGGCACCTTTTGCAGCTTCGCGATCACCTCGACGTTTGCGTGCACGGTGCGCCACGCCAGCAGGGTGGGGTCCTGGAACACGTAGGACAGACGCTCGGTGTCGCGGGTCATCGACCCCGAAGTGGGTTCGGTGAGGCCCGCGGCCATCCGCAGCAGGGTTGTCTTGCCGCAACCCGACGGTCCGACGAGGACGGTTATCTCGCCGCGCTGGATCGCGAGGTCTATCGGTGCCAGCGCACGGAATCCATTGCCGTACACCTTGTCTGCCCCTGAGAAGGTGACAAGCGAATCCGATTGCCGTGGTGCGGAGTCGGTCACCGTCATGGCGACACCGCCACCAGGTCGTGATTGACGATCGCTGCGCGCCGCCTGCGCATCGACGTGTGTATCTCGTGCCGGTCGGCGGTGAGTACCTCACCATCTCGCACGACTTGTTCGCCGTCGACCCAGACGCCTCGTACATCGGCAGGCGTCCCGGCGAAGACGACACCGCGACGAAGAGTCGACGACCCGCTGTAGCCGGGCGACTCGACATCGATGGTCACCAAGTCGGCCAAGTACCCGGGCCGGATGGCGCCGAGCGCGTCGGGCATGCCGACGGCACGGGCACCGCCGCGCCACACCATGTCCAGGGCGTCGACTTCGCTGAGGCGCTCTGCGTCGAGGGTTCGGAGCCGGTCCGAGAGCACCGACCACTTCAGCGCCTCGAACATGTTCTGGCCGTTGTTGCTTGCCGGCCCATCGCATCCGATCGCGACCGGCACGCCGAGAGCACGGAGGTCGGAGACGGGTGCGGGACCCGACGCCAGGTAGGCGTTGGACGTCGGGCACGTCACGACGGTGGCACCGGACTCGGCGACGAGCTCGCATTCGTCGGGGTCCAGCCACACACAGTGCACGAGCTGGGTTGCAGGCTGTAGCAGGCCAAAGCCCCGGAAGTACTCGACTTCACGGACACCATGGCCGGCAACGGTGGAAGCGACGCTGGTGCGGGTTTCGGCGCAGTGGGCGTGCAGGCCGACACCGGTATCCGCGAGATAGGCGCCAACGCGGTCGCACAGTTCGCGCGATGCGAGCCAGGTGGTTTGGATGGCAGCTTCGCATCGGATCCGGCCCGAACCGGAGCCATCCCAAGTGGAGATGAAGGACGCGAGGTTGTCGAGATACTCGGTGACGGTTTCCAGTCGGGATGTCCGCGCACCACTAGCGTCCATGTCGACGCCGCCGCGCGCGATGAGACCACGGATGCCGATGTCGCGGAACGCCCGGGCCACGTAGTCGGTGTTGTCGGCATGGTGGTGGACGTACTGGTTCTCCAGGACGGTGGTGACACCCGACCGCAGGTTCTCCAGGAGCCCCGCCGTTGCTGCCAGATAGAAGTCGGCAGGCTGGAACAGACCGGTGTATGGCCAGATGTCCTGGGCCAACCAGTCTTCCAGGCATTTCGTCGTGCTGATGCCGCGAAGCATCGACTGAAAAAGGTGGCAATGAGCGTTGATGAAGCCAGGTATCACCGCCAGCCCCGTGGTGTCGACGATGCGGTCGGCGACTTGCCGGTACTCCCTTGGGGCAGCGCCCTCGCCGACGTCGGTGATCACACCGTCGTCGACGACGACGAAGCCGGACGCTAGCTCGCTGTCTGCGTCGACGATGAGCCCGCCACCGCTGAATACAGTTCTCATTGCATGCTTCCCATGGTATCGATCACCCCGGTGCGACCTACGACCCGGCGGGCGGTGCCGGCAGCTCGGTGGGGGCGGAGATCGTCGGGAGCAAGCTGGCGTCGTACAGATCGGACGACTGCGGTTTCGCGGTGACCTGTCCCAGCTTCGCCAGCTGGTCGACCAACGTGCTCCAGCGCGCCTCGGTCATCGCACCGAGCTGTTTGGCGCCATCACCGGCGACGATGAACTCGCGCTGCTTGTCCCACGCGT
>NZ_JAVRPS010000042.1:0-10625 GCF_032162105.1 Mycobacterium sp. | reverse complement strand
CCCCGTACTGTAGCCGTACCGTGCCCGTACCGTAGCCGTGTGCTAGGCGCACCGAAACCCCAGGCCACGTTGGTAATTGGCTTTGCTACAGCACCGCGTGACCAGGCGATTTCGCTCAGCCGTTCGAAGTCGGTATAAAACTTCCAAACTAGCTACGCGGGTTCGATTCCCGTCGCCCGCTCCACCAAGCCGCCCTGATCGGGGTGTCTTCCCAGGTTGCCGCCCCGTTCGGGGCGGTCCCGTGATCCGCGCGGATCCCACACCGCCCCATGCCGACTCGACGTCGGTCGTGGGGCGGTGTTCGTCGTGGGGTGAGGCGGATGCTCGCCAAGAATCCGCCAAGTCGTGCACCGCAGAGTTTGCGTCAACCGGTCACCACGACCGGCACCAGAAACGAACTCACACCAACCAAGCGGAGCACACCATGAAGACCAACACCAACGACGGGACCACCTGCCGGCCCACCCTGGCCGTGCGCCGCCGCAGCATCCGCACCCTGACCACCGACGAGCTGCGCGGTGTCCACGGCGGCAACACGTCACCCAGCGCCGCGACGAGTAACGGCCCGACCGGTGGCCCCTCCATCCGCCAGGATGGCACCATCACTCCCGGTACCTCGATCATCCGCCAGAGCGGCAACAGCGGGAGCGGTACCTCCGTGATCAAACGGGCACCGCAGTCGCCGTCGCAGTGAAAGACGCGCGGTCACCGGGTGCGCCGACCGAAGCCATCACCGACGTCGGCCACACGGGCAGACCCCGCCGCCCCCTACTTCAGGAAGACTTCCCTGCCGGTGGGGTACCCGCCCCCGGTAGTCGTGACGTGGACGTGGTCGTAGTGGCCGTACCCACCACTCTGTTGCCCGCCATCTGGGGTGTAGTAGACGCCACGCCAAATTGCGTCTTGCATCCCGAACCGGTCCGCGTTCTTCAGCACGTACGCGACGATCTCGTTTCCGAGCGCGATGCCCTGGGCGCTGCTCGGGTTGGGGATGATCACGTCGAGCGCCAACCCGTCGGGGTGCCATCTCAGCGCGTCGGGCCGGACGCCACCGATCTCGTGGATCTCCGGGAACGCCGCACTGATGGCGCGAGAAGCCAGGATGGTCCTCACCTGCAGTCCCCGCTCCGGAGCCATCCCGGTCGGTAACAACTGAGGGATGGGCACGACCCGCCAACGGGAGGCCCTCGATGCCGAAACCATCTCTCCGCCATCGGAACTCGCTACCAACTGGACATCGGACGGTGGCGGCGAGAGCGGGACCATCGGTGCCGCCACGATCTCCATGCAGCACGGTGCAACGGGGTGTCCACCTGGCTGAGCTTCGACGCCTGCCGCAGGACCAGCGCCGCGATCGGCGGCCAGCGAATAGCCAGCACCACCGACCGCGAGGAGCAGGGCGGTCGGGACCACCCACGCAACCAAAATCAAGGGAGATTTGCGTCGTCGGCTGGCTAATACGTGTCGACCCACAGCCAGCACCGTAGTTATCGAATCGTTATATGTACAGCAATGCGCGAAATCCGAATCGAACCCGGACCGACACCTGTGGGGCCAGTGTGAATACTGTGACTGGTGTTGCATGTCCACGGCAAAGGCCGACGGCGCCCAGGACGTTGCCGTGAGTAAAGGAAAGAAGCCGGTTAACAGCCGGCAATCCCGGTGTCGACGTCGATGAGATCGGAGACGAACGCGGGCGTCAATAGTCGCGAATCCGCACGCCGCGCGAACGCGACCCCTCAGACTCGGAGATCACACGCGACACACGTCTTCGGGGGCGACATGGCAGTAGAGGACGTCACGGCCGAGGCCCAGGGTGCCGAGCAGTCCGAGGGTGCGGACGCGTCAGCCTGGGCCGACGACCGACCGGTGGGCACGGTCCGCACCGCCGTCGTGATCGTCCACGGGATGGGCGAGCAGCGGCCAATGGACACCCTCGACGGCTTCGTGAAGACCGCACTCCATCCGTTGAGCGACTTGTACCCGACGACGCCGCGGAACTGGGACTACTACTACTCCCGCCCCGCCGAGATCACCGGCTCGTACGAGGCCCGGCGCTACATCGCGCGACCGCTGACCGACAAGTCGTCGCCCGAACCCAAACAGGGCCAGGCCGAGATCTACGAATACCACTGGTCGTACCTGATGACCGGCAACAAGTTCGCCGATCTGGGGCCGACCACGCTGCGGCTGTTCCTTCGCCGGCCCAGTAACGTCCCCGATCCCCTGTTCGGGATCTGGCGCGTCATCTGGCTCGCGCTCCTGGCGATCCCCGTGACCTTGGCCGCACTGTTGGTCGGCGGGCACCTGCTCGACCGAGACGTTCCGTGGTGGATCCTCGGGGCGGTCAGCAGTGCGGTCGTGTTGCTCTTCTGGCTCGGCGTGCTCCGCTTTCTGGTGCGGGCGGTGGTGAAGAGCATCACGGCGTCGTTCGTCGACGTCGCCCGCTACCTCGACACGGCGCCGCACTCCTACGCGGCGCGGCGGGCCATCCGCGGCGGTCTCGTCGACCTCTTGCACGCGCTGCACGACGAGGGTCGGTACTCGCGCGTCGTCGTTGTGGCGCACAGCCTCGGCGCCTACATCGCCTACGACGCACTGATCTCATTCTGGGCGCAGGTTCACCACCTGCACACAGAGCGGCCGGAACACCAGACGCCACTGCCGATCAAGCTCGCGTCCCTCGACGATCTCGAGAAGGCCGCTGACCGGCTCATTGCCGACGACGATGACGAGGCGCTGGACGCCTTCCAGGACCTGCAGTTCGCCCTGTGGCAGGATCTGCGGCGGCAGGGAAACCCTTGGCGCATCACTGATTTCGTCTCAGTCGGCACACCGATGGCCTTGGCCGACATCCTCGTCACCCGCCCCAAGCTCTTCAGCGGATTGAAGAAGGTGGACCGTACGCGCCGACGCGAGCTGTTCGACGGACTGGTCCGTCGCGGCGCGCTGGTCACCTGCCCGCCACGGCCGGAGACACTGCCCGTGGAGGGCGGCGAGCAGCGCAAGGCGAACTACGGATACAAGGGCGACGGCATCCGCCAGGTGCTCGGGTCGCAGTCGCCGTTCGCCGTCACGCGCTGGACGAACCTGTGGTTTCCGGTGATTCGCGGCGACCTCCGCGGCGACTGGTTCGGCGGCGCGTTGCGCCCGCTGTTCGGCCCGGGCATCCGTGACATCGGGGTGCAAGGCAACAAGCCCGCACGGTTCAAACGCGGAACGGCACACACCGAATACTTCAAGCACCCCGACGAGGGCGGTGACCATGACGCGGCCGGGCACATCCGCAAGGCGCTGGCGTTGCAGACCCACGAGGCCCTCGTGCCTCTGTTGACGGCACCACCCGCGCCCTGAAGGGGCGGTTGCCGGGTTAGTTGACGGTGCCGTCCGACCCCGCTGAACCGGCGGAGCCGGGATCGCCGGTGTTGCCGGTATTGCCGGTATTGCCGGTATTGCCCGTGGCGCCTGCACCGCCGGCTCCGCCGTTACCGCCCGGCCCGCCGGCACCTGCCGCGGCGCCCGTACCTGCTGTCGCTCCTGCGGGGTCGGTAAGCGTCGTGTCGCCGCCCTTGCCACCCGTACCGACACCCAGAGGTGTGTCGGCGGATCGCCGGCCCGGGTTGCTGGGCGGCACGAGTTTTGCGGATGGGCATGCCGATCGGCAATGGCGCCATCCAATCCATCGTGTTGCTGGAGAACGTCTGAGTGGGTTCGCGTCACGGCTCACTGGGTGCGGAGTCGCTCATCGATTCCTCACCGGTGTGTTTGATAGCCGCTCCAGAGAGACGCCTGCGCGACGAACCGGCACCACCCGCACGATCACCTCCGGTGGCGGGTCCGCCCCCGTGATGATCGCGTCCGGATTCACCGGTTTTCCTGTAGGTACGCTGGACGCCATGAACGGCTTCTTGCTGGTGCTCATCATTGTCGTCGTCGCCGCCATCGGGTTCGCGGTGTACGCCACGTCCAAGGCGTCGGGCAACCGCAACGCATCGTCTCTGGCCGACGCGAAGGCCGACGCGCGGCGTCTGATCGAGCGCCTCGGCGGCCAGGTGCTCAACATCACCGGCACCGACGACGCCTCCAAGCAGGCGATGGCCGATGCGTCGGAGCGCTACACCGCGGCGTCGTCCCAGATCGATCAGGCGACCACGGCCAAGCAGGCGCTGCTCGCCAAGGAAAGCGCGATGGAGGGGCTGTACTACGTACGCGCCGCCCGCGTCGCGATGGGCATGGATCCCGGGCCGGAGCTCGAATCGCTGACCGGCCAGAAGACCGCAGGCACCGTGACCGAGGACCGTCGAATTCAGTTCGAGGGCCGCGACATCGAGGCGTCGCCCGGCCCGTCGGAACGCACACCGAACTACTACCCCGGCGGCCGCGTTGCCGGCCGACCGGTCCCCGCCGGCTGGTACTCCGAGCCGTGGTGGAAGCCCGCCCTGGTGGCCGGTGCGTGGGGTCTGGGCTCGGCGCTGCTGTTCAGCTCGTTGTTCTCCGGCATGGGCGGCGTCGGCTATGACGCGCAGGGCTTCGAAAACGGTTACGGCGACGGCTTCCAGGACGGCATGGACCAGGGCCAGCTCGAGGGTGCCGGCCAAGACGGCGGCGACAGTTGGGGTGACGGCGGCGGCGGTGATGGCAGCGGCTGGGGAGGCGGCGGCGACGGTGGCGGCGGCTGGGGCGGCGACAGCTGGGGCGGCGGGGGCGACTTCGGTGGCGGCGATTTCGGCGGCGGGGACTTCGGCGGGTTCTGACCGTCGAAAACTGGTTCCGAGAAAACTGTCGGGATCGGGTCGGCTCGTTTCTCTTATTGGTGAAGGCGGCTCACCGGGGCCGCACTGACCCATGGAGATCCCGATGACCACGAACTACGTCTCCCCGAACGCCCCGACCGTCCATCGCCCGCAGATGACGTTCGTCCCCCAAGCAGATCCGGTGCCCCCTCCGGCCAGTTCACCGTCGCCGACGTGGAAGGCGGGATGGGTCGTGAGCGGCCTGGCAGCCCTTGTTGCCGTCGCGTCACTGGCCGTGGTGGGCGGGGTCGCTTTCAACGCATTGACCCAGTCCGCCCCCGCCCCAGCCGCATCGGTGTCGAGCCCGGCCACACCACCCAGCGGCGTCGCCGCCGTTGCGCCCGCCCCGGTCGTGCCGGCGCCCGTCGTCACCGCGTACCCCGCCATGCCAGCCCCAGCCGTAGTCGCCGGTGCCCCGCGGGTCGTCGTCGTCCCCGGCCCAGCACCCGCTCCCGCAGCTCAAGACGACCCGATCGTCACCGCGCCGGAGCCGAGCACGCCGCCGAAGCCCCCGCTCGGCATCGGCACCTGCGACCTCGTGGCCTGCGACCCGGTGCCTCCCCAGAGCCCCAACCCACTGCCCTCGTGCGGCGACCTCGTGGCTTGCGACCGGGCTCCACCGCAGAACCCCAACCCACTGCCCAAATGCGGCGACTTCGTCGCGTGCACTCCGATTCCGACGCGCCCCTGACCGGCAACTCTCAGAACCGGCTGTCCAACCTGGCCGAAACCCCGGCCTCCTGTAGGTCGAGCCGCTCCAGCATGGCCCGGGCGGCCTCGTCCTCGATCCGGCCGTCGTCGCGTTCGGCGATGAGCGCGGCCCGCTGGGCGGCCAGCACGTCGCGGTACAGCGCCGCAAAGACTTCCGCCCGCGGCGTGTGCGCCTCCGGATCGGGCATCTCGTCGGCATCCTGCGAGTGCCGCGCGATGGTGTTGCGGATCTCGGTGAGGATGCGCGGGTCGAGGCCCTCGGGCGGTTTGGCCCGGAACTCGGCCAACACCTCGTCGGCGGCGTCGTGCACGAGGCGCTCCGCCTTCAGCGTCTCCTCCCGTTCGGAGGCGCTCTCGTCGGTGGACACGCGCAGGCGACGGATGAGCAATGGCAGCGTCCAGCCCTGGATCAGGAGCGTGCCGACGCTGACGACGAACGCGATGGCCTGAATCGTCGCGCGCTCGGGGAACGGCTCGCCGTCCACCGTGGTCGCCGGGATGGCAGCGGCAGCGGCGAGCGTGACCACCCCGCGCATGCCGGTCCACGACACCACGACGTTCTCCTGCCAGGTCAGCGACCGGCGGTCGATGAGCGCTCGCCACTTTCCCGGCGGTTTGCCGCGACGACGGGTGCCCAGCGCCCCGCGGCCGCCGCTGTCGGGCGCAGGCACGCTGAGCCTGCTCTCGACGTGCCGCGACAACTCGCTGCGGCCGAACATGGCGAGCACCGACACCGGCCGAATCACCAGCACGATCGCCAACACGATCAGCGAGGCGACGCCGACCTCCGCCAATGATTCGTGGGCCTCCCGAAGGTCCTCCAGCACGAACCGCAGGTGCAATCCGATGTAGGCGAACACGAACGCCTCCAACAGCACGTCCACGGAGTTCCACACGTACCGCTCCTGAAGCCGGGTCTGGTAGCCGGCGCCCAGCGTCCCGCTGCCGACCACGAAACCCGCGACCACGACCGCGAGCACGCCCGACGCGTGCAACTCCTCGGCGGCGATGAACGCCCCGAAGGGCACCAGAAGCCCCTGCACCGTCTCCAGGCCGGGGTTGGCCAGGCGCTTGCGGATCCACAGCGTCACCAAGCCCAGCGCCGCACCCACCACCGGGCCGACCACGGCACTGTAGCTGAACAGCAGGACGGGGTTCTCGATGAAGGTGTGGCTGCCTGCGACCTGCGCCACCGCGATGGAGAACAGCGTCAGCGCGGCCGCGTCGTTGATGAGGCTCTCCCCGGTGAGGATCGCCATCACCTTCTTGGGCAGTCCCAGTTTGCGTCCCACCGCGACGGCGGTGACGGCGTCGGGCGGAGCGACGATCGCGCCCAGGACGAGCGCCGTGCCGAACGTCAACGGCACCACCACGAGCCACGACGACACCGCGGCGACGGTGAACGCCGTCACCACGACCAGTCCGACACCCAAGCCCAGGATCGGCCTGATGTTGCGCAGGAACGTCGGGAAGGAGAAGTCCAACGCGGCGGAGTACAGCAGCGGCGGCAGCACCACCGTCAGCAGGATGTGCGAGTCGAGCTCGGGCGCTTCGAATCCCGGGATGAACGATGCCGCGCTGCCGATCACGACGATGATCAGCGCGGGTTCCAGGCCGCGCCGGTGCGCCATGGCGGTCACGACGATGGCCCCAACGACGACCAGGATGAGTTCCACCCGGCGATTGTCCCGTCAAACGCGGCGCCCCGCTCCGCACGGTTGTTGGGATCGGTAGCCGCGCCCTGCGCTTGTACTTGCCCCGATGGCGACGCCAACGAGGCAACGCACGACGAAAGGGAGAACCGCAATGAAGATCCTGCCCACCAGCATCGAAGAACAGATCAACCGCGTCGACCGCACGCCGAGCCTGGCGATCGGCATCGCCAGCGGCATCACCGCGCTCTGGTGCGTCTACCGCCTGATCTGGCTGTTCTACACGGCAGTGACGTTCTCCAGTGTCGGCTGGTCGCCCATTTCACTCGTCGTCCCCTTCGTGTTGTGGACCGTGATCGGTGTCGTCGCCGGGGTCGCAGCGTTCGCCTTCCTGACCCGCTACGCCAAGGACGCCTGACCGGGTCAGGTCTGGCAGGTCGGGCACCAGAACAGGTTGCGCGCCTCCAACACCTCGGTGCGGATGGGCGTGCCGCACACGCGGCACGCCTCTCCCGCCCGCCGGTAGACGTAGGTGCGTGGCCGGTCCGGTCCGTACGACGGGGCGCCGTGGTCGTGCTCGGGCCGCACGGCGATGATCTTGCCGCGGCGTAGACCGACCTTCATCAGCTCGACGAGATCGGTCCACGCGTCGTCGAATTCCGCGGCGCTGACGTGCGTGCCGGGGCGGTGCGGGTCGATGCCGTGCCGGAACAGCAGTTCGTTGCGGTAGACGTTGCCGATCCCCGCGATCACGGCCTGGTCCATCAGCAGCGCGCCGATCGTCCTGCGGGACTTGCTGATTCGATTCCACGCGGGCGAGGGGTCCGCGTCGCGTCGCAGCGGGTCCGGCCCGAGGCGGGCTAGGACGTCGTCGACGCCGCCCTCGTCGATCAGCTCGCACGTCGTCGGGCCGCGCAGGTCGGTGCCGTACTCGGCGCCGATCATCCGCATCCGGACCTGTCCGACGGGCAGCGGCTCCCCTGTTTCTGGCAGCGGGCCGAACTCGGTGAACGATCCGTACAGCCCGAGGTGGACGTGCACGACCGCGCCGCCGTCGTAGTGGTGGAACAGGTGCTTGCCGTACGCGTCGGCCTTGCGCAGCACCCGACCGCTCACCACGGCCCCATCGAACCGCCCCTGTGGACTGCTGACGATCACGGGGGTGCGGCCGAACCGCTTCTGGTGCAGCCGGGCCAGCCGGTGCAGCGTATGCCCTTCGGGCACGGGCTATTCCGCGCCGGGCACGGGCGGCGGGACGTGCGTCTTCTCGTACTCGGCGAGGATGTCGATGCGACGCTGATGGCGCGGCGCCTCCGACCATGCCGTGGTCAGGAACGCATCCACGAAGGAGAGTGCGTCCTCGACGGGGTGCATCCGGCCGCCGATGCCGATCAATTGAGCGTTGTTGTGCTGACGGGCCAGCGACGCCGTCTCCACGCTCCACGCCAGCGCGCAGCGCGCGCCGGGCACCTTGTTGGCCGCGATCTGCTCGCCGTTGCCGGAGCCGCCGATCACGATGCCCAGGCTGCCGGGGTCGGCGACGGTCTTCTCGGCCGCGGCGATGCAGAACGCCGGGTAGTCGTCCTCGGCGTCGTAGGTGTAGGCACCGCAGTCGATCGGCTCGTAGCCGCCGGACTTCAGGTGCTCGATGATCGCCTGCTTGAGTTCGTATCCAGCGTGGTCGGAGCCGAGGTAGACGCGCATGGCCGCCATTCTGGCAGACGCGGACGTCAGCCAACCGTGATGGCGTCGAGCCGTTCCTTGATGAACGCCGACGTCGTCACGGGTTCCAGGCCTGACACCCGCCCCACCGGCGGCTCCAGCGGCGTGACCAGCGCGTCGTGGTTGGCCTCGTAGAAGTAGATCAGCGACACCAGGTCCTCCTCCGGCGCGTGCGCCTGCGGCGGCAGCACGCGATGCCTGCCCGACGGCCAGCGGCTACCACTCCAGTACTCGAGCAGGTCGCCGATGTTGACCGTGAGCGCCGCGGGGTCGTACGGGGCGTCGGCCCACCCCCCGGCATCCGAATACACCTGCAGCCCACCCGCTCCTGGCTCGCGGTCGAGCACGGTCACGGTGCCGAAGTCGGTGTGTGGGCCGATCCGGAACTGGCCAGGCTCGGGTTCACCGACGACGCTGACCGGCGGATAGTGGTTGATGTTCATCGTCCACGTCGGCCGGTCAGCCAGCGCGGCCCACGGGTTGGCCGGTAGCCCGAGCGCGTGCGCGAAGAGGGCGAGCAGGTCGTCGGACACCCGGCGCATCGCGGTGGTGTACTCGGCGATGAGCTGCTGCAGCGACGGCACCTCGGCCGGCCAGACGTTGGGCGCGAACCAGATCCGGTCGACGTCGGGGTCGCCGGTCGCGGTCTCTGCGCCAAGGCTGTAGCTCTCCTTGAGGTCGGGCGGCGTCTCGGTGCCCTCGGCGTAGGCGTTGGCCTCGGCACCTGGCCCGATCCAGCCGTGCCCGCCAACGGGCACGCTGTAGCGCTGCTTGACGGCGTCGGGCTGATCGAAGAACTCCCGGCTGCCGGCCCGCACCGCCGCGGCCAACCCCGGGTCGACGCCGTGGCCGGTGACCAGGATGAATCCCGCCCGTTGCAGGCCCTCGTCGACCTCGGCGGCCACGGCGTCCGCCTCGGCCCCGCCCGCATGCCAGCGCGAAAGGTCCACCGTCGCAATCGTGTTCATTCGCCAGCCCTATTCACCGATGTCCTCCGCCCAGAGTTCCGAATTGGCCGCGATGAACTCCGTCATCATCGTCACACACCGTTCGTCGTCCAGAACCGTGACGGCCACCCCGTGTTCGGCCAGCCAGTCGTGCCCGCCGTGGAACGTCGCGGCCTCCCCGATCACCACCGCACCGATGTTGAACTGCCGCACCAGGCCGCTGCAGTACCAGCATGGTGAGAGCGTCGTGACCATCACGGTGGAGCGGTAGTTCCGCTGACGGCCCGCCGCCCGGAAGGCATCCGTCTCGGCGTGCACGGACGGGTCGTCCTGCTGCACCCGACGGTTGTGTCCGCTGCCGAGCAGGGTGCCGTCGGCGGAGAACAGTGCCGCCCCGATCGGAATGCCGCCCTCCGCCAGGCCCTTCCGCGCCTCGTCGACGGCGACCTGCAACATCTGCTCCGGTGCGGTCACGCCGCCACGCGTTCAGCGCCGATCTTCGATCGACACAACAGGACGTAACTGCCACCGGCGAGCAGGAAGCCGACGAAGAAGGTGATGTCGCCGAGCTGCGGCAGGCCCCGCGCGATGTAGCCGACGAACTTCTCCTGGTTGGAGAACAGCAGCACCGACACCACCAGGCCGACGAGGAAGGACAACAGTCCGCTCCAGTTGGAGTACGACCGGTCGTACAGGAAGCCGGCGATGGCCTGTCCGCGGCGCAGGTACTGATCGGCGAACACCACGCCCAGCCACGGTCCGATCCAGTAGGCGATGATCAGCAGGAACGCCTCATAGCT
>NZ_JAVRPS010000041.1:0-10092 GCF_032162105.1 Mycobacterium sp. | reverse complement strand
GCTGCCCGAGGTGCTCCCGCAGTTCGGCCGCACGCCGATCGTCAACGTCGCCATCCCCGACGCGACGTTGGCAGGCGATCCGGTGGTCGCGGCCACCCGGCCAAGCGTCCTCAAGATCCGCGGCGTTGCGCCGAGTTGCCAAAAGGTGCTCGAGGGTAGCGGTTTCGTCGTCGCGCCGAACCGGGTGATGTCCAATGCGCACGTCGTCGCGGGCTCGGAGAGCGTCACCGTCGAGGTCGACGGCCAGACCTACGACGCCGGTGTGGTGTCCTACGATCCGAGCGCCGACATCTCCATCCTGGACGTGCCTGGCCTGCCATCGCCGCCGTTGCAGTTCGACATGCAGGAAGCGCGGACGGGCACCGACGCGGTGGTGATGGGCTACCCGGGCGGCGGCGACTTCACCGCCACGCCGGCACGGATCCGGGAGATCATCCAGCTCAACGGGCCGGACATCTACCACACCACCACGGTCACCCGCGAGGTCTACACCATCAGAGGCGCAGTCCGGCAAGGTAATTCGGGCGGTCCGTTGATCGACCGTGACGGCAGAGTGCTTGGCGTCGTCTTCGGCGCCGCTGTGGACGATGCGGACACCGGCTTCGTGCTGACCGCCAACGAGGTGGCCAAGCAGATGGCCAAGGTCGGCAGTACCCAACGGGTGCAGACCGGGGCCTGCATCTCCTGACCTAGGTGCCGTGCACCTGCGCGAGGAACCGGGACAGCTGTTCGTTGACTTCCGCCGGTGCCTCTTCATGCGCGAAATGCCCTGCGCCCGCAATGGATACGTACCGACCGTGGGGGGCGTAATGCTGGGTCTTGTACACCGGGTCGGCCAGCACGTAGGGGTCGGCGTCGCCGCGGATGTGCAGCACCGGAACGGCCAGGGGGCGCTTCATCGACTTCATGAACCGTCGACCCTCGGCGCGAAGTTGGCTCCGCACCGCCCAGCGTTGGTACTCCAGCGCGGAATGCGCCGCCGACGGGATCTGAACGGCCCGGCGCAGGTGGCCGATCGTCTCCGAGAAGTCCTCTGACGCCAGCCATTTGCCGCTCGACCGACCACGGACGAGCGCTTCGAGTTCGGCTGCGTCGTGGCGGGTCAGCACCCGCTCCGGCCAGAACGGCACCTGGTAGCGCAGCATCCCGGGCAGAAGGGCAAGGCCCTGGTCGCGCCGGGTCAGCGCGGAGGCGCGCAACGCCACCGGGTGCGGCGAACTGACCAGCGCGATCGCGCGCACCGACCGCGGGTGGAGCACCGACGCCGCCCAGCACACCAGCCCACCGTCAGCATGACCGACCAGTGTGGCGGTGTTGTGCCCGAGCGCGCGCACCAGGCCCGCGGCGTCGCCGGCCAGCGTCCAGCCGTCGTAGCCCCGCGGAGGTTTGTCGCTGCCGCCGTAGCCCCGCAGGTCCACGGCCACCACGCGTGCCCCGGTCAGACCGCGCAGCTGGTGCCGCCACGACCACCAGAACGACGCAAACCCGTGCATGAGTATCACCAGCGGTCGCTCGGCGGACTCTGCGGGACGGTTCTCGGTGGGCAGCGCCTCGACGACGTGGAAGCGAATCCCGTTGGCGTGCACGTCGAGATGACGCCATGGACCGTCGATGCGCGTCATCGACGGATCGGGCGGCTGTCTGCTGTCGCCGCCGGGACGGCTCCGCGGCACTACCAGCCCGATGGATCTGCGGTCGACGCGGGCCGCGCAGCGCCGTCGGCCGATGTGATCGCCTTGCCGCCGTACTTGTCGCCGCCGGGGGTCAGAGCGGCCCGTGTCTCCTTGACCGACTCGATGGTCTGCTGCGGCCCGCGGATCCGCCGCACCTTCAGATAGCCGAACAGGGCGAGCACCGCGGTGGTCAGCACCATGGCGCCGAAGACGATCAGGAAGGCGACCCATCGCCACAGCCAGGTGTCGAGGAGTTCGGCGACGAAGAAGAAGAAGAAGAACGTCGAGTAGAACAACACCACGAGCGCCAGGATGAAGAAGACGCTGCCGGTGAGGCCCTTCTTCAGGTCACGTGTGATCTCGGCCTTGGCGAGTTCGACCTCGGCCCGCACCAGGGTCGACACCTGCGTGGTGGCATCCTTGACGAGGTCGCCGATCGACGGATCGGGTACCGGCGCGTGCGGATCCACCAGCGGAATCGAAGTCACTGTGGTCGGCACGCCGTTCTTACGGTCGCCTGTGCTCACGGACGAGTCCTCCCCGCGTCGAGACCAAATTGGGATGTCAGTGGCGTTCATGTTGCCATGTCGCGCCGGGCTGAAGCTCCCCGGCCGACGTTAGACTCACGGGGTTTGGCGGGAATCCAGGCGGGGCAGTCGATGGGGGTGGTGTTGAGACATCGCTGGCACGACACTGTCGCGACAGTCGTCGTCATGGCAGCCCTGGCCTTCGCGTTCTCGGTTCCGGCCGCGCCGTTCGCGCGCGCCGCCGGGGATCCCGTTGCCCTTGGCGGCGGCTCCGGAATCGTCATCGACGGCGATACGTTCTGCACGCTCACCGCGATCGGCAACGACGACCGGGGCAATCTCGTCGGTTTCACCTCCGCGCACTGCGGCGGGCCCGGCGCTCAGGTGGCCGCCGAAGGCGCCGAGGACCACGGCGTGCTTGGCACCATGGTGGCAGGCAACGAAGGCCTCGACTACGCGGTCATCCAGTTCGACCCGAACCTGGTGCGGCCGGTCGCCGAGGTGAACGGGTTCCGCATCGACGGCATCGGGCCCGACCCGGTGTTCGGCGAGGTGGCGTGCAAGCTCGGCCGCACCACCGGCTATTCCTGCGGCGTCACCTGGGGGCCCGGCGACAAGCCAGGCACCATCGTCAACCAGGTGTGCGGGCAGCCCGGCGACTCCGGGGCGCCGGTCACGGTGGACAACCGCCTCGTCGGCATGATCCACGGTGCGTTCAGCGAGGACCTCCCCGCCTGCGTGGTGAAGTTCGTGCCGCTGCACACCCCGGCGGTGACGATGTCGATCAACTCGGTCCTGGCCGACATCGCCGCCAAGAGTCGGACGGGCTCGGGATTCGTGCCGGTCGCCGATGTGGCATAGCTCCGCTACTTGGTCGCCCTGATCGCTTCGAACACGCTGGGGTCCACCAGCGTCGAGGTGTCGCCGAGCTCGCGGCCCTCTGCGACGTCGCGCAGTAGGCGGCGCATGATCTTGCCGCTGCGGGTTTTGGGCAGTTCGGGGACGACGTGGATCTCGCGGGGCCGCGCGATGGGGGAGATCTCCTTGGCCACCTGCTTGCGCAGCGCGTCGACCATCTCTTCGGTGGGGGTGTCGGCGTGGTGGGCCGTCAGGATGACGAACGCGCAGATGGCCTGGCCGGTGGTGTCGTCGGTGGCTCCCACGACGGCGGCCTCCGCCACCCCGGAGTGTCCGACGAGCGCGGACTCCACCTCGGCGGTCGAGATGCGGTGCCCGGAAATGTTCATCACGTCGTCGATGCGGCCCAGCACCCAGATGTTTCCGTCGGCGTCGTAGCGCGCGCCGTCGCCGGCGAAGTACCAGCCTTGCTCGGCGAACCGCGACCAGTACGTTTCCTTGAACCGCTCGGGATCGCCCCAGATGCCGCGCAGCATCGACGGCCACGGCTGATCCAGGACGAGATAGCCGTTGGGTTGCTCGCCGTGATCGGCGCCTGGCTGGAGCTCGTTGCCGTCGTCATCGACGATCTTGGCCGAGATGCCGGGCAGCGGGGTCATGGCCGATCCCGGCTTGGCCGCCGTGACACCCGGCAGCGGCGAGATCATGATCGACCCGGTCTCGGTCTGCCACCAGGTGTCCACGATCGGAGTCTTGTTGGCGCCGAAGGCATCCCGGTACCAGCGCCAGGCCTCCGGGTTGATCGGCTCGCCGACCGAGCCGAGCAGCCGCAGGCTGGACAGGTCGTGGGCATCGGGGACCTCGCGGCCGAACTTCATGAAGGTGCGGACCAGCGTCGGCGCCGTGTAATAGATGGTGACGCCGTACTTTTCGATGACCTCGAAATGGCGATGCTCATTGGGCGAGGCAGGGGTGCCCTCGTAGACCACCTGGGTCACGCCGTTGGATAGCGGGCCGTAGACGATGTAGGTGTGCCCGGTGACCCAGCCGATGTCGGCCGTGCACCAGTACACGTCGCTGTCGGCCTTGACGTCGAAGACGTTGAAGTGGGTGTAGCTGGACTGCGTCAGGTACCCGCCGCTGGTGTGCACGATGCCCTTGGGCTTACCGGTGGTTCCCGACGTGTAGAGCAGGAACAGCGGGTGCTCGGCGTCGAACGCCTCGGGTTCGTGTTGCGTCGACGCGCTGTCCACCACCTGGTGCCACCACAAGTCGCGGCCCTCGGTCCACTCCACGTCGATCCCGGTGCGCCGCACCACCAGAACGTGTTCGACTGTGGAGGACGCTTCGACTGCCTCATCTACGGCCTCCTTCAGCGATACCGCCTTGCCGCGCCGGTACTGTCCGTCGGTGGTGATGACCAGCTTGGCGTCGGCATCCTCGATGCGGGCCTTCAGCGCAGTCGCCGAATAGCCGGCGAACACCACCGAGTGCATGACCCCCAGCCGCGCACAGGCCAGCATCGCCACGATCGCCTCGGGCACCATCGGCATGTAGATGGCGGCACGGTCGCCGGCCACCAGTCCCAGATCCGTCAGCGCGTTCGCGGCCTTGCAGACCTCGGCCAACAGCTCGGAGTAGGTCAGCGTGCGACGGTCGCCGACGGGCTCACCCTCCCAGTGGATGGCCACCCGGTCACCGTTGCCCGCCTCGACGTGGCGGTCGACGCAGTTGTAGGCGACGTTGAGCCGCCCACCCACGAACCACTTGGCGAACGGTGCGCCGGACCAGTCGAGGACCTCGGTGAACGGGGTCTCCCACGACAGCCGGTTGGCCTGCGTGCCCCAGAACGCCAGCCGGTCGGCCTCGGCCTGGCGATACAGGTCGGCGGTCGCGTTCGCCTGCGCAGTGAAGTCACCGGATGGGGGATAGGCCGACTGAGCTTCGGTGTGCGTCTCCGACATGGATGTGAGAGTAGTCACCCGACGTTGCGTCAACGTTGGCAAGTCACGGTGACGCCTGCGGGCGGCGCGTCTGCTGCGACGAACGTCACGGAAGCCGGGCTCAACGGTCGGGTCCCGGCGACTCGTCCCCGCGTGCCGGGCTAGCGTGTGCTGCCGTGACGGATCCGCTGGCCCCGCTGACCGAGCTGCCGGGGGTCGCCGAAGCCTGTGACGAAGCCAGGGAGGCGCTCGGCCGGGCACATCGGCACCGGGTCAACCTTCGTGGCTGGCCGGCGACGGCCGCGGAGGCCGCAGTGCGGGCTGCGCGCGCGTCGTCGGTGTTGGACGGGGGATCGCTGACGATCGGCGACGGGGACCCCGAGGCGAGCGAAGCCACGGGGGATGTGCGTGCCGACCCGGTGCTGGCCGGTGCGCTCCGGGTGGCCGAGGCGCTGGAGGGTGGCGCCACCGCGCTGGTCGGGGTGTGGCAGCGGGCGCCGATGCAGGCGATCGCACGGCTGCATGCGTTGGCTGCCGCCGATCTGACCGAAGACGACCGGCTGGGCAGGCCCCGGCCGGACGCCGACGTCGGACGTCGCCTCGAGTTGCTCCGCGACGTCATCACCGGCGGCACACGGGTTCCCGCGCCGGTGCTGGCCGCCGTCGCGCACGGTGAGCTGCTCACCCTGGCACCGTTCGGCGTCGCCGACGGCGTGGTGGCCCGCGCCGTGTCGCGGCTGATCACCATCACCAGCGGTCTGGATCCGCACGGGCTCGGCGTGCCCGAGGTCTACTGGATGCGCCAGTCCGGCGACTATCGCGCCGCGGCACGTGGGTTCCAGTCCGGGACACCCGACGGCTTGACGGCGTGGATCCTCGCCAGCTGCACCGCGTTGCACGCCGGCGCGAGGGAGGCGTTGGCGATAGCTCATGCGGCCTCGGAGTGACTTCCCAGCAAAATGAAGCGGGCGGCGCTCCGAAATAATTCGGCTCGCCGCCCGCTAGCACGGACTCCGGTTACCAAGCGTGCTTGGTGGGGTTGCGTGGGACGACCTCGGCGTTCTTGAGAAGCGCTACATCTGTGACCCCGCCCAAAGAGTCATCATCGTTGTTCGCTTTTCGCAATTACGCAGGCCCGCAACACTTTTGCCATTATCGCGGCTTTTGCTCCGCGTGGGTGCCGGGTTCCGTGCTGGGTAGCCTGACTCGGGAGTTCGCGCCTTCTCTTCCGGCTCGACCTTGGCCTCGCCCGGCTTCCGTGCTTCCCTTTGTACTCCGTGACCGCGGTCACATCAAGTGCCAATTCGGTCGCGTCGCCGGATCGTTACGCCGCCCGGCTCAGCTACCGGTGGGTAGGGTGCCGAACGGGTCAGGGGGCGAAGCGCCGGAGCAGCGAGTACGTCAGTGCGCCTGCCGCCAGTGCGCTCGCGCCGACGGCCACGGTGGTCGCGACCGCGGCGCCTGACGGTGCTGCGGGAAGGCGGTCGCGCAGGGATATCGGGCGGGAGAACGTCAGCACCGGCCAGCCGCGCGCTACGGACTCCTTGCGCAACGCACGATCGGGATTGACCACGGTCGGATGGCCGACGGACTCGAGCATCGGCAGATCGGTGATCGAATCCGAGTAGGCGTAGCAGTGCTCGAGTGCGTAGCCTTCGCGGGCGGCGAGCTCCTGGATTGCCTCGACCTTGCCAGCGCCGAAGCAGTAGAAGGCCACCTCGCCGGTGTACTTGCCGTCCTCGACGACCATCCGGGTGGCCATCGCGTGAGTTGCGCCGAGCGCGCGGGCGATCGGTGCGACGATCTCCTCGCCCGATGCCGACACGACGACGACGTCGCGGCCGCACAGCTTGTGGTCCGCGATCAGGTTTGCGGCCTCCGCGAACACCAGCGGGTCGACGATTTCGTGCAGGGTCTCGCCGACGATCGACTTCACCTGCTCGACGTTCCACCCGGTGCACATGTTGGTGATGTAGGAGCGCATCCGGTCCATCTGTTCGTGGTCGGCGCCCGACATCAGAAACAGGAACTGCGCGTAGGCAGATTTCAGGACCGTCTGACGATTGATCAGCCCTTGGTCGAAGAAGGGTCTGCTGAAGGCCAACGTGCTCGACTTGGCGATGACCGTCTTGTCGAGATCGAAGAAGGCCGCGGTCCGGACGGGGCGGCTCGTCGTGGTCTCGCCTGCCATCTCACCTGTCGTCTCGCCTCCCGGCGGCAGCGAGCCATCCGCCGTTTGGTCGGGTGCGCTCACGGTTCTCAGCATAGGGCCCGCGGTCACGAGGGAGGTGAACCGCATTGCTCAAGTGGCAGTCCATGTCACCTGGCCGGTGCTGCAACTTTCGAGGTCACAGGGTTGTTGCGAGTGAAAGGAGGACTTGCTTCCCGCTGTGTCAGCGTGTGTATAGTGAGTATTACTCGGCTTATGCCGGGTGTGGATCAGCCCGACCCCCCGGGGCTGATACACGACGACCTCCGCCTCCTCCCCCCCTGGCGGGGGTCGTCCCTTTTCTGGGGTCATTCCTCCCGCATCTGCGCACTCGCTGCGGCGTGACGTTGGTCGTCCAGCCTCGCAAACCGTTGTGCACAGATCCGATTTCCTCCACAGATGGCCTCGCGGGCGTAGCGATACGTCGTCGCCGCCGCACACAGTGGGGTGATGAACACCAGTGGTGGGATCCTCGCTCTGGTCGCCGATTTGGACCTGCGCAACGAGGTCGATCGCGTCGGCGCGGCCGTCGGCGTCCGGGTCGTGCACGCGGCCGAACCGTCCAGCCGCAAGGTGTGGGAATCGGCGTCGGCCGTCGTGCTCGACAGTGAAACCGCCTGTCGCTGTGTCGAACTCGCCTTGCCGCGTCGCAATCGTGTGTTCCTCGTCGGGCGCACCGGGCCGAAGTCGGGGCAGTGGGAGGCCGCGATCGCCCTAGGTGTTCAACGGGTGCTGGTCCTGCCAGATCAGGAGGCCGATCTCGTCGCCGAGCTCTCCGACGCAGTGGAGTCGCGGCGGGCGGAGCGCCACGGAGCCGTGCTCGCGGTGATCGGCGGACGGGGTGGTGCGGGTGCGTCGGTGTTTGCGACGGCGCTCGCGTTCGCCGCGCCGAAGGCGTTGCTGCTCGACGTCGATCCGTGGGGCGGTGGCATCGATCTGGCCGTCGGCGGGGAAGCCGAGGCCGGGCTGCGCTGGCCTGACCTGGCGTTGCAGGGTGGACGGCTCGACTACTCGGCCCTGCATGACGCGCTCCCGACCCGGGACGGCGTGACGGTACTGTCCGCAGGCCGCGCTCTCAGCGAGGTCGATGCAGTGGCGCTCGGCGCGGTCGTCGACGCCGGCCGCCGCAGCGGCACCACGGTCGTCTGTGACCTTCCACGACGAGCCACCAACGCGGTCGAAGCCGCGCTGGACGCCGCCGATCTCGTGGTCCTCCTCACCCCCGCCGACGTCCGGTCGTGCGCCGCCGCAGCGGCCACCGCCCAGTGGTTGGTGGCGGTCAACCCGAACGTCGGTCTCGTCGTCCGCGGGCCGTCGCCGGGTGGGCTGAGTTCGGCCGACGTAGCGCAGATCGTGGGAATGCCGCCGCTGGCCGCGATGCGGACACAACCCGGTGTGGCGACCATGCTCGAGCACGGTGGGCTGCGCCTGCGGCGCCGCTCCCCGCTGGCGTCAGCCGCCCGTCGGGTGCTCACGGTGTTGCACCACCAACCGGGAGTCGAGAAATGAGCGCCTCCCTGATCGACCGGGTCAGGGAGCGGTTGGCGGCCGAGTCGGCATCGCTTCGGCCGAACGTGGTCGCCGCCGCCATCCGCGCGGAATCCGGTGGCGTGCTTGGTGATACCGAGGTGCTGAGCAACCTGCGGGTACTGCAGACCGAACTCACCGGTGCAGGCATCCTCGAGCCGCTCCTGCGCGCCGACGGCACCACCGACGTGCTCGTCACCGCACCCGACGCGGTGTGGGTCGACGACGGAAACGGATTGCGCCGCAGTATGATCCGGTTCACCGACGACGCCGCAGTGCAGCGGCTGGCTCAGCGCCTTGCGCTGTCGGTCGGCCGGCGTCTCGACGAGGCGCAGCCGTGGGTCGACGGGCAATTGACCGGCCTGGGGATCGGCGACCTGACCGTGCGGCTGCACGCGGTGCTCCCACCGATCGCGGGCGGCGGAACCTGCCTGTCGTTGCGGGTGCTGCGACCGGCCACCCAGAACCTCGACGCGCTGGTCGGCGCCGGCGCCATCGCCGCGGAGGCCCTCGGGCTCCTCACCGAGATCATCGGCGCGCGACTGGCGTTTCTCGTCTCGGGTGGTACGGGTGCGGGCAAGACCACGCTGCTGGCCGCCGCGCTCGGCGCCATGTCGCCCGACGACCGCATCGTGTGCGTCGAGGACGCACCGGAGTTGGCGCCGCGGCATCCGCACCTGGTCCGGTTGGTCGCGCGCTGCGCGAACGTCGAGGGCATCGGCGAGGTGACCGTACGGGACCTGGTCAAGCAGGCCCTGCGAATGCGACCCGACCGGATCGTGGTCGGCGAAGTGCGCGGCGGCGAGGTTGTCGATCTTCTGGCTGCTCTGAACACCGGCCACGACGGGGGCGCCTGCACCGTGCACGCGAACAATCCCGCCGAGGTGCCCGCACGCCTGGAAGCCCTCTCCGCACTCGGAGGACTGGACCGGTTGGCGCTGCACAGCCAGCTCGCCGCCGCGGTCCAGGTGCTGCTGCACGTGAGCCGGGATCGCGGCGGGCGCAGGCAGCTGGCCGAGATCGCCGTGCTGCGGCGCAGCTCGGACGGATTGGTGACCGCGCTCACCGCGTGGCACGTCGAACGCGGATTCACCGAAGGCATGGCGGATTTGAGCAGTCTTCTCGCGCAGCGGGGCCGGGCGTGAGCGCGGCCGCTGTCAGCCTCGCGCTGGCTCTGTTGATCGCGCCGGGCGTGCCGCGGCGACGACTCGGGCAGCCGGGCGTCGCAAGACCGGCGCGACGCTCCGTGCGGGTACTCGCGGGAAGTGCGTGCGTCGTCGCGCTGGTGCTCGTCGTGCCGATCACCGTGGTCCTGGCGTTCGCGATCCTGGCGCTGACGCTGGCCGCGCGACGGC
>NZ_JAVRPS010000040.1:0-26055 GCF_032162105.1 Mycobacterium sp. | reverse complement strand
AACGCCGCCTACTACCGGCTCGTCGAGGACGACAAGCGGTACTACATGGATTACACCGGGACCGGCAACAGCCTCAACGTCAGCCATCCGCACTCGCTGCAGCTGATCATGGACTCGTTGCGGTATTGGGTGACCGAGATGCACGTCGACGGGTTCCGCTTCGACCTGGCTTCCACCCTGGCCAGAGAGTTCTACGATGTCGACCGATTGAGCGCGTTCTTCGACCTGGTGCAGCAGGATCCGACGGTCAGCCAGGTCAAGCTGATCGCCGAGCCGTGGGACTTGGGACCCGGTGGCTATCAGGTCGGCAACTTCCCGCCGCAGTGGACGGAGTGGAACGGCAAGTACCGCGACACCGTCCGCGACTTTTGGCGCAGTGAGCCCGCCACCCTCGACGAGTTCGCCTACCGCCTAACCGGATCAGCCGACCTGTACGAGCACACCGCCCGCCGCCCGGTGGCGTCCATCAACTTCGTCACCGCTCACGACGGGTTCACGCTGCGCGACCTGGTGTCCTACAACGAGAAGCACAACGAGGACAACGGCGAGGACAACAACGACGGGGAGAGCCACAACAGGTCGTGGAACTGCGGGGTGGAGGGTCCCACCGACGATCCCGAGATCGTCGCGCTGCGGGCCCGCCAGCAACGGAACTTCCTGACGACTCTGCTGCTGTCGCAAGGGGTTCCGATGATCTCGCACGGTGACGAGCTCGGCCGCACCCAGCGGGGCAACAACAACGGCTACTGCCAGGACAACGAGCTCACCTGGATCGACTGGGCCAACGCCGACAGCGACCTGCTTGAGTTCGCCCGTACGGTCTCGGCGCTGCGTGCTGCCCACCCCGTGTTCCGGCGACGGCGGTTCTTCAGCGGCAAGCCCGTTGGGCGGCGCGGGGCGGGGCGACTGTCCGACATCGCCTGGTTCGCTCCCGACGGTGACGAGATGACCGGTGAGGACTGGGGCTCCGGGTTCGCGAAGTCGGTCGCGGTGTTCCTCAACGGCCACGGCATCCCCGACCGCGACGTGCGCGGGCAGCCCGTTACCGACGACTCGTTCCTGCTGTGCTTCAACGCCCACCACGAGGCCATCGAGTTCACCTTGCCGCCAAAGGAGTTCGGCGCGGCATGGCGGCCGGTGATCGACACCGAGGCCGGAATCGCCGACACGCACGAGCGGATCGTGGCGGGCGCCGCGATGTCGGTGGGCGCCCGCTCGCTGATCGTGCTGGAGCCCGCGCCCGACCATTCCTGATCGATCGCAGCGGGAGTGGCTTGAGGAGAACGGCCGCTCTTAGTTAGCTCTGCAACAGAGGTATTGTGATCGGGTGGAAACCCGGACCGATCTCGCCGTCGAGCTCTTCGCAACGGTCGGCCGCTTCCGCCGCCAGGTGCGCCGGTCGGGCGGTGGCCCCGCGATCGGCAACGGCCTACCCGAATCACAGGCCGAGCTGCTGCGGCTGGTCGGTAGACAGCCGGGCATCTCCGTACGGCAGGCGGCCGACGAACTGGGGCTCGCGGCGAACACCGCCTCGACGCTGGTGTCCCGATTGTCGGCCGACGGCCTGCTGGTCCGCACCGTCGATCCCGACGACCGCCGCGTCGGCCGATTGCGACTGACGGAGTCGGCGCAGCGCATCGCCGACGAATCGCGCGCCGCCCGTCGGGCCGCCCTCGGTGCGGTGCTCGAGGGTCTCGACGCCGACCAGATCGATCGACTGACCGACGGGCTGGCGGTACTCGCCGACGTGACCCGACTGCTGCGCAAGGAGGAAGCATGACCATTGCACCGGCCATCTACTGCAGGCACCTGAGCCATCGCTACGGTCAGTTCACCGCGGTGGACGACCTGACCCTGGAGGTCCAGGCCGGCGAGACGATGGGATTACTCGGACCGAACGGGGCTGGCAAGACCACGGTCGTACGGGTGCTCACCACGCTCACCCCCGTCCAGGACGGCGAGGTGCGGATCTTCGGATTCGATTCCCGGCGCGACACCCTGGACATCCGCCAGAACATCGGATATGTGCCGCAACAACTCTCGATCGAGTCGGCGCTCACCGGCAGGCAGAACGTCGACCTGTTCGCCAGGTTGTACGACGTGCCGCGCAAGCAGCGCCGCGCACGGGTCGACGAGGCGCTGGATGCGATGCAACTGCTCGACGTCGCAGGCAACCTCGCCGGGACGTACTCGGGCGGCATGGTGCGACGGCTCGAACTGGCCCAGGCGCTGGTGAACCGGCCGTCGCTGTTGATTCTCGACGAGCCCACCGTTGGCCTGGATCCCATTGCGCGCGACGGCGTCTGGTCGCAGGTGGCGCGGATGCAGGACGAGTTCGGCATGACCGTATTGCTGACCACCCACTACATGGAGGAGGCCGACGCGCTGTGCGACCGAGTCGCCCTCATGCACCACGGCGTGTTGCAGACCGTGGGCACGCCGACCGACCTGAAGGCCACGGTGTCGGCCACCGCCAGCCTGGAGGACGTGTTCCGGCACTACGCCGGCGAGGACCTGTCGGAGGACGCCGCCCGGCAGGGCCTGCGCGAAATCCGTTCCAGCAGAAGGGCGGCCCGCCGTGTCAGTTGATCGCACCGCCCCCGCCACCCACGTCGAGCTGATCCTCGCCCCGCGCGGGCTGAAGCGCGTCACCGGACTGTTGCGCCGCATGGGCGCCTTCGCACTCGTGGAGCTGCAGAAGCTCACCCACGACCGCAGTGAACTGCTCACCCGCATGGTGCAACCCGCGCTGTGGCTGTTGATCTTCGGCCAGACGTTCTCCCGGCTGCACGTCATCGACACCGGGGACGTGCCGTACCTCGCCTTCCTCGCGCCCGGCATCATCGCGCAGTCGGCGCTGTTCATCTCGATCTTCTACGGCTTCCAGATCGTCTGGGACCGGGACGCCGGCATCCTGGCCTAGCTGATGGTGACGCCGGCGCCCGCGTCCGCACTCATCACGGGCAAGGCGTTCGCGGCGGGCGTGCGTTCGGTCGCGCAGGTGGTCGGCGTGCTGGTCATCGCCTACCTGATGGGCATCCACCTGACCGCCAATCCATTGCGCATTCTCGCCGCGATGGGGGTCGTCGTGCTGGGGTCGGCGTTCTTCGCCTGCCTGTCGATGTCGCTCGCGGGTCTGGTGCGCAATCGGGACCGGCTGATGGGCATCGGCCAGGCCATCACCATGCCGTTGTTCTTCGCGTCCAACGCGCTGTACCCGGTCGACGTAATGCCGCAGTGGCTGCGCTGGCTGTCGGCGATCAACCCGCTCAGCTATGAGGTCAACGCGTTGCGTGCGCTGCTGCTTGGCACGCCGGGCGACACCTGGCTGGACATCGGAATCCTGTTGTTCGCCGCGATCCTCGGCGTCGCCGCGGCGTCGGCCCTGTTGCGCAGGCTGGTGCGGTAACGCCGCCCCCCGCGTCGACTCCGCGCACAGGGCGCAGAAGTTCGAGAAGCGCTCGCCACTACCGCAGAGTCAACCGACCGGGAGCTACTTCGGCACCGACAAGTCGTACACCGTCGCGCCGCCCACCTGCACGGAGCGGAACGTCTCGGCCACCCACTTGGCGATGTCGGCGTGGCCATGAGCGGTCCGTCCCGGGCCGCGGCCGTGGCTGTTCGAGGCGACGTAGTACGCGACCCGGTGGTGGGCGACGTCGTCCTGGAACTGCGGCAGCGTCGGCGTCGGGTCGGTACCGGAGAAGCCGCCGATCGCCATCACGGCGGTGTTGGTGGACAACTCGAGTCCCGCGGCGCTCGATGACCGGTCGATGGCTGCCGACCACGGCGTGCTGGACGCCTCCAGCAACGCGTCCAGTTCCGGGGTGTCGACCTCCTTCCCGCCCCACATCCCCATCCCGCGTCCACCCGCACGTGCGGGGCCGACCGACGGCCCTCCGCCCTCGTGCGGCGCCCCGGCCGTCGCGACGGCATAAGCGGCGGGCCCGGCCAGCGCGCCTGCCACCGCCAGGCCAAGCAGCGCCGCCGCCACACCACGACGCGGCCGGAAACTCCACACCCCGAGCAGCGCCAGCGACGCCACCACCGTCACCACCAGCACCGCCCACTTCAGTCCGGGAAGCCAGTCGCGGTTGCCCTCGAGCGTCCACCAACTCCACAGCCCCGTCGTCAGCAGCGTCGCCACCAGACCGACACGGCACCACCACATTTCGCGTCGCGCCCACATCTGGCCGACACCGATCGCGAACATCGCCGCGACGGCAGGCGCGATGGACAGGCTGTAGTACGGATGGATCGACCCCTGCATGTAGCTCAACACCAGGCCATCGACCAGGACCCAGCCGCCGAACAGGATCGCGGCCGCTCGCACCGGATCGGTTCGCGGGGCGCGGCCGCGTGCGACCACCACCAGGACTGTCGCCAACATCGCGGCGGGGATCAGCCAGCCGATCTCGAACCCGAACTCGCCGGAGAACAACCGCGTGATGCCCTGCGACTGGCTGCCCCATCCGCCCACCCCGAACGCACCGCCGCCCCGCTGGGTCGCGACGTGTACCTGGCTGCCCGCCATCGTGCCCAACTCAGACGTCGGCGGCGTGAAGGCCGGGTGGTTGCGGCCCAGCACCCTGGCGAACCCGTTGTAGCCGAGCACCAGGTTCATGAAGTTGTTGTCCGTCGAGCCGGCGATGTAGGGCCGCGACGACGCTGGCCATACCAGCGTGAGCACCACGAACCAGCCTGCCGCCGCAAGGAATCCGGCCGCCGCCCCGAGCAGGTGCAGCAGCCGGTTCCGGAGCGGCACCGGTGCGGCCACCAGATAGGCGGCGGCCAGTGCGGGGGCCACCATGACGCCCTCGAGCATCTTGGCCAGGAATGCGAAACCCAGTGCGACGCCTGCCAACGCGAACCACCTGCCACCGTGGCCTTGCCTGTCCAGCGCGCGCACCGTGCAGTACGCCGCGGCCGTCATCAGCAGCACCATCGCCGCGTCGGGGTTGTTGAACCGGAACATCAGCACGGCCACCGGCGTCAGCGCCAGCGCCAGGCCTGCGAGCAGGCCGGTCCGCGGACCGCTGATCCGCGCCACCGCGGCGTACAGCAGCGCGACCGCATCGACCGCCATCAACGCCTGCGGGACGAGCATGCTCGCGCTGCTGAATCCGAACAGTTGGCCGGAGAGTCCCATCACCCACTGCGACAGGGGCGGCTTGTCGACGGTGATGAAGTTCCTCGAGTCCAGCGAGCCGAAGAGCAGCGCCTCCCAGTTCGTCGCACCTGCCTGAGCGGCCGCCGCATAGAACTGATTGCCCATCCCGTTGATGGTGATGTTCCACAGGTAGAGGACCGCGGTGCCGGCCAGCAGCACGACGAGGCCCACCCGGTTCCACGTGGCGGCAGAGATCCGGGTGGGCCGTGGCGGGGTGGATTCGGGGTTCGTCGGCGTCGTCTGGAGCGCATTTAACGTCGTTGTCACACACCCAGTGACGCATTGCTACCGTGGGCCGCCCTGTGACCCGGCCGCGAGACGGCTGCGGGTTGCTCGCAGCGCCTCAGCAACGGCAGGTCAGCCGACGAGTCTGACGATCGCCCCCATCGGGATGGGCAGCCAGCCCGGTCGGTGCCGGGCCTCGTAGCCCACCTCGTACACCGCCTTGTCGAGTTCGTAGGCGGCGAGCAGATCGGGCTGATCGTTGGGGTCGGCCCCGCCGGCCGCCGCGTAGCCCTCGCAGAATGAGGCGCTGTTCCGTTCGACCCATTCCCGGGCACGCGCGGCGAGTTGCTTGTCCTGCTGCGGATCACCGCCGCGTTCGACGAGCCGTTGGTAGGCGGCGTACTCGTAGGACCGCAGCACACCGGCGACGTCGCGTAGCGGGGAGTCGGGTCGCCTACGGTCGGTCAGCGGCTGCCCCGGTTCGCCCTCGAAGTCGATCAACAGCCACCGCTCGGGGGTCCGCAACACCTGGCCGAGGTGCAGGTCTCCGTGCATCCTTTGGACGGTGATGGCCTCGTCGGCCAGTTTGCGGTACCGCTCCTCGATCGTCGTGACGTACTGCTGCAGGTCCGGCACCGCCGACGCGACGGCGTGCAGTCGGTCCAGCAGCGCGGCCGTCGGGAACGGCACGTGCGACGTGCCGAGCGCCTCGGCAAGCGTCTGGTGCACCGAGGCGACGGCCTCGCCGAGCCGGTAGGACTCGCCGGCGAAGTCGCCGCCGACCTCGTTGGCATAGAGGTCGCCCTCGGCGAACAGGTCGCGCGTGCTCGCCATCGCCATGTCCCAGCCCTCGGCGGCGTTGGCGGCGAACTCGGTCACCATGCCGAGTGCGTACGGTTCGCCGTCGAGGACGGCCTCGTACGAGCCGAGCAGTCGGGCAACGTGGGGATTGCCTGCGCGGGCCAGCACCCGATTGAGCTCGATGTCGGGGTTCACCCCAGGGGTGACCCGGCGGAACACCTTGAAGACGGCCGCGTCCTCGAACACCACGCTGGTGTTGCTCTGCTCGGCGCTCGACACCCGCGGCGCCTTGTCCACCGGAAGCTCGGCGTCGGGTTCCCTGATGAACCGGAGCGGCCCGACCGATGCGGACCGGTCGACCAGGGCCAGGAGCTCACGGGCGGCGTCGGGGTCGTACAGCGCGTCGTAGGCGGTCCGTTCGCCGTGCTCCTGGCCCACGGTGCCGATGGTGGCGACGCCGCTGTACTCGTCGATGGGCGCGATGCCCCAGCGGATCAGCAGCTGGTAGCGCTCGGAGCTGCCGTCGGTGTAGCCCACGTCGAGCAGGACCAGGTCGAGGTCGACCCCGGAATCGTCGCGCAGGGGCACGACCTGACCGGGCCGCACCTCGGCCACGTCCCTGCCGCGTCCGGCGTACCAACGCTGCGACGGCAGCCATTCGGTCCACGGCAGCTGGCCCGGCGCGCTCATCGATTCTCCTCCGACTCTCGTAGGGGTTCCCGAAGTTGAAACCAGTAGAAGCCATGTCCCGGCAGGGTGAGCATGTAGGGGAGCTGACCGATCGGGGGAAACTCGACGTGCCCGGTCATCTCGACGGGCGAGTAGCCGCTCCACTGCTGCAGGTTCAGTTCGATGGGCTGCGGGAACCGGGACAGATTGTTGACGCACACTACGGCGTCCATCTCTCCGTCGCGGTCGAGCTCGCGCACGTACGCCAGCACGGACGGGTTGGAGCCACCCAACTCGCGGAACGTGCCGACGGCGAACGCGTCGTGTCTGCGCCGCACCGCCAGCATGGTGCGGGTCCAGTTCAACAACGAGTTGGAGGTGTCGCGCTGGGCCTCGACGTTGACCGACTGATAGCCGTAGATCGGGTCCTGATTGGGCGGCAGGTACAGCCTCCCCGGGTTCGCCGTCGAGAAGCCCGCGTTGCGATCGGGTGTCCATTGCATCGGGGTCCGCACGCCGTCGCGGTCGCCGAGCCAGATGATGTCGCCCATGCCGATTTCGTCGCCGTAGTACAGCACCGGCGAGCCGGGTAGCGAGAGCAGCAATGCGGTGAACAGCTCGATCTGATTGCGGTCGTTCTCCAAAAGTGGCGCCAGCCGCCTGCGGATGCCGACGTTGGCCTTCATCCGCGGATCCTTGGCGTACTCGGCGTACATGTAGTCGCGCTCCTCGTCGGAGACCATCTCAAGCGTCAACTCGTC
Source organism: Mycobacterium sp. (assembly GCF_032162105.1). Classification (GTDB taxonomy): domain Bacteria; phylum Actinomycetota; class Actinomycetes; order Mycobacteriales; family Mycobacteriaceae; genus Mycobacterium. The sequence continues at coordinate 18,429 of NZ_JAVRPS010000040.1, read as the reverse complement.
GTGGTTGCGCAAGAAGATGCCCCACTGCGACATGTCAGGGATCGCCGGCGTCTGCGCCAGGATCTCCGAGATCGGGAACCGCGACTCGCGGCGCACCGCCATGAAGATGCGCGGCATCAACGGGAAGTGGAACGCCATGTGGCACTCGTCGCCGCCGGTCGCCGGATCACCGAAGTACTCGACGACGTCGGCGGGCCACTGGTTGGCCTCGGCCAACAACACCCGGCCGGGGAACTCGTCGTCGATCACCTTGCGGCAGTGCTTCAGGAAGGCGTGTGTCTCGGGCAGGTTCTCGCAGTTGGTGCCCTCGCGCTCGAACAGGTACGGCACGGCGTCGAGCCGGAAGCCGTCGATGCCGAGGTCGAGCCAGAACCTCAGTGCGTCCAGCATCTCCTCCTGGACGGCCGGGTTGTCGTAGTTCAGGTCGGGCTGATGGGAGAAGAACCGGTGCCAGTAGAACTGCTTGCGCACCGGATCGAACGTCCAGTTGGACTCCTCGGTGTCGACGAAGATGACCCTGGCGTCCTGGTAGAGCTGGCTGGTGTCACTCCACACGTAGTAGTCGCCGTAGGGCCCGTCCGGATCGCGGCGCGACTCCTGGAACCAGGCGTGGGAGTCCGAAGTGTGGTTCATCACCAGGTCGGTGACGACGCGGATGCCGCGCCGGTGGGCCGCGTCGAGCAGGGTGACGAAGTCGTCGACGGTGCCGAACTCCGGCAGCACCTTGTAGAAGTCACGGATGTCGTAGCCGCCGTCGCGCAGCGGTGAATCGTAGAAGGGCGGCAGCCAAAGACAGTCGACGCCAAGCCATTTCAGGTAGTCGAGCCGTTCGGTCAACCCACGCAGGTCACCAGACCCGTCGGAGTTGGAGTCGTTGAACGCACGGACGAGCACCTCGTAGAACACGGCGTGCTTGAACCAGGTGCGATCTTCGGGGAGCGTCCGCGCGTGTTCGTAGTCGTCCGCGGTGGGGTGCTCCACCATGCCGTCGGTTCCGGTGGTCTGATCCATCAAGGTTCAAACCTACCCACCTTCGGCAGTGTTGAATCCTCCACTGGCTCAGCCGGCAGACTTCCCAGCGCGATCTGGCCTGCTACCTCGTCGCACAGCACCGTGGCCGCGGTGAAGTCGTCCGCATACCTGGTGGCGAAATGCTTGCCCTGCCGGTTGATCTGGACCGGCCAGCGCGCCGCCCCGAGCAGTCTCAGCAGCAACACGATCGGCATGGCGACGAGTTCTGCGACGAGTTCGACGAGCGAGATCGCGACGAACAGCAGCGCCGCCACCAAGTACATCAGCACCTTGCCGATGCCAAGCACGATCCACACGGTGGCGGCCAGGCAGATGAGGACCGCCTTCAGCAGGAAGTTCCTCGGCAGACCGGAGTCCGACGCCTCGCCGGCCTGGGGTTGGTCTCACCCGACTCGGCCTGCTCGCTCGGCGAACTGCTCCAGGCCTCGCGCAACGACATCGTCCTGCGCCACGGATACCACCGGCGCCGCACGTGTCAGCGAACGCCTGCCGGATCCACGACGTCTCGCGCTGCCACCCCACCAGCCCTTCCTGCCGAGCTGCGACGAAAACTACCAGCAGGACGGGCTCAGAACGCGTCGTCGGCGCTCCACACGCGCTCGACGGCAGGTGCCGCGGTTCCGGCCAGCACCAGCCATCCCAACGTCACGACACCGACCAGTACGCAGACGTCGGCGGCGTTGAACGTCGGCGACCATCCGACGGAGACGAAGTCCACCACCGCACCGCGCAACGGCCCAGGCGCGCGGAAGACGCGGTCAGCCAGGTTGCCGAGGGCGCCACCGAGGACGAGACCGAGCCCGACGGCCGCCACCGGCGACACCACGTTGCTGCCCCGCCACGCGACGGCGCAGACGACGGCGCCGACGAGCAGCGTCAGCAGCGCAGGCTGACTTTCGCCCCAGGCCAATGCCGCTCCCGGATTCCGGATGAGTAGGCACGACACCGAATCGCCGACCAGCGACACCCGCTCACCGGGAGTCAGCACACCCACCGCGACGGCCTTGGTGACGACGTCGACGACGAACACCGCGCCCGCGATCACGACGAACAGCGCGGCCCGAGACCTGCTCCGTTGCTGTGCGCCCACCCGCGCATCATGTGCGGCGGCGGCCACGCGGCCCTATCTCGAGGTGACGCGCGGATGAACGGCGAACGGCGAAGTCACGACGGGAAGAAGCGCCGGGGCGAGCGAAGCGACGGGAAGGACGCGCCGGGGCGAGCGAAGCGACGGGAAGAAGTGACGTCACTGCAGGAAGCGGGTGGCATCCGAACGGAGGTAACGGCCTGAGTTGGCCTGCCGGAAGCCGATCGCGCCGCCGCTCGCGGTGATCGCCAGCAGCCCCGCGATACCGGGCAGCGCGACGATGGCCAGCTCGCCGACCCTGGCGGTGCGCAGGTACTGCGGGAAACCCTGCCGGTAGGCAGTGTTGCCCATCGGCGAGGTGGTGCTGCCCGGGGCAGCTTCGCCCGCAGGCACCCAGCCCTGCGTGACGGAGCGTCCCTCCGGTGCGCGCACGCCCGCGGTTCCGACGCCGAGCACCTGTCCCGTCGTACCCGCGGGCACGATCTCTGCCAGCGGGCGCGGCGGGCCCAGCTTCAGCGCGGGAAACGCAGGCGGCGCCTGCAGCACGGGCATCTCGGGCGTGCCCTCCGACGTCGACGTGAGGCCGGTACCTCCGCCGGCGGAGTCGACGACGGGCTCCTCCTCCATGATCTTGAGGGTCGGCTCCGGTGGCGGCGGCGGGAACGGGTTGTACGGCGCGTAGGCCTCCGATACCAAGGAGTTGAGCGTGGAGAAGGTGTCCTGCACGGTCGAGTAGGTGGATTGCGGGTCGCTCAGATTGATCGACCACTGCGTGTCGGACGTTCCGGGGAACGTGGGCAGGGGAACCGAGAAGGGCACCGCACCGGGAAGAGTGATCTCGGCACTGCTGCCCACCAACTTCTTGGCGGGGACCTCCGGCACGGTGATCTCGGTCCCCGACCCCTCGGGCAGCTCGACCGGGGGATCCGGCTTGGCTTTCGGGTCGGGTTCGGCCTTGGGCGGGTGGCCAGGAGTCCTGCCGCTGCCGAAGATGCTGCGCGGCCGCTGCATGGCCTCGCGCAAGTGACCAAGCGGGCCCCGTGGCGCGACCGGCGTCGCTACCGTGGGCGCGGGTTCGCTTACGGGGCCGCTCTCGCTGCTCGGACCGGGCTCCGAGGAGTTGCCGGAATCGTCTGGGTTGGCGCCAGCGAGGCCCGCACCCGCACCGCCGAGGACCAGCGCCGCGCAGAGCGCAGCGAGACATAGCAACAAGCGGTCAACGGAGGTCGGCACAACCCTCTCGTTTCTGATCGAACGGATGTCAACTGCTGAACAACGTTTAGCTGATTGTGGCATATGTCACTGGTCCAGCGTTAATAAAATATTTGCCAGACCCCCGCCGTGTAGGGTCGCCGACGTGGCCTCCCGTGACCATGGTGACCCGGGTGATGCCCCGTCCGTCCCGCCTCCGCTGAACCCCATCTCCAACGCCGTGCGACCGTCGGCCGCCGAGGAGGCCCGCACCATCGCGGCCTCGACCAACACCGCAACGCTGGCGTCGTTGACCAAGGGCGGCGACCCGTGGGCTTCGTTCGTCACGTACGGCCTGCACGGTGGTGCGCCGGTGCTCTGCCTGTCCAACATGGCCGAACACGGCCGCAACCTCGTCGGCGATCAGCGGGCCAGCCTGTCGATCGTCGCGCCGGCAACCGAAGGCGATCCGCTCGCCAACGGGCGCATCACGCTGGCCGGTGTGGTGGAGCGGCCTTCGGGCGACGTGCATGCCGCGGCGCGGCAGGCGCACCTCGATGCGGTGCCCGCGGCCAAGTACTACGTCGACTACGGCGACTTCACGCTGTGGGTACTGCGCGTACACCGGGTCCGTTGGGTCGGCGGCTACGGCCGGATGGACTCCGCCACCGCCGAGGATTACGCCGCGGCCCAGCCCGATCCGGTCAAACCCACCTCCGCGGGCGCCATCGAGCACCTCAACGCCGACCACGCGGCCGCTCTCGTCGCGATGGCGTGCACGCTCGGCGGCTACCCCGACACCACGGACGCCACGTGCACCGGCGCCGACCGCTACGGGCTGGACCTGCGGGTGACGACCGAACGCGGGGTGGCCTACACCCGGGTCGGCTACGCGGAACCGATTGACTCCATGAACGAATTGCGCGCGGCGACAGTCGAGTTGACGCGCCGCGCCGGGCAGGGCTGACCGCTTCCGAGCCATCCGGGCCGGGCCGATACCATCGCCGTATGCCCGACCGCCCGGACAACTGGCAAGCCGCCTTCGACCTGATCCGCACCCGGGGACACGAGCGGCGCGATGAGCCGTTCAAACTCGCCAGCGGCCAGCTCAGCCACGACTACATCGACGGCAAGTACGCCGTCGACACCGGCGAGCGGCTGACCATCGTCAGCCGAGCCGTGGCCGACCTCGCCGCGCGCGCCGGAATCGAGTACGACGCCGTCGGGGGGCTGACGATGGGCGCCGATCCGCTGGCGCACGGCGTCGCGATGGTGACGGGCAAGGCCTGGTTCTCGGTGCGCAAGGAGCAGAAGCAGCGCGGCCACGAGCAGTGGGTCGAAGGCACCCGGCTCCAGCCGGGCACCCGCGTCCTGCTGGTCGATGACGTGATCAGCACCGGCGGTTCGACCGAGCTGGCCCTCGAGCGGATCGCCCCGCTCGGCGTCATCGTGACGGGCGTGATCCCGATGGTCGACCGCGGCGACGTCGCCGCCAAGCGGTTCGCCGCGCGCAACGTGCCGTTCGTCGCGCTGGTCACCTACCGGGACCTCGGCATCGACCCGGTTCAGGACGTCTGAGCGGGCTCGATCAGCCAATCGCCTTCGCCCAGTTGGCCTCCAGGTACTCGGTCGCCACCTTGGTCTGCTCCACCGAGACGAACGTCGCCGCGCCGCCGACCGGTGGCAGCACCCGGTAGGCGCCCTGGTCGATGGTGCCTTTGGTGACCATCGTGTCGGCCCGCACCGGACGGGCGCCTCCCCGCACGTACAGGTTCTGGCCATCATCGCTGTAGAGGAACTCCTGCCACAGCCGGGCCGCGGCCGGGTACGGCGCATCCTTGTTGATTGCCTGGACGTTGTAACCGGCCACCGCGGCGTTCGGCGGGATGACCACCCGCCACGACGGCAGCTTCCTGGTCTCGGCGACGTTGAGGTAGTCCCAGTCGATCACCACGGGGGTATGACCCGACTCGATGGTCGCCGGCGTCGGGTCGTCCGCCAGGAAGTTGCCCGCCTGGCGTAGCTTGCGGAAGAACTCGACGCCGGGGGCGATGTCGTCGGGTGAGCCACCCTGGGACACCGACACCATCACCACTCCCGAGAAAGCCGCGCCGGGCTGCGTCGGGTCGCCGTTCAGTGCGACCTTGCCGTTGAACTCCGGCCGCAGCAGGTCGTTGACGCCCGTGATCGGCGGCACCTTTGACGAGTCGTACCCGATCGACATGTAACCGCCGTAGTCGTTGACCCAGGTGCCGTCGGGGTCCTTGAACGCGTCGGAGATGTCGCCGAATGTCTCCACCTTGTACGGCGCGAACAGCGCGGTGTTGGCCAGCGCCACCGACTGACCCAGGTCGAATACGTCCGGCGCGGTGGACTTGCCCTTCTGCTGGCCGGCGGCGTCGATCTCCTCCTGGCTGGCGGCATCGGGCTGCGCGGGGGTGACCTTGATGCCGTACTTGTCGCCGAACGCCTTGATGATGGCGCCGTAGTTGGCCCAGTCCGGCGGCAGGGCGATCACGTTGAGTGCGCCCTCCTTCTTGGCGGCCGCCACCAGCCCCTCGATGCCACCGAAGTCGGCGGCCGAGGTGGCCTCGCTCGCCTTGACACCCGATTCGGTGGTCTCGTCGCCGCTGTCCTTCTCGGGCGACGCGCACGCGACGAGCCCGCCTGCGACGAGGAGTACCAGTGCACTGGCGGCCGCTGCCAGCCGAGAAATCTTCATTGACGAACCTTCGTACGGGCGCGAATCGCGGAGGTGGCGGAGGCCTGAATCAACATCACCGAACCGGGTCGCCGCGGTGAGCGATCCGACGTCGCGTGACCCTACCCGTGGGCCCGGCCCGCCGCGGCGCGGGCGCTGCCGACACCCCCGCCGCCGCCACGCCGCATCAATTTGCGCCCTATCGCACGTTTGCCCAGGTAGCCGCCTAGCATCAGGGGGTGGCGGACAGTGGGGCCTCCGGCGACTCCGACTTAGGAGGGGACTACCGGTTGGACGATCCGGTCGACACCGACCGGCTGGCCATTCCGGTGCCTGATGAACCCGCAGATCCCGAACCCGCGGTGCCCAGCGACGACTTCGGCTACCTGGTCAACGACCCGGCGGACGATCGATCCGACGCCCCGGCGCTCGACGGCGGCACGGCCGACGACCGCTGGGAGGGCGCCGGATGGACTGGCTGGGAGGACGCGCAACCGGTCGAGCTCGATCCCGAGTCCGTCGCCGACCAGTACGTGGACCAGGCCGACGACCAATACGTCGACCTGGACGAGGACCGTTTCGACGCCTTCAACGCGAACACGTGGCACTTCAAGGCCCCGCCCACACCGTGGTACCGGACTCGACAGGCGCTGATCGCGCTGGCCGCCGTCGCGGCGGCGCTCATCGCACTCGTCGTTTCGGGAGTCCTGCTCACCATCCGGGGCCCGTCGGACACCGACGAAACCCCCGCCATCGACACGTCGTCCACCCCGACGACGGCCGCGACCACCCCGGAAACCACCAGCGCACTGCTGCCCCCGCCCCCGCCGCCGCCGCCCCCGCCGCCGCCGCCCCCGCCGGAGACGTCGGCGTCATCGATCGCGCCGCCGCCGGTGTACAACCGGCCGCGCGGTGAACCGCGGCAGACCAAGCCGCCGGAGATCGGCGTCACGCGCACACCGGTCACCCGCACACAGATCAGCGTTGCGCCGCAACCACGTTCGGGCTCGCAGCGCTGATGACCGGTTTCGACGCCGCCGGGTCGTTCGCGGCGGCAGGCGTGGCCGTACTCGCCACGGCCGGTTCGGATTCCGTCCCCCACGTCGTGCCGGTGGTGTTCGCGGTGAGTGGCGGACCGAACGGCGCGACGATCTACACCGCCGTCGACGCCAAGCGGAAGTCCACTCAACGGCTGCGCCGGCTGGCCAACATCGCGGCCAACCCGCGGGTGAGCCTGCTCGTCGACCACTACGACGACGACTGGACGCAGTTGTGGTGGGTGCGCGCCGACGGGCTCGCCGAGGTCCACGAGACCGGCGAGGAGATGGCGATCGGGTACGCGTTGCTGCGCCGCAAGTACCCCCAGTACGAGCGGATCGCGCTTGACGGCCCGGTCGTGACCGTCGACGTGCAGCGCTGGTCGTCCTGGCAGGCGTGACCACGTTTGCTGGAGGTTGACCCGCGGGCCCGGACCCGGTAGCAGGACGAGCCGGCGGCCAAGGCCGCCCCTAGATTGATTACTGCCATCCGTCGATCAATTTCTGCCATCGGAATTAAACCCCTGACCTGTTGGTTTAACCCATCAGACCGGATCGAGAAACTTCGAGACGGTCGGGGAGGCATCCGAACCGCGACACCGGCACCACGGCTCGAGAGCGGATGAAGAGTAAGAAAGAAGAAAGCAGCATGAAGAACCTTGGATTTGCCACCGTCGTCGCCAGCGGTCTGGTGGCGGCCGTCCTCGGGCTCGCAGCGCCCGCCGATGCCGCACCGAGCGGGCCGGGAAATGCACAGGACACCATCAGCAAGCTGGAGTCGCAGGGCTACAACGTGATCGTCAATCACGTCGGCAGCACGCCGCTGGAGCAGGCGTCCGTCGTCGCCGTCCGTCCCGGACAGACCTTCAGCCGTACCGACTCCGGAAACCCCGGAGACGATCTGTTGACCACGGTCACCGACAAGACCGTCTACGTCGACGTGAAGTAAACCGCAACATCGTAGAGGGGCACCCCGACCGGGGTGCCCCTCTTTCGTGTCTCCGGACCCTTGTGCCCGTCACCGGTTTGGGTGAATGGTGGATCGATCGGGCCAGAGGGGACGTCATGGCGGACAAGACGAACACAACCCAGATCAACGGCGCCGCCCCCACCGCGGACGGGCCGGCTGCGATCCGCAACGTGGTGCTCGTCGGACCATCCGGCGGCGGCAAGACGACCCTCGTCGAAGCGCTGTTGGTGGCCACCCGCGTATTGACTCGGCCCGGATCGATTGCCGACGGCACCACGGTCTGTGACTGCGACGAGGCCGAGATCGAACAGCAGCGTTCGGTCGGCCTGGCGCTGGCGTCGCTGACGCACGACGGAGTGAAGATCAACCTGATCGACACACCCGGCTATGCCGACTTCGTCGGCGAGGTGCGGGCGGGTCTGCGCGCGGCGGACTGCGCGCTGTTCGTGATCGCCGCCAACGAGGCCGTCGACGAGCCGACCAGATCGCTGTGGCTCGAGTGCAGCCGCGTGGGCATGCCTCGCGCGGTGGTGATCACCAAGCTCGACCACGCCCGCGCCGACTACAACGGCGCGGTAGCCGCTGCCCGGAACGCGTTCGGCGACAATGTCCTTCCGCTGTTCGTGCCCGGCGGCACCGGCGTGGTCGGGCTGCTGTCCGCCACCGGCGACGACGCGGTCGCCGAGCTGCGCGGCACCCTGATCGAGGGGATCATCGAGGAATCCGAGGACGAGACGCTGATGGAGCGCTACCTCGGCGGTGAGGACGTCGAGGCGGCCGTGCTGATCGACGACCTCGAGAAGGCCGTCGCCAAGGCGTCGTTCTTTCCGGTACTGCCCGTGTGCAGCACCACCGGTGTCGGCACGACGGAGTTGCTGGACGTCATCGCCACTGGATTCCCTTCGCCCCAAGAACATCCGATGCCCGAGGTGTTCACCCCGGCGGGTGCCCTGCGCCCGTCGCCGGCCTGCGACCCGGCCGGCCCACTCCTCGCCGAGGTGGTGAAGACGACGTCGGACACCTACGTCGGCAGAGTCAGCCTCGTCCGGGTGTTCTCCGGTACCGTTCGGCCCGACATGACGGTTCACGTGTCGGGCCATTTGACGTCGTTCTACGGATCCGGCGGGCAGGACCACGACGAGGACGAGCGGATCGGCGCGCTGTCCTTCCCGCTTGGCAAGCGACAGCGCGTCGCGGCGTCGGTGGTGGCGGGTGACATCTGCGCCATCGGCAGGCTCAGCCACGCCGAAACCGGTGATACGTTGTCGGACAAGGCGCAACCCCTGGTACTCAAGCCCTGGACCATGCCGGAACCGCTGCTGCCCATTGCCGTCGAGCCGCATGCGAAGACCGACGAGGATAAGTTGGCCGTCGGCCTGCAACGCCTCGGCGCCGAGGACCCGACGCTGCGGATCGACCAGAATCCCGAGACGCATCAGATCGTGCTGTGGTGCATGGGCGAGGCCCACGCAGGCGTCGTGCTCGACGGGCTGGCCAAGCGATACGGCGTCTCCGTCGACACGGTGGACGTGCGAATCCCGTTGCGGGAGACGTTCGCTGCCTTCGCCAAGGGTCACGGCAGGCACGTCAAGCAGTCCGGCGGCCACGGCCAGTACGCCGTCTGCGACATCGAGGTGGCACCGCTGCCGCAGGGGTCGGGGTTCGAGTTCGTCGACAAGGTGGTCGGCGGCGCCGTGCCCCGCCAGTTCATCCCGAGCGTGGAGAAGGGTGTCCGCGCGCAGATGGAGAAGGGTGTCGGCGCCGGCTACCCGATGGTCGACATTCGGGTGACGCTGCTCGACGGAAAGTCGCACAGCGTCGACTCGTCGGACTTCGCCTTCCAGGCGGCAGGCGGGCTGGCGCTGCGCGAGGCCGCCGCGGCGACGACGGTGAATCTGCTCGAGCCGGTGGACGCGGTGGCGGTGGTGATCCCCGATGCCCTGGTCGGCGCGGTGATGAGCGACCTGTCCAGTCGCCGAGGGCGCGTCCTTGGCACCGAACCGGGCGACCACGAGCGCACCGTCGTCAACGCCGAGATCCCCGAAGTCGAGCTGGTCCGCTACGCCATCGATCTGCGCGCACTGTCACACGGCGCGGGCTCCTTCACCCGCTCCTTCGCCCGGTACGAGCCCATGCCAGAATCAGCCGCCGCCAAGTTGAAGGTGGACGCCTGAACGGACGGGACACCGACATGGCACTGCGCATCATCCAGTGGGGCACCGGCGCCGTCGGCAAGGAAGTTCTCGCGGGAGTCCTCGACCCCCGGTCCGGTCTCGAATTGGCAGGCGTCAGAGTGTATTCCGACGACAAGAAGGGCGTCGACGCCGGCGTGCTGCTCGACAGGGAGCCGGTCGGGGTCACCGCATCGGCCGACGTCGACCGCGTGCTGGCCATCGACGCCGACTGCGTGGTGTACACGCCGCGGCTGACCGACCTCGACGAGGTGTGCGCCATCCTGGCCAGCGGCAAGAACGTCGTCACGACGGCCTTCCTGTTCCACCCGGTCCGCCTCCCCGCCGCCGATCGCGACCGCCTCCTCGCCGCCTGCCAGGCGGGCGGCGTCAGCGTGCACGGCTGCGGACTGAACCCAGGCAACCTGTCCGGGGCGTTGCCGCTGGCGTTGACCGGGATGAGCCGCACCATCGACAAGTGACGCTGCAGGAGCGGGCCGACTGGTCGGTCTACGACAGCACCGCGATCACGTTCGACAACATGCGCTTCGGGGCGCCGGTCGACGAGATCAGCGTCACCGCAAACGAATTCCTCGCGTTCAACAGCTCGATCTTCACCGAGCAGGTGTGGCTGCTTGCCGACGTGCTGAACGCAGGGATCGACGAGGTGACGGCGACAGTGGAGGCGGTCGCCGCCGAACACGACCACGAGATCTTCGACCACGTGCTGCGCGCCGGGACCACCGCGGGGCAGCGGTGGAACTGGGCAGGCCGTCGCGCCGGTGAGCCGCTGGTCGAGATCGAGGCGTTGTGGACGGTCGGCAACGAATACCCCACGCACTGGCCCAAACCGCAGCACGGCTGGACGTTGACCATCGAGGGCGACCCGTCGATGCGCGCCCACTTCTTGTCGCTGGCCAGCTTCGGCCGCGACGCGACGATGCTCGAGCACGTCAACTCCGCGAACGTGGCCACCGGGATGCAGGTGCTCAACGCGGTGCCCGCGGTGTGTGCGGCGAAACCGGGATTCGCGACAATCGTGGACCTGCCGCCGGTACGTAGCCTCATCGGCTTCGGCAACGCCTAGGCCGCCGGCCACACCACCGTCCACTCTGCGTCCACGGTGCGGTCCACTCGAACTTCTGCGCCCTCACCGCAGAGTCGACGGCAGTGCGGTCGGGGCTAGAGCAGGCCGAGCAGCTCCAGGTCGGTGATGTACTTGACGATCACCGGCGCGGAGACGTGCGGAATGTCCTTGTCGGGGCCGATCTTTGCCTCTTGCACCGCCGCGCGGAACCGGTCGGTCGGCGCGATGGACCCGTTGAACGGGTGATCGGGTGACTGATAGTTGTGCAGCAGCGGCAGTAGTGACGCGGCCCGCTGCCTCTCGGGCAGTGCCCGCAGCGAGGTGTCGAACCGGGTCAGCCAGTCACCGTAGGAATCGATGCGGCGGATCGGGTAACCCGCATCCACCAGCCAGTCGACGAACTCGTCCATGCCGATGCCGTCGTCGTACGGGTTCATCACGTGGTAGGTCTCGAAGCCCTCGCGCACGTTGACACCGAGCGTCGAGATGGCCTCGGCGATGAACTCGACGGGCAGTCCGTCGTAGTGCGCCCGCTGCCGCTTGCCGTCGGCGCCCAGCTCGTAGAACGAGTACGGCGCCACACCCGTCGCGACAAGGCTCAGCATCATCCTGGTGAACATGTCCGGCAGATTGAGCTGCCCGGCGTAGGTGGTGTCGGCCAGGATCATGTCGCAGCGGAACACCGAGGCCGGCAGTCCGAACTGTTGATTCGCCTCGCGCAGAAGGACTTCGCCGCCCCACTTGCTGTTGCCGTATCCGTTGGCGTAGCTGTCGTCGACCTTGCGCGTTGCGCTGACGACGCGGACGTCGGCGTCCTCCTTGTTGTCCGCGGGGTTGATGCCCGCACCGACGGCGATGGTGGACACGTAGACGAACGGCTTGATCTTCGTCGTGAGCGCGATGCGGATCAGCTCCGCGGTACCGAGCACGTTCGGCCCGAACAGCTGGCTGTAGGGCAGCACGTGGTTGACCAGCGCGGCGGGATCGACGATCAGGTCGACGGTGTCGGCCAATCGCTGCCACGTCGCGGCGTCCAGGCCAAGGTTCGCCTCGCCCTTGTCGCCTGCGAAGACCTCCAGGTGCTCGGCGGCCAGTTCCCGGTAGTACGCCAACAGCTTCGGGTCACCGCTGTCGAACGTCGCGTCCAGACGGGCACGCGCCTCCTCGTCGGACTTGGCGCGGACCAAGCAGATCACCTTGCCGTCGACCAGGTCCATCCGCTCCAGCCATTCCAGGGCCAGGTAGCGGCCGAGGAATCCGGTGGCGCCGGTGAGCAGCACGGTCCGAATCTCGGAGGCGGGACCGGGCAGTGACGTTGCCGCGGAGAGGGTTTGAGCGTCGATGAACTTGTCCAGCGTCAGATCACTGGCATGCACCTCGGTCGCGTCACGGCCATGCACGGACGCGTAGGTGGGCCGCTTGGACCCGCCCGCGCGTTCCGCCTCGACGTACGCGGCGATGGCGGCCAGGTCACTGGCCGGGCTGACGATCACGCCGACGGGTACGTCCACGCCGAAGATCTCGTGCAGCAGGTTGGCGAACGTCAACGCCGACAACGAATCTCCGCCCAGGTCGGTGAACTGGGCATCGGCAGCCACGTCGGCGGCGGCCGCGCCGAGCAGCGCGGTCGCGGCCCGGCTGATGGTCTCCAGCACCGGACGGTCGGCCCCACTCTGCCGCAGCGCGCGCAGTTCGCCCGCCTGGCCGTCGGCCAGATCGACGTAGAGCTCCTCGAGCTCGGGGCCGTAGCGTTCCTTCAGCCGCGGCCACGCCAGCTTCCGGATGCCGGTCAGCAATCCGTTCTCGAGGGTGAACGGGGTGGTTTCGATGAGAAAATCCCGAGGAGTTTCATACGACTGCAGGTCCGCTGCGCGCGCAGCGTCCTGCAGCGATGCGCTGATGGCCGACTTGAGGTCATCGGCGGCATAGCGGGCCAATGCGTCCTCGGTCGGCACGACGACGGCCAACAGGTAGGGCCGCGCGCTGTTGCCGTAGATGTAGATCTGGCGCACCAGAGGGCTGTTCCCGAACGCCGCCTCGAGCTTGGACACGGTGACGAACTCACCCTGGGAGAGCTTGAGCACGTTGTTGCGGCGGTCCAGGTACTTGACCTTGTCGGGGCCGAGCTCGGCGACGACGTCGCCCGTGCGGTAGTAGCCGTCGGCGTCGAACACCTCGGCGGTAACCTCGGGCCGCCTGTAGTAGCCGGGGAACAGCTGGTCGGACTTGACCAGCAGCTCACCGCGGGGGTGCGGCACGTCGGTGCCGAAGTAGCCCAGTTCCGGGACGTCGACCAGCTTGTAGTCGAGCACCGGTGGGCGCCGGATCTGGCCGTCGACGAACACGGAGCCGGCCTCGGTGGAGCCGTAACCCTCGACGAGGTGCATGTCGAGGAACGCCTCGACCCACGCCCTCAGCTCGGGCGAGATCGGTGCCGAGCCGGTGATCGCGGAGACGAACCGGCCGCCCAGCAGGCTCTGCCGCAGATCGACAAGGACCTGCTGCTCGCCGGCCTCATCGGCGACGCCGCTGTGCGGATGGTCGGCCTCCTCCTTCGTCGTCACCCGACGCCGGTCCACCTCGCTGACGTACTCCTGGTAGAGCATGTCCCAGATGCGGGGCACGAAGTTGAGCTGAGTCGGCCGGGTCAGAGCCAGGTCCTCGAGGAACGTGGACAGGTCGCTGCGGGCGGCGAAGTAGACGGTGCCACCGGAGGCCAGCGACCCGTACAGGACGCCGCGGCCCATCACGTGGCTCATCGGCAGGAACGCCAGCGCGATGGCAGGCAGCACGCCCTGCTGTTCGTCCCAGCGGGAGTTGGCGGCCGACTTCCACATGTGGGCGACCTTGCTCTCCGGGTACATCGCGCCCTTGGGGGCGCCGGTGCTGCCCGAGGTGTAGACCAGCAACGCGAGCGGATCGTCACCGTCAGCGGTGATGCCATCGAAGGGCAGCTCGCGGCCACGAGAGAGCACGTCGGCCAGGGTCTCGACGACCACCGGGGTGTCCGCAAGGCGAGCCTTGGCCGCGTCGAGCGCGTCGCGCTGGTCGTCGACCGCGGGCTGGAAGTCGAACACCACCAATCGTGCGGGAGCAGGTCCGGCAAGTATGAGTTCCACGGCATCGCCGACGAAGTCGATGCTCGACGCGATCAGCGTCGGCTCGGTCTCGGCGATGATCGGCCGGAGCTGGGCCTGGGGCGCGCTGGTCTGCAGCGGGACGGACACCGCACCGAGTTGGGTCAGCGCGGTGTCGACGACGGTGTAGTCGACACTGGTGAAGCCGAGGATGGCCACCCGGTCACCGGGCCGAACCGGCTCGTCGTGCAGGGCGGCGGCGAAGGCCTGCACGCGCTGCCACAGCCGGCCGTAGCTGACGGTGTCGAAGCGCGGCAGCAGCTGTGCCGTGGTGCGGCCGGTAGCGTCGGCGACGTACTCGACTGCCCGCTGTCCGAGGGCGGGCCGGTCGGCGTAGCCCTGCATTACGGTGCGGACGACGTCGGGCAGACGCAGTCCTGGCCGGTCGGCGGCCACGCTGACGGCTTCGTCGGGCTTGGCGGCGGCGAATTGTTCGTCGCGTGCGTACAGGTCGGCGATGCGGCGCTCGAGGCGCGCTTCGCGGGTATCGGCGTCACGCTCTTCGCGCAAGCGCTCATCGTTCGACATTGGGGAGTCCTCTACGTAATACGCGGAAAGTCTTGCATGGGAGGCTTCGCTGCCTCACCAACCTCACACAACGTTAGCAAAACTAAGGATATGCCCCAAATGGCTGACCTGGGAGTTCCCTGTGAGGGAACACACTCTCCCGGTCTTTCGTTATGGTGGCTAAGTAACTACGAAAGGCAGACGATGACACGCACCAACGACGACACCTGGGATCTGGCGACCAGCGTGGGAGCTACGGCGACCATGGTGGCGGCCGCACGGGCGATCGCGACCAACGCCGACGAGCTCGACGATCCGTTCGCCGAGCCGCTGGTGCGTGCGGTCGGTGTGGACTTCCTCACACGGTGGGCCACCGGCGAGCTGAACACCGACGACCTCGAGGTCGAAGGCGCCGGCTGGGGCCTTCAGCAGATGCCCTCCGCGATGGCGGCGCGCACCCGCTACTTCGACACCTTCTTCTCCGGCGCGGCCGCGGCGGGCATCCGCCAGGCCGTGATCCTGGCCTCCGGTCTCGATGCCCGCGCCTACCGGCTGGACTGGCCTGCCGGCATGACGGTGTTCGAGATCGACCAGCCGGACGTCATCCAATTCAAGACCACGACGCTGGAAGACCTCGGCGCCGAGCCCAAGGCTGCCCTGCGGACGGTATCCATCGATCTGCGCGAGGACTGGCAGACCGCGCTGTTGGCGGCGGGCTTCGACGCCACCAAGCCGTCGGCGTGGATCGCCGAGGGTCTGTTCGGTTACCTGCCGCCGGAGGCGCAGGACCGGCTTCTGGACGCCGTCACCGCGCTCAGTGCGCCCGGTAGCCGGTTGGGCACCGAGGCCATGCCGAACACCGCCGACGTCGACTACGACGCGGCAAGGGAGAAGATGCGGGAGGCCACCGACAAGTGGCGCGACCACGGCTTCGACCTCGACTTCTCCGAGCTGGGGTTCGAGGGCGAACGCAACGACGTGGGCGAGTACCTGGACGCCAAGGGCTGGCAGTCGGTCGGCACGACGATGAGCGAACTGTTGGTGGCCAACGGGTTTCCGGCGATGCCGCAGGTCGACGATGGCCAACCGACGATGGCCGGCGTCATCTACTACACCTCGACACAGCGCTGATCTGACAGGAAAACTCACAGCGCAACTAGCCACCGTCGCGCAACCGGACGGCTACGGTTCGCCCGATGTTCCACGGGCAGGTGAACGTGGTGAAGTCGGGCCTCCAGGGGAGGTTCGGCGCATGGCCGTGGATGCTCGGCGGCCTGCTCTCCTGTCTCGTCGTGTTCGTCGTGGCGCGGGCGCCGTGCCCTCACCAGGGGGGCCATCATATTGGTCGCCACCGCCATGATGATCACGCTGACGCTCCTGCTCAGGCCGCGGCGGCCCAAACCGATCGAGGTGACCGCCGACCACGACGGCGTCTTCGCCGGCGGTGTCCCGCTGATACTTCGACAGGACATCCTTCAGGCGTACATCCGGCCGAGGCTGAATGCACGGACCTCGATTTCCGGGTACACGGGAACCGGATCGTCATCGGCCTGCCCAATTACCCGTTGACGGTCGAGATCATCCGGCGAGAGGGCGCCCAGCTCAACCTCGACCCCGGTGGGGAGCAGGCGGCCGCCGCCATGCTCACGGCCATGGGCATCCCCGTCACGATGTGCGCGGCCGACTACCGGGGGAACCTGCGCCCGCGTCGAAGCCAGACGTCCTTGACCGTGGTGATCGTGATCGTCTTCCTCGCCGCGTTGTTCGGTTTCTCATACTACAAGGCGACCGGCCATTGACCGGCTCCTGACTCAGACCGGCTTACGCGCTAGCTTCATCTCGAGTTCGGCTTCGTAGGCGCCTTCGTCGCGCCCGAGGGCGACGGTGGCCGCGGTCATCGCGGCGACCGCGACGGCCAACGCGATGGCCTCGTACCGGCCGGCCTCCAGTTCCTCGCCGAGTACCAGCGCGCCCAACAGGACGGCGACCACCGGTTCGAGCACCAGCATCGTCGGCACCGACGTCTGCAGTGCACCGGCGTGAAAGGCCGACTGCTGCAACAGCGTTGCGATGACGCCGAGCACCACGAGTGCATACGGCGCCGGGGTGGCCAGCAGTGCCAGCACTCCCCGCTCCCCGGCGATGTGCATGTTGATCTTGGTCACCACGGCGACCACGCCGAACAGCACACCGACGGACACGGCCAGCAGCACGGCGCGCTGCCAGCCCCCGACCCGCACGGCCACCACGACGCAGCAGAGGATGATCACGCCGCACACGCTCGCGACGGTGGCGGCGACGGGCAACGACGCCAAGCTGTCCTGTGGACCAGGACGGGCCAGCAACACGAAGACTGCGAGCCCGATCGTGAGCACCCCGGCCCAGAGCCATTCCCCGCGCGTGACGCGTCGCCCCGCCAGCCGCGCGCTCAGAGGGAGGGCGAACAGCAGGGCCGACACCAGGATCGGCTGAACCAGGATCAGGGAGCCCTTGATGAGGGCAAGCGCCTGGAACACGTAGCCAAGCACCGCGGCCCCGGTGCCCGCCCACCACACCGGGCTGCGCAACAACGTGGTGACCATGACGGCGCTGACGCCATCCTCGGACGGCACGCTCATGGTGGCGCGCTGGCGGATCACGATGCCGACCGCCATGAAGACGGCAGCACACAGCGCGAGGACTATGACGAGCCCATGGCCGATCAAGAGCGCCCTACCACCGTTCTGGACACTCCTTCATCGGTTCGTGCGACGACGTCCGTCGCCTACACCGTAGAGGGCGAGGTCAGCTGGCTTCGACTCGAACGTCTGCGTCGGCCCGATCAGCGCCCGTCGGTCCGAGCCGGTCGGTGACGCGGCCGACCGCGTCGTCGACGCGATGGACCGCAGCGTCGCAGACGTCGCGCACCTTGACCCCCGCCGTGTCGACGTCATCCGCCGCACTGAGCAGGTACGCGCGGACGTTCAGCCGTAACCGCTCCCCCGCGGTCCGCAGCCGTCGACGCAACCGGTCGTCGACCTCGACGCTGACATAGGGCAAAACCTTGATCCGCATATCGGCTCCCCATCGTGACGGATGAGTTCAGCGTAGTGCAGATTCGCACCGCGCCGCCGCGTGCGACGTCGGCCTTGGTCGGCCTCGCAGCTCGCCTCACGCCCATCGGGTCATCGTGGCACGTCGCGCGCGGGTTAGGCCAATACTGCCGCGAGATCGCTGCGAGGCACCGACACTTCCTGTGGCCCAGCGGCTTCCATGATCCACATCCCCTGGCCAATGAAGAAGATCACCGCATCGTCGGTGACCGCGAAACTCTTTTACGCCGTTGCGCCGACGGGGTTGTCATCGGCCTGGCCACCCACGTGGTTCGCCAGCTCGCGCTGAACGATCGGGTCAAGCACCCCGAGCGGGTCGGTACCCGGTTCGAACAGCGTGTCGAACGTGATCGGGGCGGCCCTGCCCAGGTCGTAGTTCAGTGACTCGTAGTACGTCTCCGGATGGGCGCCGCCGGT
>NZ_JAVRPS010000039.1:0-5047 GCF_032162105.1 Mycobacterium sp. | reverse complement strand
GTTGTCCTGGACGGTCACGTCGGATCGAAACTGCTGATGAGCCAGCGGCCGTCAACCTTGGTCAAGCCGACCTTGACGCTGGAGGTCGAGTCGGTGGCGGTCGAAACGAAAACGGCCTCCACTCGCGGATCGCGCCGGATGTTGCGAACCTTCTGCGATTCTGACAGGTGGGCCGTGACCAACTCATCGTCGCCGTCGACAGTTTCGACTACATTCATCCAGACCAAACTTGCTTGCGCGCTGCCATCCCGATTAACCGTGACGAGCGTTGCCGGGTCGGCCTCGATCAGTTGCCGCGCAGCATCATTGAACCTCATACTCATCTCCACAGATATCTTTCCCTTGCCCCGTTTCGGACTGTCGCGGACCGCACGTCGACCTCCACAAGCATTGTCCTGCGGCCCGAACCGCTGTTAAAAGCTCCGGCCAAGGCACCTGTCGCGCAATTTCCAGATACACGACTGCCGCCAGGCCGAGGTCCTCCGCACCAGAACTAGCCAAACCGACAAGCCCTAACGCTGTCAGTGTGGTGCACTGCAACGTCGCGATCACTCACCCAAAAACATGACCCCGCCGCCTTCCTCAGTTGTGGCCTAACGCATCGACCCCGAGCTCGGCGGCGGCCTGAGAACGTTGACGTCGGCATACGAGAACCGTGGCGGCCACCGCTGAGGCCGTGTACCTCCGCGTCGCCGTGTTCTGCCGTGCTCTATCGCGCAGGCGGATCTGGACTCGTTGGCGGGACCTTCGGCCTGGATGCCGGATTGGACGGCGGCGAAAAATCTCGAGGGTTGCGGCAATGCCAAACCGGCGCCAAGAAGGCCGACAAGGCCAAGCGAGGCAAGAAGGCTCAAACGATCATGGACACCATGTGGGACGACCTCGATCAACAGACGGCAGAAGTCATGATCGAGGGACGAAAGACACCGGCCATGATCTGGGATTCGGCGTGGAAGGCCGGTGGCGGCGATGCTCTCGACGCCACCCCGGGACAGATCGACGCGAACCTGTTGCACGACTACTACACCAATCCGGAATTCGCGCCGTCTCTTCAGCTCGACCAGATCGGTCCGCCCGGCGAGAGGAATGACCTGGGCACGGTCACAGGGCTGTCTTGCCGCCGTTGACGGCGATGATCTGGCCGGTGATGAATCTGGCCCGGTCGGAGGTGAGGAACCCGATGACGTCGGCGATCTCGTCGACGTGGCCGAGGCGACCCATGGGCACGCCGGCGGCCAGGGCGGCGGTTGCGTCCGCTCCGCCGGCGAATGCGTCGAGGCCCGCGGTGGCCACCGGGCCGGGGGCGACCGCGTTGACGCGGATGCCTTCGGCTGCCACATCGAGGGCCGCGGACCGGGTGAACCCGTTGACCGCGTGCTTGCTGGCCACGTATAGGCCCGCATTGCGGCCGCCGCGTTCACCGAAGGTCGAGGAGAGGTTGACGATGCTGCCGTGTCTCTGCTCGATCATGACGCGCAGTTCGTGTTTCAGGGAGAACAGCAGGCCGCGGACATTGGTGTTGAAGACAGTGTCGTAGGCCTCCTCGGTTTGGGTCGCCAGAGGGCCGGTGCTGCCGGTGTAGCCAGCATTGTTGACTGCCGCGTCGAGCCTGCCGAATATCTTGACAGTGCCCTCGATCAGCGCGCGGACGTCGTCCTCGATGGTGACGTCGGCGTGGATGTACTCGGCCTTGCTACCCAGCCCCCGAAGTTCGGCGGCCAGGGCGTTGCCCTCCTCATCGCGGCGGCCGGAGACAACGACGGACGCGCCGTCGCGGGCGAATGCCGTCGCCGTCGCCCGTCCGATTCCGGCGAGGGCTCCGGTGATCAGAACTACGTGCTCACTCATGGGAAAACCTCTCGCCGAACATGGGTAGCTGGCTCACGGACTCGCTGCAAAAATGCTGTTCAGCGGTGTTACTCGCCGAGAACTTCCTCGGGTCATCCAGATCTCGGTAGTCGGGGAATGCCAGCTGGAAGCCAAGCTCCGAATAAACGTGGGCACGGAAGGCGTGCATCAAGTCGGATTCATCAGTCCGTGCGCGATGCCGACGCTGTCGAGCAGGTTCTGCGGCTCAAAGAAGATCACCAGCAGTGACCGGGCCTTTCCGTCGCGTACCGTCCAGTGCTCGGAGATCAACACCGTGTGAGGGGAATTGGCGATCCCTATCCGCACCAGTGCGCAGACCTGCTCACCGTCGGCGATCAGGGCCTCGTAGTCGAAGCTGCTGTAGTCCAGCATTCGGTCCAAGTGCGGTACTACTTCTGTGGTAAACGACTGCGCGTCATGGACTTTGCCGCCCAGTGGGACGTAATTAGGGGCGACCGCGGAGAAATCGCTGCCCAAGTAGTCGCGCAGGAACGGCGTCAAGTCGCCGGATTGTGAGTCGGAGTAGTACGCCTCGACGACAGCCTTGTTGGCGCGGCGCTGTTCGTCACTTTCTTCAGGTGTCATGCTGTGATGCCCCTCCTGTGTCGGGATAGTCCTGCGATGTCTTGAATCGTCGCTCTCTCAAGGTCTGCGCTAGCTCTCGCGGATGTACTTGGAGTGCATGAACGCCTCGACGCCTTCGACGCCGCTCTCCGATCCGTAGCCGCTGTCCTTCACTCCGCCAAACGGTGACTCTGCACCCATGATTTGAATGTCATTGATGCCGACCATGCCTGCCTCGATCGACTCGCCGGCAAGCCGCGCGGTGGCCAGCGACGTGGTGAACGCATAGGACGCCAACCCGAACGGCACCCGGTTGGCTAGTGTCAGGGCTTCCTCGACGGTATCGAAGGACACGATGGACGCTACCGGTCCAAACGGCTCTTCGTTCATGATGCGGCTCTGCTCAGGGTCCAGATTCGTCAACACCGTCGGCTCGAAGAAGTAGCCCGGTCCATCGAGGGGTTTGCCGCCCGTGAGTACTTGCCCGCCACGATCGACCGCGTCCTGAATCAGTTCCTCGACGGCTGGAATTCGGCGGGAATTGGCGACCGGACCCATCGATACCTCGGAGTCGAGCCCGTTGCCCACTCGTAGCGCGCGCGTCACTTCAACGAATTGGTCGGTGAATTCCGACAGCACCGCGTTGTGCACGATGAACCGTGTTGGTGCGATGCAGATTTGGCCCGCGTTGCGGAACTTGGCGGCGACGAGCATGCGCACCGCACGCGCGATGTCGGCGTCGGCGAACACCAACACCGGCGCATGCCCGCCCAACTCCATGGTCGCCGGAATGGTCCGCTTGGCGGCCTGGGCGGCGATGTCGCTTCCCACCGGCGTGGAGCCCGTGAACGTCACCTTGCGGATGGCCGACGACGCGACGAGCCGCTGCGTGATGGTTCGGGCATTGCCACACACCACCGACAGCACCCCCGGCGGCAGACCCGCGTCGAGTAGTGCGGAAGCCAGCGCGAAGGCCGTCGCGGGTGTCTCCTCGGAGGGCTTGAACACGACTGGACATCCAGCCGCCAGCGCAGCGGCGATCTTGCGCGCCGGAATGACGATCGGAAAGTTCCAGGGCGTCAAGGCAGCCACCGGCCCCAACGGCTCGCGTATCACGATACTGCGCCCGCCGGCCACCCGTGACGGGATGATCCGGCCGTACGTTCGACGTCCTTCCTCAGCCGCCCACTGCAACAGATCAGCGGCGACGAAAATCTCGCTGACCGATTCGGCGATTGCCTTGCCCTGCTCCATCGTCTGAATTCGGCCGATCTCGTCGGCCCGTTCACGGAGCAGACCGGCCGCACGGTTCAGGATCGCTCCGCGTTCCGCCGCTGGCGTGTTGCGCCACGCCGCAAAGCTTTCCGCTGCCGCCGCCAGGGCGTCGTCGACGTCGACGTCGGTGGCGACCGGAAGTTCGGCGAGCGTATCTGCGGTTGCGGGGTCGATCACTGGACGCGTCTCCCGGCCATTGCCGGCTCGCCATTCCCCTGCGATCAAGAGTTTGAGTTCTGGAAAATCCATGGGGATTCCGACCTTTCCGCGCCGCGACGGCACCTGATTGACGCTAGCCCGGACGCGACGGCCTTTGAAGGTTCGACCGTGGTGCCAACAGCACCACGTAGGCGGAACGACACGACGTGACAGGCGCGCCGGCGCGTCTCGGAGGGCCCCGCCACTGGCTATGGCTCGCGGGTACGTGGTCGCGCTTCGCCGACCGTGAAAAACGGCTACAGCACAATGCTTTCGGGACTGCGTCTGGGCTTGATGGTGACGGGCGAAAGACGAAGCGGGCCGCCCCGCACCGGCCATCCCCGCCTCGATTTCGTGGCAGTGAGTTCTCACCCGACCGGGGTCTCGATACTCCACCGGTGCCAGGAGAAGTCCTCCTCAACCCCCTTCGGTCCCGAAGATGCTGTCCTACAAGCCAGCTGGCGGTTTGCAGCAGACCTACCGTCGTGAAAGTCGCTGCGGGCGTCCGTTATGCGGCCTGTCGTGGCAGGTCGGTTCGGGACTACTGTGCTGTCTTGCCGCCGCTGTCGCGCATGATCTGCCCGTTGATGACGCTGACTCCGAGGACACATATGGGACGGCGTCGACGATCTCGCGGGGTTGTCCGGCCCACTGGAGAGGGATGTCGCGCAGGTTTGTCCGCCTTGTTCTCTTCGGCACCGGTGAGACGGTCGAGCATGGCGGTTTGCCCGGGGCCCGGAGCGATGGCGTTGACCCGGACACCTGTAGCGGCGCCGTCCGGCGCGGCTGCCGTGGTCAGCCGTCCACGGCGTGGTTGCTCGCGACGTACAGGGCCGAGTTGGGCGCCCCGCGTTCACCCATCGTCGAGGAGATGTTGACGATGCTCCCCCCGGCCCTGGCTGGTCATGACCCGCATCTCGTGTTTGATGCACAAGACGGGGGTGCCCAACACGTTGGTGTCGAAGGACGTCGCGTAGTCATCGGCAGTAACGTCGGTGATCGGGGCGCGCCGGCCTTCGGTGCCTGCGATGTTGACGGCCACGTCGAGTCTGCCGAACCGTTCGATGGTCGTCGAGATCAGTTGCTTGAGGTGATCTTCGAACCGCACATCGGTCAGCATGAATTCGGCCTCGGCGCCCGG
>NZ_JAVRPS010000038.1:0-3348 GCF_032162105.1 Mycobacterium sp. | reverse complement strand
GGGCCACCGGGCGGCCAGGTGATCCGCCGCGCCGGGCGACGGCCTGGCCGGCAAGGCCGTTCTGGCCGGGCTGCGGGATCGGCGGCAACACGCGCAGCAGGTCGTTGAACTGCCGGACGGTGAGCAGGCCCTCGTCCCACTGGGCCCTGGTGCTGGTCACCGGCATGCTGATCAGCGTCCAGTTAGGCTCGTTCCACATGATCTCGGCGCAGTCGGGCGCCGCGTGCGCGAACGTCACCATGCGGCGGTCGCAGGCGCGGCGGGCGGCGTCGAGGTTGGTCGAGTACACCATCCGCGGACCGATGGCGCCGAGCAGCCAGATGTCGCTCTCGCGCGGCTCCTTGATGTCCTTGAGCCGCACGTCGACGACGACGTTGGTGCCGACCTTGCGGTGCAGCGCGATGACCGTCGCCACGTCCTCGAGATCGAAGATGAACACGGCCTCGCCGCGGATCTGTCCGAGCACCACGTTCTTGGCCGGTATGTCGCCGACCGTGGAGATCACGCCACGCTTCCAGCGCTTCACGATGTCGGTCGACTCGTGCTCGTAGTCGAACCCGTGGGACTTCGCCCAGGACTTACGGCGGCGCCCCAGACCGCGTCGACGGTCGATGTCGACGTACAACAACACGGCCGCACCCACGAAACAGAGTGCAGACAGCGTGAACCAGAGCGGGACCATTGCCCCTAGCCTATCTGCTAGAGGCAATGGTCTCCGAACTCAAACGGATCACAACCGGATCACGTACTCGGCAATCTGCCCGCAGCTAAGTTGAGCGAGCCGGACGAATGGGGCGAGCTGGCGTCGTGGCGGCGCGCAGCAGGCGCCTCGTGAGCGCGCTTCCTGCCCACGGGGAGGTGTGGTGGTCCGAGATTTCCGAGGTCGGCAGGCGCCCCGTCGTCGTCTTGTCCCGCGACGCGGCGATCCCCCGGCTTCGACGAGCACTCGTCGCGCCGTGCACGACCACGATTCGAGGGCTGGCCAGCGAAGTCGTTCTCGAGCCGGGTGAGGATCCCGTGCCGCGACGTTCGGCGGTCAACCTCGACTCGGTCGAAAGCGTCTCAGTCGCAGTGCTCGTCAGCCGCCTTGGCAGACTGGCCGACACCCGGATGCACGAGATCTGCTCAGCCCTCGAGGTCGCAGTCGCCTGCGATCATGCGGCGGGTTAGATCCGTCCCGTCAGACCACCGCGAGACACAAAAGGTCCCCGACACGCCGTGTATCGAGGACCTTTGCTGGAGCCGCGGCTTGCGCGGACTGCTCGCGGTGAAGCGCTCAGCCCAAAACCAGGCCGTCCCCGTCCGCGCGGACGTTGACCGGCACCACGTCGCCGTCGTGCACCTCGCCGGCCAGCAGCAGCTTGGCGAGTTGGTCGCCGATGGCCTGCTGCACCAACCGCCGCAGCGGCCGGGCCCCGTAGAGCGGGTCGAAGCCGCGATCGGCCAGCCACTTCTTGGCAGGCAGCGACACCTCGAGGATGAGCCGGCGCTGGGCCAGTCGCTTCTGCAGCTGGTCCAGCTGGATGTCGACGATCTGCACCAGTTCGTCGGGTTGCAGGGCGTCGAAGATCAGCACGTCGTCGAGGCGGTTGATGAACTCCGGCTTGAACGCCGCGCGCACCGCCGCCATCACCTGCTCCTCGGTGCCACCCGAGCCCAGGTTGGACGTCAGGATGAGGATGGTGTTGCGGAAGTCGACCGTGCGGCCCTGACCATCGGTCAGCCTGCCCTCGTCGAGCACCGCCAGCAGCACGTCGAACACGTCCGGGTGGGCCTTCTCCACCTCGTCGAACAACACGACCGTGTACGGGCGCCTGCGCACCGCCTCGGTCAGCTGACCGCCTTGGTCGTAGCCGATGTAGCCGGGCGGCGCACCGACCAGACGCGCGACGGAGTGTTTCTCGCCGTACTCGCTCATGTCGATGCGGACCATCGCCCGCTCGTCGTCGAACAGGAAGTCCGCCAGCGCCTTTGCGAGTTCGGTCTTGCCGACACCCGTGGGGCCGAGGAACAGGAACGAGCCAGTCGGCCGGTTCGGGTCCGCGACGCCGGCGCGGCTGCGGCGCACTGCATCCGAGACCGCCTGGACGGCCTTCTTCTGGCCGACGACGCGCCTGCCGAGCTCGTCCTCCATGCGCAGCAGC
This sequence comes from Mycobacterium sp., assembly GCF_032162105.1. Taxonomy (GTDB): domain Bacteria; phylum Actinomycetota; class Actinomycetes; order Mycobacteriales; family Mycobacteriaceae; genus Mycobacterium. The sequence goes on along the minus strand of NZ_JAVRPS010000038.1, from coordinate 1,204 downwards.
TTGGCCGTCTCGCCCTCGAGCATCCGGCCGGCCGGGATACCGGTCCACGCCGCAACCACTTCTGCGATGTCGTCGGGGCCGACCTCCTCCTTGAGCATGACGTTCTCTTGGGCTTGCGCATGAGGCAGTGCGGCGTCGAGCCTCTTCTCGATCTCGGGTATGCGCCCGTAGCGCAGCTCGGCCGCCTTGGCGAGGTCGCCGTCGCGTTCGGCACGCTCGGACTCACCACGCAGGGTGTCGAGCTGTTCCTTGAGATCGCGGACGATGTCGATGGCGTTCTTCTCGTTCTGCCATTTTGTGGTCAGTTGTGCCAATTTCTCTTGGTGATCAGCCAATTCGGCGCGCAGCTTCTCCAAACGGTCCTTGGACGCGTCGTCCTCCTCCTTGGCGAGCGCCATCTCCTCGATCTCGAGGCGACGCACCAGGCGTTCGACCTCGTCGATCTCGACGGGTCGGGAATCGATCTCCATGCGCAGCCGCGACCCGGCCTCGTCGACCAGGTCGATGGCCTTGTCGGGCAGGAAGCGCGAGGTGATGTAGCGGTCGGACAGCGTGGCCGCTGCCACCAGTGCGGAGTCGGTGATCCGAACGCCGTGGTGTACCTCGTAGCGGTCCTTGAGTCCGCGCAGGATGCCGACGGTGTCCTCGACCGACGGCTCGCCGACCAATACCTGCTGGAAGCGCCGCTCGAGGGCGGCGTCCTTCTCGATGTACTTGCGGTACTCGTCGAGCGTGGTGGCGCCCACCATCCGCAGCTCGCCGCGGGCCAGCATCGGCTTGATCATGTTGCCCGCGTCCATCGCCGATTCGCCGGTGGCACCGGCACCCACGATGGTGTGCAGCTCATCGATGAAGGTGATGACCTGCCCCGCCGAGTTCTTTATGTCGTCGAGGACGGCCTTGAGCCGCTCCTCGAACTCGCCGCGGTACTTGGCGCCTGCCACCATCGAGCCGAGGTCGAGCGAGACGACGGTCTTGTCGCGCAGGCTCTCCGGCACGTCGCCGGCGATGATGCGCTGGGCCAGGCCCTCGACGATCGCGGTCTTGCCGACGCCGGGCTCACCGATCAGCACCGGATTGTTCTTGGTGCGACGGCTCAGCACCTGCACGACGCGACGAATCTCGTTGTCGCGCCCGATGACTGGGTCCAGCTTGCCTTCACGCGCGGCTGCGGTCAGATCGGTGGAGTACTTCTCCAACGCCT